>NZ_JBHWLC010000005.1:93780-200632 GCF_042730635.1 Streptomyces sp. NPDC059917
AGGCGCGGTCATGGGCTGCGCCGTCGCACCGGACGGCACCTGGCTGGCATCGGCCGGAGCCGACGGCACGGTCCGCGTCTGGGACCTGCGGTCCGGTCTGGAGCGGCTGTCCTTGACGGGCCACGAGGGGTGGGTCAACGCGTGTGCCGTGGCGGCCGACGGCGCCCTGCTGGTCTCGGCGGGTGCGGACCGCACCGTCCGCGTCTGGGATCCGACCGCCGGGCACCTCGGGATCACCCTCTTCGGAGACACCGGAGGCGCCACCTCCTGTGCGGTGGCCCCCGATGCGAGCTGGATCGCCGCGGGCGGTGCGGACACCATGGTGCGGGTCTGGCGCCCGCGGTGGGGTGACGGGGACGGCGGCAGGCTCCCCGGGGCGGCAGCCGTGCGCACCCGGGTGCGCGGCCCGGTCGAACCGGTCCGCGAGTGCGCCGTCTTCCCGGACGGCGCCCGGATCGTCTCCTCGGGCGACGACGGCGCCGTGCGGCTCTGGGACGTCGCCACGGGCAGCGAACTGGCCGTCCGCAACGCCGGTACCGGCGGGGCGGCGTGCTGCGCGGTCGCGCCGAACGGCTCGTGGATCGCTTCCAGCGGAGCCGCCGACGGACACGACAGCACCCTCCACCTGTGGAAGCCCGACGGTGACGGCCGGCTCCCGCACCTCACCTTGAGCGGCCACACGGCATGGGTCGAGCGCTGCGCTTTCACCCCGGACGGCGCGCAGGTGGCCACCGTCAGCGGTGACGGGACGATCCGCCTGTGGGACACCGCCGACGGCGCGCCCCTCGCCGTGCTCGGCGCCGATCTCGGCCAGCTGTTCGGCTGCTCGATCTCCCGCGACGGGACCAGGCTCGCCTCGTGCGGAACGGATCGGCTCGTGCGCCTGTGGGACCTCGGGTCCCGCACCCTGATCTCTGTCCTGGCCGGCCACACGAACCGGGTGATCAACTGCGCCTTCTCGGCGGACGGTGCGTGGTTGGCCTCCGCCGCCTACGACGGGACCGTCCGCACCTGGGACACCGCCACGGGGACCTCCCTGCTCACCATGGACGCCGGCAGCGCCGTCTGGGACTGCGCCGTCTCCCCGGACGACGCCTTGATCGCGAGCACCGGCACGGACGGCGTCATCCGGATCTGGGACGCCCGCACCGGGCAGTGCCGCAGCGCGCTGCGCGTGGGGCAGGAACTGCGTTCGTGCGCCTGGATCTCCGACTCCCGCCTGTGCGTGTCGGGGTACGCGGGCGTCTACGTGCTGGATTACGCCGCCGGAGGCTGAGCCCGCCTTCGCGGGGTTCCCCCCGCCGGGATGACGACGGCCGCGGAGCGCGGCGGCAGGTCGAGGCGCCCGTCGACGACGCCGGTCCACCTGTCGTCGCCGACGAGCCGGTAGAGGGGCCGGGAGCCGATCCCTTCGATCCGGACCGACGCGGTCTCGGCGGCGTAGTTGGCGACGGCGAGAGCGGGCTCGCGCGTGTGGCGGTGCAGATGGACGGCATACGGGTGGTGCGGGCTTCCGTCGGCGGACCGCACCTCGGCGCCCACGGTGTCGCGGAACGTGCCGTCCCAGAACCAGTCGCGCAGTTCGGTGCGGAGCGCGTCCATCTGCCGGCCGTAGGCGATGGTCCGGGGGAAGTCGGTCGGGCGTCCCTTGAAGTGGAACGGTTCGTAGCTGATGAGGTACCGGTACAGCAGGCACTGGTTGATCATGTTGCGGTCGTCGAAGCCGCTGACCGCGGTCATCATCGACGCCCCTGGCAGCAGGTACCGGTGGAGCGGGAGGTGCCCGGGGTCCGCGCTCTGGAGGTACGAGAGGTGGTACCGCTCGAATTCCCAGTCGTACAGGCGCTCCCCGGCGTAGAGGAAGTCGGGCGTCCGCGGCGTCTGCCGGGAGAACCGGCGGACGAGCTCGTTGTCGTTGCCGTAGACGGGCCAGGCGAGCGGATGGCCGTGGCCGGGGTCGAAGCAGAGCCGGGCGTCGGCGTGGTGTTGGCACTGGTCGAACAGCAGGCCCGCCGCGCCCAGCGCGACGATGATGGCGAACTCCCGCTCGCAGACGGCCAGGTAGCGCTCGCTGCCGAAGCACATCGGGATCAGGTGACGGACGTTGACGCCGAGCAGTTGGGTGGAGGTCTGGTAGCGGTAGTGGACGCCGTTGTAGGGGTCGCCGTACGGGTCCTTGACGGTGTCCGCGGCGATCTCCGAGTACCGGGGGGCGGTCCGGTCGCCCCACGTGAACTTGGCGAAGAGCACCACCTTGACGCCGAGCTCCTGGATCCGCGCGATCGCGTCGTGCAGTTCCTCGAAGGTGCCGAGCCTGGGATCGGGCCGGTGGAAGGGGTAGCCGCGGTCCTGGCCGCCCTCGTTCCACCCCACGAGCTGGATCGCGCGAATTCCCGCGTCGGCGCACTCCCGCCCCACCTCGGGCAACTCACGGAAAGGAAGGCGCAGTTCGTCCTCGGGCGAGTTGAGGTGCAGCTGGAGCCAGGCGTGCGGCTCGCCCGTCCAGGCGGGCGCCGTCGGTCCGGCCATCCACTCCCCCCGCCAGCGCCGGTAGATGTCCGCACCGGTGTGCCAGTCGCCCTGGAACAGTTCGAGCGCGATCGGGGTGAGCGCCTTCGTCGTGCCGGGCGCGACGAAGGGCAGGTGGACGGTGGAGAACCGGATCGTCGCGTCGGGGTCCGGCTGTCGGGCGATGGTGTCCGCGTACCCGGGGACCAGTTCGGACCGCCAGCTCACGAGATCGTCCCGGCGCTCGGCGACACCGACGTACATCCCCTGGTCCCGCGCCAGGACCAGCATGAAGGGGGAACCGGGTGTCGCACCGGCGTTCGGATCGTCGAAGCTGGCCATCTGGGTCGGGTGATCGACGCCGTGGGGTGGGCAGTTGCCCTGGAAGCGCGGCCACAGCCGCTGCTGCACGGCGGTCGCCTGGGACAGGCAGAAGCTGCGCAGCTCCTGGTCCGCGGAGGGTGGGCGGAGGTCCCCGAGGCACGGTGCCCAGACGTTCTCGACGGTGTGCTCGGACCGGTTGTCCACGGTGGTCTCGAACAGGACCCGTCGTCCGGTGACGCTGATCCGCTGGACCACGCCGATCGGGTGTTCGCCGCCGTGCTCGGAGCGCACCCGCCGCCAGGAGAGCGTGATCGCGCCGCCCGAGGGGTCGACCCGGATCTCGGGGGGATCCTGTCGCACGCCGTCGGCCGGATTGTTGCGGCGTCCGGGAAGCGGGATGAGCAGTCGGAACCCGGCCGCCAGCTCGGTCCGGTCGGTGACCCGCCATCCGGTCCCCGTCGACTCCACCCGCGCCAGGGCGCCGGTGCGGCGGTCGATCGCCACCCTGATCCCGTCGCCGGACAGGTGGACCAGGTCGGTCTTCGTCATCGAGCCGTCTCCCCTCCGAGCGGGGGCGTCGCCGTCGACGCCTCCGGCTCGTACGCGGCCTCACTGCCCACGAGGCGACCACATGAGCGGCGGCGCGGTCAACCGTCACTTCCTCTTCCCGTACGTCGGCCGGCCTGAACGGGTGTCAGCGGATGCCGGGAGGCCGGGTCGGATCCCGCCAGATGTCCAACGGAACGGCGCGCACCGCGCGTCCGTCCGCGTCGAGGATCCGGCCCATCCGCTTCACGGTGCGCAGGGACACGCGGCGCTCGGCCACGCGCAGGTCGGGGAACCTGCGGGCGAGAGCGGTCTCCAGGCGCTGGACGTCGGCGAGGGAGCGCTGCCAGACGGAGAGCATCAGGTTGTGCGCGCCGGTGACGGATACGCACAGCCGGACCTCGGGGAGTCGGGCGAGCTGATGGCCGACCTCGTCCAGCCGGTCCGCCGGGAGGTCGGCCAGGAAGGTCGCCAGGACCGGTCGGCCCGCGTCGCGGGCGGCGATCTCGCAGCGGAAGCGGATCGCGTCGGAGGCTGCGAGCCGGTCGAGGCGGCGGCGCAGCGTGGACGGGCTGAGCCCGGTGGCGGCGGCCAGCTCGGCTTGGTCGAGGCGGCCGTCGACACCCAGCCTGATGAGCAACTCGCGGTCCTCGACGCGGACTTCCGCCCGGACCCCGGAGGCCGTCCCGTTGCCCGCCGCATGATCGTCGTGCAGCTCCACGCGCTGGGCCGGGTCCAGCGAGTCCAGCCGCCAGCGGATCCCCTCGGCGTAGAAGCAGGTCGCGAGGTGGACGCGTACGGCGTCGACTCCGTGGAGTCGGCCGAGGCGTTCAGCGGTGTACCGGGAGACCGTCGCGAGGTCGGTGAAGGCGGCGGTGACGACGAGGTCGCAGCCCTGGGAGTGGTGCTCGATGCTCATCACGTGCGGGTCCTCGGCCAGTTCGTCAGCGATCTGCCGCAGCCGGTCGGGCGCGCAGTCCAGGTCGAGGTAGGCGACGCAGCCGCGGTCATCGGGGTGCGGCAGGCCGTACGCCGTCACCCAGGCGATCCCGGCCGACGAGAGGCGGTGCCAGCGGCGGGCAGCGGTGACGGGGCTGATGCCGAGGGTCTGGCCGAGCAGCGACCAGGGCGCCCGGGGGCGCAGCTGCATCGCGTTCACCAGGGCGAGGTCCAGTTCGTCCACCGTCGCGTCGGCGCGGCTCACCGGCGGCTTCCGGTGGATTCGTTCATGGGAGGTCCCCTGGTGGCGTGATCCTGCACAATCGCGGGAAACTCCCGCCTCGGGACCAAGAATCAGGGAACAAGATCGCTCTGCACAAGTTCCCGCTCGCGCGGGTGCGACGGAGGTACCCGTGTCCCTGTACGACGATGCTCTCGGGCTGGCCCCGGACCTGGTCCGGCTCCGCCACGACCTGCACCGGTTCCCCGAGCTGGGTCTGGCCCTCCCGCGCACCCAGGAGCGGGTGCTCGAGGCCCTGGACGGACTGCCGCTGGAGGTGAGCCGGGGCTCCGCGCTGAGTTCGGTCACCGCGGTGCTGCGCGGCGGGCGACCGGGGCCGGTGGTGCTGTTGCGCGCCGACATGGACGGGCTGCCGATCACGGAGAAGGCCCCGGTGTCCTTCGCCGCCGACAACGGCGCCATGCACGCCTGCGGGCACGATCTGCACACCGCCATGCTCGCCGGTTCCGCGC
Organism: Streptomyces sp. NPDC059917; assembly: GCF_042730635.1. Taxonomy (NCBI): domain Bacteria; kingdom Bacillati; phylum Actinomycetota; class Actinomycetes; order Kitasatosporales; family Streptomycetaceae; genus Streptomyces; species Streptomyces sp. NPDC059917. The sequence continues at coordinate 98,851 of NZ_JBHWLC010000005.1, forward strand.
ACCTGCTGGCCGCACGTAGGGACCGGCTCCACGGCGACGTGGTCTTCATGTTCCAGCCCGGCGAGGAGGGCTGGGACGGCGCCGGAGCGATGCTCGCCGAGGGCGTGCTGGACGCGGCGGGCAGGCGTCCGGTCGCCGCGTACGCCCTGCACGTGGCGTCGACCATGCCGCACGGCGAGTTCAGCTCCCGGCGCGGGCCGATCCTCGCCGCCTCCGATGCGCTGAACGTCACCGTGCACGGCGCGGGCGGCCACGGTTCGATGCCGCACCGGGCCATGGACCCCGTTCCGGCGGCCTGTGAGATGGTCGCCGCCCTGCAGACCATGGTGACCCGCCGCTTCGACGTGTTCGATCCGGTGGTGGTCACCGTCGGGCTCCTGCGGGCCGGCACCCAGCGCAACATCATCCCGGAGTCCGCGCGCTTCGAGGCGACCGTGCGCACCTTCTCCGCCGAGGCGCGGGCCAAGGTCGCCGAGACCGTGGTGGAGCTGGTCGCATCCGTCGCGGCCGCCCACGGCCTGCGGGCGGAGGTCGAGTACCTTCCCGAGTACCCGGTGACCGTGACGGACGGGGCCGAGACCGACTTCCTGGCGGAGACGGTCCGCGAGGTCTTCGGCGAGGAGCGCTACCGGACGATGGCGAACCCGATGACCGGGTCGGAGGACTTCTCCCGGGTGCTCGAAGCCGTTCCGGGATCGTTCGCGTGGCTCGGCGCGGCCCCGAAGGGGGCCGACCCCGACGACCTGCCGCTCAATCACTCGCCCTACGCGGAGTTCGACGACGCGGTGCTCCCCGAGGGAGCCGCGCTCTACGCGGAACTCGCCACCCGTCGCCTCGCGGCCTGACACCGTAGACCTGCAACGCAAGGAGCCACCACATGACCGAACCGCGCGACGTGGTCGAGCGGCAGCTCGCCGCCTACAACGGCCACGACATCGACGCCTTCGCCGCCACCTACGCCGAGGACGTCACGGTCCGACGGTCCGACGGCAGCCGACTGCGGGGCCGACAGGCCCTGCGGGACAAGTACGCCGCCCAGTTCGCCGAAGGCCGCTGCCGGGCGGAGATCGTGGGGCGGCTCGTCGAAGGCGACTGGGTGGTCGACCACGAGATCGCCCACGGCCTGGCCGACGAGCCGGTCCGCGTCCTGGTGGCCTACCGGGTGCGCGAGGGTCTCATCGACCGCGTCGACTTCCTCGGCTGAGCGCAGCGGGCCCCGGTCGACGACTCAGCCGGTGGGCTTCAGGGCCTTCGCCAGGGCCTTGTCCACGTGGGCGTCGACGAGGGCGGGGCTGCCCGAGAGCACGACCAGTACGTTGCCGGACCGGACGGCGATCACCTTCGTCACGCTGGGACGTCCGTCGGCCGTGAGCGTCAGGACGTGCCCCCACTGCTCGTCGCCGAGCCGCGGCGCGGCCACCTTCTGGACGGTCGCCCGCAGCGTCACGTCGAGGGGCGGGGTTCCGGACACCATCCGGAACTCCGGGCACGCCTCCGTGGCGGTGAAGACCTCCCGGGACCGGCCGGAGATCTTCGCCTCGGTGTCGCTGTAGATCTCTTCGCTCAGCCCGGCCTCCTGCGACGGGTGCGCGAAGGAGACGGTGGCCCGGTGCGGGAAGCCCAGTGAGCCGTCCGCCGGCAGGGGGCCGAGCTTCTCCAGGGGCGGGCATCCCACCACGGCCGTCTCGTCGGGCTTCGCCGTCGCCTGGGGCCGCACCCGGAAGTCGGTGCCCAGATCGGTCGGCTCCAGCAGGCGCGGGCGGAGTTGCGCGTCGGTCAAGGGCCGCACGGACGCGCCGGGTCCCCCGTCGGCCGGCGCCGGGGCCCGCGCCGCCGGGGAACAGCCGGTCAGCACGAGGACCCCCAGAGCCGTGAGGCCGAGCAGGTTCCTGACGTCGTTGCGCATGTGTGATTCCCCCCAGAACGCGCGTGCGGGCGTACGCTACCCGATCACACCGGGTGGGCCGACGGGCCCTCGGTCACCGCCGGCCCCCGCGGTTGCTCGCGGGGCGGGGTCAGGCGCGGGCGGGGGTCAGGGTGTCGTCGAGCCAGTCGTAGATGCGGGCGTTGGCGTGGCGCATGGCGCCGGGGTGGCAGTGGGCGCCGGCGCCCTCGTCGGCGGTGAAGAGCATGAGGGTCTTGGGGCAGGTGAGGTGTGCGTAGAGCTGTTCCGGCTGGCCCTTGAAGAACTCGTCCTCCGCGGCGTCGCACACGAGGGTGGGGCACTGGATCCTTTCGGCGATCCCGTCCGCGAGGGTGTAGTCGAGGTAGGAGGCGTTGAAGGCGCGGGGGGTGTCGACCCCCATGACGTACATGCCGTGGTTCAGTGCCCAGCGGGCGATCGGGTCCTTGGCCATGATCTGCTCGAGGGCGGCGTCGAGTTCCGGGGCGGTCCGTGCCCGCAGCAGGCGTTCGGCTTCCTTCCGGTCGCCGGGGATGTTGCGGACGGACGTCTGGCCGAGGTCGTAGAGGCCGTCGACGGCTATCAGCGCGGCCAGCCGGTGCTCGAAGGCGGCCGCCCGGGGGGCGAGCAGTCCGCCCATGCTGAGACCGAGCAGCGCGATGCGGCCGTTGTCGACCTCCGGCACCGTCTCGGCGAAGTCGATCACCGGGGTGATGACGTTCTCCCAGTCCGGGCGGAAGACCAGGCCCTGGTGGTGGCGCGGCCCGGGCATTCCGGGGCCGTCGAAGACGAGCACGGTGTAGCCGCGCTCGACGGCGGCCAGCGCGCCGAAGAAGTGCATCTCCTCGGCGGTGCCGTCGAAGCCGTTGTGCATGATCAGCGTCGGCCGGGGGGTGCCCGAGTCGTCGACGCGGTAGAGGTAGCCGGGCAGCGTGGTGTCCTCGTAGGGGATCCGGACCGGCTCGATGCTCGGGGTGGTGTAGAGGGCGGCAGCGGCCCGGAAGCACTCCACGGAACGGTCGTAGGCGTGGTCGTGGCGCGGGTCGCAGTCCTTGCCGTGCAGGAAGAACTCCGCCGACCGGTAGTAGTTCGAGGCCCGCAGGAACCCGTCGCGGGCGCTGACCCGGTGGCCGCCCGACAGCGCCTTCTCGGCCTCCGAGGACACCCGGCCCGCGGTGGCGAACCATTCGGTGTACCAACTGTCGTAGTCGCCCTCGGTGATCCGCGCGGCGGTGGAGACGACCTCGCCGAAGTCGGCGCCGCCGTAGGCGATGTGACTCATCGAGCGCAGGGTCTCGTACCAGAACTGGGTGTTGTTCGGGAACAGCAGCTGCTTCATGGCGGTCTCCTTCGACGGCACCGTAAGCACAGATCTGTGCTTGTGGTGGCGACTGTAGGGCCTCGGCCGCCTGGAAGCAAATATCTGTGCTTAAGATGGGGGTGTGACTCAGAAACAACCGGCCGCGCGCATCCGCAGGAGTCCTGAACAGGTCCGCGAAGCGGTCCACCAAGCGGTCATCGAGCTGCTCTCGACCCCGGAGGGCGAGGACCTCTCCATCCCCGCGATCGCGGGACGCGCCGGTGTCAACCACACCAGCGTCTACCGGCGCTGGGGCAGCCTGGACGCACTGCTGGCCGACACGGTGACCACCCGCCTCGAACGCGACTCGCCGCTGGGCGACACCGGCACCCTGCGCGGCGACCTCGTCGCCTGGGCCGAGGCCAGCGTCGCGAGCATGCACACCCCCGAAGGGCGCGCCCTCGTGCGCGCCGTCATCCTGTCCATGCCGAGCAGCACGCAGGAACAGAGCGAGCGGGCGCGGCACTTCCGGCGGCGCATGCGCTCGATAGAGCAGATCCGCGAGCGGGCCGCGGCCCGGGGCGAGGTGCCGCCGCCGCTGGAGGAGATCCTCGACCAGCTGATCGGGCCCTTCTACGTCCGGGCGATCTTCGGCATCGACCTGCCGGCCACCGGCTACCCGGAACTCCTCGTGGACAGGCTGCTCGGCGGCGCGAGCGGGCCCGGCCCGGCCTGAGGAACAGCGCTGCCCGATGTCGACCGGGCGCGGGGGCACGCGCCGGAGCGCGCCCCGGCGCGCACCCGTTGCGGAGGCTCTGCTTTCGTTTCAGCCGTTTCGGCGCGGGGGTAGGTAGCCCTCATGGGTACACGACGATTTCTGCCCCTCGCTCTGACCGCCCTGCTGCTGGGTGTCACCGCTCCGGTCGCCACCGCCGCCCCCGCGGCCCCGAGAGCCTCCGCGGTGGATCCCTGCGGGTACTTCACGAAGAACTTCCTGGCCTTCTACAACCACTGCACCTCGGACGGTTCCCACATCCAGATCAAGATCGACCGGATCAACGAGTGGGACACCAAGCACTGCGTCCGCCCCGGTGTCACGCAGCTGGGCACCACGTCGCAGATCCGCAACGCCTGGTACACCGGCAAGCTCTGCTGAGGGCGCGGCACTTCGCGGCCCCGCGGCCTTCGACGCCGATCAAGCGCCCGGGTCCGGGGAGCGGGCCGGAGGTTGCTCCTCGCCCGGCCCGGCTTCCAGCGGTCCGGTGCCCGGCTGGGCGCCCGGGCGGGTGTGCGTGAAGTGGCCGAGGGTGCCGGTGAGGCGCAGGAGCCGGTCGAGTTGGGTGGTGCGGCTCTCCAGCTGGAGGACGGCCCCGGCGGCGTCGGTGTGCCGGCGGATCATGAGCAGGGCGGCCAGGCCGATGCTGTCGACGGTGGTCAGGCCCGCGCAGTCGACCCGTACCTCGTGCGGTCCGTCGTGCTCCGCGAGGGCGCGACGGACGGCGTCGACGAGGAGTTCGGCGTGCCGGTGGTCGAGGTCGCCGTGCAGCTCCACGCCGACGACTCCGTCGGCGTAGTGGTGCGACAGGCGCAGCGGGGTGGTGGGGGAAGTCGTCATGCGGTGGTCCCGGTCGGGGTCAAAGGGGTACGGGTGCCGGTGCGGGTGAGCCGGGCCGATGCGGCCCGCAGGGTGGCCGTGGCCCGGGGGAAGTCGGACAGCCGGTGGGCCAGCAGGGCGAGCGCGGGCAGCAGCGAGGTGGCCGGTACGCCCCGGGATTCCAGTACGTCGGCCGTCCACAGCAGGAAGCGGAGGAAAAGGTCCGTGTCGTCGGTGTAGAGCGACGCGGCGAGGAAGTCGACGATGTGGGAGAGGTCCTCCGCGGTGCGTTCGCGCTGGACGTCGGTGTACTCCCGCATCGCCGGGTGGTTCTCCTGGAGTTCGACGAAGACCTCGCGGACCAGCCGCTGTCTCCCTCGTGCCACCAGGGTGTACTCCTGGTCCTGCAGGTGCGGGAGGTCGTCGAGCGACTGCCGGCCGGGGCAGGGACGGCCGAGGGGTGCCCGGGCCAGGTCGTCCGCGGCCGTACGGGCGTCCGGCGCCCACGCGTCCGCGCCCAGGAGCCGGGCGTACCGGCCGTCGGGGCCGAAGGCGGCTCCGCCGACGATCACCGGGGTGCCGGCGGCCCGACACGCGGTGATCGTGGCGTGCGCCGTGGGCAGGCGGGTGGGCAGGGAGCTGGAGAGGGCCACGACGTCGGGCCCGGTGCGGTGCACGTGGGCGATCAGGTGCGGGGCGGGGACCTGGGCGCCGAGGTAGTCGACGTGCCAGCCGCGCAGCCGCAGGACTTCGGCCAGCAACCGGGCGGGCAGGGCGTGCCATTCGCCGTCCACGCAGGCGACGGTCACCTTGCCCCGGTGCGGTCGCGTCCGGGCCGCGGGGTGCAGGGCGACCGCTCCGACGGCCCGGTCGTTGATCGCGGTCGCCGCGTGCTCCTGGGCCACGGTGATGCGGTCGGCCGCCCATTCCTCGCCGATCCGGCCCTGGACCCGGGCGATGACGTCCAGCAGGGCGGATTCCGGGGCGAGTCCTTGGTCCAGGGCGCGCAGCACCGCGGCGACGGCCGCGGATTCGTCGAGGGCCAGCAGCGCCTGCCAGAGCTGCTCGGCGAGCTCCGCCGGGCGGGTGGGCGCCGACCTCGGGGCGGGCGCGGCGGGGGATGTGGTGGTGTGGTGCGGGCTCATGCGGTGAACCTGCCCCGTGTGTGGCCGTCCACCGCACTGAGGTGGTTGGTGCGCGGGGCGGAGATGACCACGACGGCCATGTCGTCGTGGCGCCCGGCGCCGATCCACTGGGCGGCGAGCATCTGTACGCGTTCCACCACGGCCTCGGCGGGCATGGCCGCGCACTCGGACAGGGCGCGGCGCAGCCGTTCCTCGCCGAACATCGCCCCGCCCAGGGGGCCGCCGCGGGCTTCGCTGATCCCGTCCGTGTACAGGACGCAGGCGTCGCCGGGGGCGAGCGTCACCGAGGCGGTCTCGGTGGTGATCTCGGGCAGGGCCCCGACGAGGGTGCCCCGGGTGGGCGCCTCCTCGATGCTGCCGTCGACGCGCAGGACGAGGGGCGCCGGGTGGCCCGCGCTGGTCAGGCGCAGGCGCACGGCGTTGCCCTCGCGGGCCGCGGAGGCGAGCACCATCGTCGCGAAGCGGGTGCTGTCGGATTTCAGCAGCGAGGAGTTGAGCAGGCTGAGGACGCGGTGGTGGTCGTCCGCCATGGGCAGGAGGGCCTGCAATGTGTTGCGGATCTTCCCGGTCATGACGGCGGCCTCGAGCCCCTTGCCGCAGACGTCGCCCAGCACCACCAGGGAGGCTTCGTCGCGGCCGCCCATCGGGTGGAGGTCGTAGAAGTCGCCGCCGACCCGCTCGTGGTCCTTGGAGGGCCGGTAGCCGCCCGCGTATTCCACTCCGGACGTCTGCCGGAGCTTGGGCGGCAGCAGTTCTCGCATCAGCGTGTCGGTGACGGCCGCCTGGTCGGCGTACAGGCGCGCCGCGGACATGGCGGCGCCGGCGCGCGCCGCGAACAGCCGGGCGAAGACCTCCTCGTCCTCCGAGAACGGGGCGCCCCCGGCCGTGCGCAGGAGGACCAGGGCGCCGGCGGGCACGCCGTGCCCGGGCAACGGGGTGACGACGATCGATCCGACCCGGGCCAGCCCGTCCGGCAGTAGCCAGTCGGGCGCGACCGCGGGGTCCAGCCAGCGGGAGGGGACGGGCGGGAACCCCTGGAGGGCCTCGGCGAGTCCGGGGGCCTCCCCCGGGTCGACCGCGAGGAGGGCGGTGCAGGGGTGGCCGCCGCGGACGCAGGAGACGACGCGCAGGCCGCCGCCGTGGTCGGGGGCCAGGACCAGGGCGGCGTCCGTGAAGTGCTCGGCGGCCAGCTGCGCCGTGGCCTCCATGCACCGGTCGAGGTTGAGGGAGGACAGCAGCAGGTTGGAGGAGCGGACCAGGAACGCGGTGCGTTCGCGTTCGGTGCGCAGCTCCTCGCGGGTGGTCCGGTGGTGCGTTTCGTCCACCAGCCACCACTCCACCGTGCCGTCCTCGCGGGCGGTGGGGTGCGCTTCGTACGAGCGCGGGCCGATCGGTCCCCGTGCGGGGCCGGTCTGCGGCTCCGGCGGGCGCATCGCGGGCGGTTCGGCGCCCACGCGGCGGGCGTGGGCCGACGCGATCCAGGCGGGTACCGCACCGGACAGGGGGGTGCCGGGCCGGGCGCCCGGGAAGAGCAGGCGGGCCGCGTCGTTGCTGGAGACCAGGTGGAGCCGCGCGTCCGCCACGATCACGGGGTAGGGGAATTCGTTCCCCGCGCGACCCGCGGCGGGGGAACCGGACGTGATCTGCGTGGAAGGAACCAAAACGGTCCGGGCCCGCTGTGCGGCCCCCTCACCTCTTCGTCTGGAGCGGAAGCAACGGGGATGTCGTTGCCTTGCGGCAACCATCCTCCATGGACGGCGTCTTCCGCAACCGGACCCCCCGCCTCCGTACGGAAGGCGTGACACAGCGTCACCCGTGCGCACGAGCGTGCGCGCCCCTGTTCGGAACGTAGTGGGGCGCACCGGCCCCGGCGTGCGTAGGACAATGTCCGGGTGATCGGAGACGAACCGGTCGTCGCGACGACGACGCAGAGCGGCGCGTCCGTGGTCCGGCTGCGCGACGACGGCCCCGTGGGCGCAGCGCGCTCCGGCGACGACGCGCCGGCGCCCGGCCACCCGCCCGTGTCCGCCGCGGACGCGCGGGCCCGGGTGCGGGCCCTGCTGCCGGCCGGGACCGACCTGGACGCGGTGCGCGTCATGGACGCCCTGCTGGTCACCTCCGAGCTGGTCACCAACGCCATCCGGCACGGCGGCGGCGTCACGGGCTTCCGGGCCCGCGTCGCCGGGTCGCTGCTGCACCTGTCGTGGCCGACGCCAGCCCGCGGCTCCCCGTGTCGCGCACGGGTACCACCGAGCGGCCGGGCGGCTACGGGTGGCCCCTCGTCCAGCGGCTCGCCGCGCGCGTGGAGTGCCGTGCGCACGACGGGGGAAAGACCGTCGTCGCCGTGCTGCGCCTGGGCTGAGGCCTCAGGGCGCCTCACAGGAAGCGGCGCACCGGCTGCACGGACAGCTCCCGGGCGCGTTCCAGCACGGAGCGGCGCCGCCAGCGGGCCGGGCCGATCCGGGTGCTCTCGCGCAGGTCGTCGTCGAAGTGCGCGTCCAGGGTCCGGGTGAACTCGGTGTCGAGCACGGCCAGCATGACCTCCTCGTCGTGGTCGAGGGAGCGCCGGTTGAAGTTCGACGAGCCGATGAGGGCGGCGATCCCGTCCATCGTGAGGATCTTGGCGTGCATCATCGTCGGCTGGTACTCGTGGATGCGGACGCCCGCGGCGGTCAGCCGCTCGTAGTGGTGGCGGCCGGCCAGTTGGCACACCCGCTTGTCGGTGTGCGGGCCGGGCAGCAGGATCTCGACCGTGACGCCGCGGCGGGCGGTCGCGGCGAGCAGGTCGACGAAGTAGCGGTCGGGGGCGAAGTAGGCGGTGGCCAGGCGCACGCGCTCCTCGGCGGACTCCAGGACCACCCGCATCAGCGTCTGCATGTCCTGCCAGCCGAAGGCGGCCGAGCCGCGGACCACCTGGACGACCGCCGAACCGGCGGGCTCGTGGTCCACGAAGCGGTCCCGGGCGTCGAAGAGCTCGGGGTGGCACTCCGCCCAGTTCTGCGCGAAGGCCGCCGCGATCCCGTCGACGGCGGGCCCCCGCACCTCGGCGTGGGTGTCGCGCCATTCGCGCGGGTTGCGGGCGTCACCGCACCATTCCTCCGCGATGCCCACGCCGCCGGTGAAGGCGGTCCGCTCGTCGACGACCAGGACCTTGCGGTGGCAGCGGTGGTTCTGCTTGAGCGGCGAGAGGAAGGCGGGCTTGCGGAACCAGGCGACGTGCACGCCCGCCCGCTCCATCCGATCCAGCAGGTCCTGTTCGATCAGGCGGCTGCCGAAGCCGTCGAGGAGCAGCCGGACCCGGACGCCGTCGCGGGCCCGCTCGGCGAGCGCCTCGGCGAAGCGGCGGGCGATGTCGCCCTTCCAGTAGACGAAGGTCATCATGTCGACGGTGTGCCGGGCGGAGGCGACGGCGTCCAGCATCGCGGTGAAGATCTCGTCGCCGTTGCGCAGCGGGCGCACGTGGTTGCCCTCGGTCGCGGCGATGCCGATCAGGCGCTCCAGGCGGCGCCGGACGCGGTGGATGCGCTCGTCCTGGCGGGCTCCGGCTTCGGGGTCCCCGTCGGGGGTGCGGACGTCCTGGGTGAGGCTCACGCGGACGCTCCACGGGCCGGGACCTCGGTGGACGGCCCGGTGGCGCTCCCTGCGGACGCGGGTGCGCCCTCCACGGCCATGGTCATTCGGGGGCCCCTCTCCCCTGGGCCGCCGCGCTCCCCGTCCGGCGGGTGCGGGGCGGGGGACCGTGGCGGACGCCGACGTTCGTTCGACGCCCGTATGGCCGCGATGGCGGAGTTCAAACCGGGGGCGGGGCTCCGATCGTCCCGGATCAGCCGTGCCGGGGCGCGAGGGGCATGGCCACGGCCTCCTCGATGCTGGCGGCCACGGCGAACGCCTGGTCCGCCCCGGTGACTTCCAGCAGTCGGGCCAGCCGGGGCGGTACGGTGCCCGCCAGGACCACGGGCCGCTCCAGGGTGGGGCGCAGCAGGATGCCCAGGGCCGCCGAGTCGACGAAGGTCACCCCGGCCGTGTCCAGTACGTAGCGGGTGACGCCGGGTGCGTCGGGTGCCATCGCGGTGCGCAGTGCGCTCACGGTGTCCATGTCGAACTCCCCCGCCATCACGACGATGCGCACGTCCACCTCGGTGCGCACGCTGACGCGGCCGGGCATCTGGCCGCCGTACTCCTGCGTGTCCGTGTTCGTGGCCGGGTGGTCGGTCATCTCGGTTCCCCTCGTGTTCAGTGCGTGCGCGGCAGTTTGACCACGGTGACGAAGAAGTCGTCGATCTGCTGGATCGCGCGGATGAACTGGTCGAGGTCCACCGGCTTCGTCACATAGGCGTTGGCGTGCAGTTTGTAGCTGCGCAGGATGTCCTCCTCCGCCGCCGATGTGGTGAGCACGACCACCGGGATGTGGTTCAGCTCGGGGTCCGTCTTGATCTGCTCGAGCACCTGGCGGCCGTCGTACTTGGGCAGGTTCAGGTCGAGCAGGATCAGGTCGGGGCGGGGGGCCTCGGTGTGCGCGCCGCGGCGGTACAGGAAGTCGAGCGCCTCCAGGCCGTCGCGCACCACGTGCAGCACGTTTCCGATCTTGTTGTCCTCGAACGCCTCGCGGGTCATCAGCTCGTCGCCCGCGTCGTCCTCGACGAGCAGGACTTCGGCGGGGGTGGCCTGCGGGCGGTCGGCGGGGATGCTCATGAGTCGGTTCCTTCGGAAGGGGTGGCCCGGGCGGAGGGTTCGGCCTCGCCGGGGGTGTCCGGTGCGTCGGCGACGGGGAGGGTCAGGACGATCCGGGTGCCCGCCTCGTGGGTGGTGTCGATGCGGATGCGCCCGCCCGCGTTCTCGACGATCTTCTTGCAGAGCGAGAGGCCTATGCCGGTGCCGCCGTAGGCGTCCCGGCTGTGCAGTCGCTGGAAGATCACGAACACCTTGTCGGCGAACTCCGCCGGCACGCCGATGCCGTTGTCCGTGACCGCGAAGGCCGCGAAGCCGGGCTCGGCCGCGGGGTCGTCGACCACCGCCACCTCGACCCTGGGGGGCCGGTCGGGCGAGCGGAACTTGACGGCGTTGCCCACCAGGTTCTGCCACAGCATGGTCAGCAGGGTCGGGTCGCCCACCACTTCGGGGAGCCGCTCGGGCCTGCTGATCTCGGCGCCGCCCTCCTCGACGGCGGCGGCCAGGTTGCGCAGGGCCCGGTCGAGGGTGGAGTCGAGGTCGACCCGCTCGCACCCGTCCTGGACCCGGCCCACCCGGGAGTAGGTGAGCAGGTCGTTGATCAGGACCTGCATGCGCTTGGCGCCGTCCACGGCGAAGCCGATGTACTGGGTGCCGCGCTCGTCGAGCTGGTCCCCGTACCGCTTCTCCAGCAGCTGGCAGAAGGAGGCCACCTTGCGCAGGGGCTCCTGGAGGTCGTGCGAGGCGACGTACGCGAACTGTTCGAGCTCGGCGTTGGAGCGGCGCAGCTCCACCGCCTGGGCGTCGAGTTCCACGGCTGTGCGGTCCAGCCGCTCGGCGTTGCGGCGCGAGGTGCGCAGCTCGGCCACGGTGCGCCGGCGCATCGCCTCCACGGAGCGGGCCAGGGCCCGCAGGTCGGAGGGACCGGCGAACGGGATCTCCTCGTCGAAGGCGCCGTCGGCCACCCGCTGGGAGGCGGTCCTGATCCGGGTGAGCGGGCGCAGGACGCCGATGTGGAGCAGGACCGCGAGTCCGCCCGCCGCCAGCAGGAGGCCGACGATGATCGCCAGCAGGATGTGGTCACGCTGCTCGCGCGCCTCGCCGAAGGTGGTGCGGGCCTCGGCCTGGACGGTGTCGAGCCGCTCCTGCTGTGCGGCGATCCGGCGGCGCACCTCGTCGAAGCGGACCTTGCCGCTCTGCGCCGAAGGCCGCGCCGTGCCTTCGCGCACGGCGCGGACGGCGGGCTCCGCGAACTCCTGCCGCCAGGTGCGCGCGGCCTCCTCCACGGCGGCCAGGTCCGCGCGCTCCGCGGCCTCGCCGTCGCCGCCGCCGTCGAGGACGCCCTTCAGCCGGTCGACGGCGGTGCGCTCCTCGACGAGGCCGCGTTCGTACGGTTCCAGCAGTGCGGGGGCGTCCGCGAGCAGGTAGCCGCGGACCCCGGTCTCCTGGTCCAGCAGGGCCGTCTCCAGGCGCAGCGCGTCGCGTTGGGCGGGCAGGATCCCGTCGACGAGCCGGTCCCCGGCGGTGGTGGTGTGCGAGAGCAGGGTCGCGCCCAGCGCGCCCGTGCCGACGACCACGAGGGCCAGGACGACGAGCACGGTGTTTAGCCAGGTCTGCAGGCTCGGGCCGTGGCGGTCCTGCCGGGTCCGCCTGTCGGGGGTGGTTCCGGTTTCTGCGGGGTCGCTCACGTGGGGGCGTTCCATTCGAGGTGGAGTACGGCGACGTCGTCGGCCAGGCCGCCCCAGTCCGCGGCGAGGCCCTGCGCCGCCTGGATGAGGGAGTCGACGAAGGGTTCGGCGGGCAGGTCGCTCTGGCGGCGGGCGATCTCCAGGAGGCCCTCCTCGTCGAGGCGGGCGGGGCCGGGGCCGATCCGTCCCTCGATCAGGCCGTCCGTGAAGAGCATCACGGCGCCGCCGGGCGCGACGGGGACTTCGGTGACGGGCCAGCCCGGACCCCATCCGGGCATGATGCCCAGGGCGGGCCCGCCGGGGACGAGGCGCAGCTCGACCTCGCCCGGTGAGCGCACCAGGAAGCCGGGGTGGCCGGCGCGCTGTACGGAGACCGAGTCCGCTCCGGCGGCCCGGGTCAGTGCGGTGAGGGTGGTGAAGATCTCCGCGCCGGAGCGCTCCGCGAGCAGGATCTGTTCGAGGAGCCGGAGCAGTTCGGCGCCGCGGGCACCGGCCATGACGAAGGCCCGCCAGGCCACGCGCAGGCACACGCCGAGGGCCGCCTCGCTCGGGCCGTGTCCGGAGACGTCGCCGACGACGGCGTGGGTGGCTCCGTCGGCGGTCTGGACGACGTCGTAGAAGTCCCCGCCGAGCAGTGTCTGGGCGCGTCCCGGCTGGTAGCGGGCGCAGACATGGACGGTCTCGACCGGGTCCTCCAGCAGGAGGGGCGTGGGCAGCAGACCGCGTTCGAGACGGGCGTTCTCCTCGGCGCGCAGGATGCCCGACCGTACGGCGACGGCGGCGAGCTCGGTGTGCTTGCGCTGGATCGCGTAGCGGATGGCCCGCATGAAGACGTCGGCTTCCAGACGCCCCTTGACCAGGTAGTCCTGGGCTCCGGCGGCGACCGCGCCCAGGCCCGCCCGTTCCTCGGAGAGCCCGGTCAGGACGACCACCGCGGCCTCCGCGCAGACGCCCAGGACCTCCTTGAGGCCGTCGAGGCCCTGGGCATCGGGCAGGTGCAGGTCGAGCAGGACGCACTGGGGTGCCTCGGCCTCCAGCAGGCGCAGGGCGTCGGCGAGGGAGCGGGCCCGTCCGAGGCGGACGTCGATGCCGCTGTCCTCGACGAGCTCCTCGACGAGGACGGCGTCGCCCTCGTCGTCCTCGATGAGCAGGATGTACGGCGGCACGCCGTTCCAGAGCGCCAGGGACTCGTCCGTCTCCTCGGCGGGGGCCCGGCGGGGCGGGAACGCGGTCTGCTGCTGTGCCGGAGCGGCCGTACGCCGTTGCGGACCCACTCCGATGGTGCTCCCCATGGTGTCGCGCTAGTCCTTCCCACCGCTGAGCGCGGACACCTGGACGCCCGATTGCGCCGGCGCCAGCTTAGTTCGATCATTTGCCTCAAGGCAATATTTCAGAAAGTCAATTACTGGCCTTCTCCCCCGGGTGCGAGCGGCCCCGGGTCGGGCCGACCGTGCCAGTCGAGGCAGACCACCATGGCGTCGTCGACGATCTCCACGCCGCCCCGGTGCCCGGCCAGCTCTTCCAGGAGGGCGCGGGGCACCTGCGAGGGCGGCAGCAGCCGGGTGTTCATGACGGCGCGGGCCAGGGCGTGCAGGCTGTAGCGCTCGCCGCCCGGCGAGAGGACGTCGTAGACGCCGTCGCTGAGGAAGAACAACCGGTCACCGGGCAGTACGCGGAAGCTCTGGCAGGAGTAGACGGTGTCCTCGAACATGCCGAGCGGCAGCTGCGCCTCCAGCACCACCTCCTCCACCACGCCCGCGCGCAGTCGCCAGACGCGCGGCGATCCGGCGTCGATGACCTGGACCTCGCCGGTGTCCAGGCAGAACCGGAGCAGCAGCATCGCCAGGTGCACGCGGCCGTGGTACTGGCCGAATACGGCCTGGTCGGCCAGGGCGACCTGGTCGGCGAGGTCGAGGCCGGACCGCCGGGCGTTGCGCAGGGCGCTGACGGCGAGATTGGTCAGCAGCGCGGCGTCGATCCCCTCGCCCATGCCGTTGTTGACGGTCAGCGTCAGGTGGTCGGGGCCGGACGACCAGTCGAAGCTGTCTCCGAAGACGGCGTAGGCGGGATCGAGCTGGGCTCCGAGGTCGTACTCGGGACGGGAGCAGGAGCGCCCCGGCAGCAGCTGCCACTGCATCTCGGCGGCCAGGGTCAGCCGCCGGGCCCGCCTGGCCTGGAGGAACACGTCGGTGTCCCGGTCGGCGACGAGGATCTCGTGGCCGAGCGCTTCGGCCACCTCCTGGAGCGGCCCGAGCCGCGAGCGGTCGTAGGCGCCGGCGGCGTAGGTGACGCTCAGCACTCCGAGGCGGTCCCCGCGCACGCTCACCGGCAGGTGGACGACGACGCCGCCCGGGCCGGGACCCGCGGGGTCGTCCGCCCGCCCCGGGGCGACGTACGGTTCCTGGGAGCCGAAGGCCCGGCCCGCGGGGCCCTGCTGCGCGGGCAGCGACTCGACGGTGAAGGGCTCCTGCGTGAAGGGCTGGAGCCGGGCCGAGGCGTAGTCCGCCATCAGCAGTTCGGCGCCGTGCGCGCCGTGCTGCCGGAGCAGCAGCTCATGTACCGCGTCGAACAGCTCGTGGGGGGCCGCCCCCCGCAACGCGCGCCCCTCATCGCCGCCCACCACGTCGACTCCAGCCACCGGACCACTACCTACCTCTCGCGCGAATGCTAAGAATGGAGGACCACGAAACAACCCGCCCGCACGAGCGGGACGTACGAATCTCCGGTAGGGAGTGTCACATGAGCCAGCGGCAGATCCGCTCCGCCCGGCCCTCCGTGGCAACCGCGCACGTCGCGGTGGCGGAGACGAGCGAGCTGATCGAGATGCTGGCGGTGATCTGGGAGCGCGGCCGGGACACGGCCAGCGCGCCGCCCGTCTCCTCCGCACAGGCACGGGTGCTGTTCCTGATCGACGGGAACGGGGAGATGAACCTGCGGGAGCTGGGGCGGCTGCTGGAGGCCGCCCCTCCGTCGGTGACCCGGCTGTGCGACCGCCTCCAGGCCGTCGGGTTCGTCGAGCGGCACCCCGGGACGGGCGACCGCCGCGAGGTCCTGCTGGCCCTGACGCCCGCCGGGCGGTCCTACCTGGCGGACCTGCGCGGCCGTCGTCAGGAGGCACTGGCCGCGGCCATGGCGGCGATGCCGCCGGCCTCGCGCGCCGCGCTGGCGGTGGGCCTGGCCGACTTCTGCGCGGCGGTCGGCAGCCCGCTCCGGCTGGCGCACGAGCGGACGGCGCCGCCCCGCACGGCCTGACCGGGCTCCGTGCCGCGGCGATGATCGCCGCATCCGACCGTCACGCCCCTCTCGCCCGTCAATGTCTTCCAAAAGAGAACCCGTTCGGTCATCTTCGACATGGTTCGACAAGTGGGCTCATTTCCCCTCGGATCATTGAAAACATGGGAGCGCTTCGCCGTGCCCGTCCTGCGGGTGCACGAGGCGCTCGCTGTCGTGGCCCGGACGGGCGGCGGTGGTGTACGGGGGCGGGAGAGCGGCGGGGCGACGAGGACGCCGCGGGCCGTGGGGCCGTCCTGTGCGACCGCACCGCTGCGGTTTCCCGGGGCCCTCCGGTTCCCGCCGTCGTGGTGCGGCCCTCGGAAGGAGAGACAGTGACGTCTTCTCGCACGCCCGGAGCCCGGCCCTCGCGCCGGACGCGCCGCTACGGGCACCGGCCCCTGATCGCCGCGGCCTGCTCCGCCGCCCTGGTACTGACCGGCCTGACCGCCTTGGCCGGGACGCCCGCCCGGGCGAACGCCGGGGGCCGGATGGCCTACGTCACGAACCTGCGCGGCAATTCGGTCTCGGTCATCGACACCGCCACCAGCACGGTCACCGCCACCATCCCCGTCGGCAGGTTCCCCGAAGGCGTGGCCGAGTCCCCCGACGCCTCCCGCGTGTACGTCGCCAACGACGGGGACAACACCGTCTCGGTGATCGACACCGCCACCAACACCGTCACCGCCACCATCCCCGTCGGCCAGATACCGGGTCCGCTGGCGGTCTCCCCGGACAGCTCCCTGGTCTACGTCGGCAACAACGTCGCCGCGGGCGTCGGCGGGATCACCGTGATCGACGCCGCCACGAACACGGTCGCCTCGACGTTCACCACCGGCAACCAGCCCTTCGGCATCGCGTTCACCCCCGCCGGGACCAAGGCGTACGTGGCGAACTTCGTCGGCAGTTCGGTCTCGGTCGTCGACACCGCCACCAGCACGGTCACCGCCACCATCACCGACCCCGGTGCCAGGACGCCCGCGGCGGTGGCCGTCACCCCCGACGGAGCCCGCGCCTACGTCGCCAACTTCAACAGCAACAGCGTCTCGGTGATCGACACCGCCACCGACACCATCACCGCCATCCTCGGCGGTTTCGGCGGGCCCGAGGGGGTGACGACCACCCCCGACGGGGCCCACGTCTACGTGGCCAACGCGAACTCCAACACGGTCTCGGTGATCGACACCGCCACCAACACCGTCACCGGCGCCGTCCCGGTCGGCAGGGCGCCCGTCACCGTGGTCGCCGACCCGGTCGGCGCCAACGCCTACGTCGCCAACTCCGGCGCCAACACGGTCTCGGTGATCGACACCGCGACCAACACGGTCACCGGCACCGTCGCGGTGGGCAACACCCCGTTCGGCATCGCCGTGACCCCCTCGCCCCTGGCCGTGACCGGCCTCAGCGTCAGCGAGGGCCCGGCCTCCGGCGGGGCGACCGTCACCATCACGGGCACCGGCCTGGCCGGGGCCCGCGCCGTGCGCTTCGGCACCACCGCGGCCAGCGGCGTCACCGTCGTCAACGACCGGACCGTCACCGCGACCGTCCCGGCCCACGCCGCGGGCACCGTGGACGTCACGGTCACCACCCCGGCCGGCACCAGCCCGACGTCCGCCGTCGACCGGTTCACCTATGTCGCCCCGCCGGTCGTGACCTCGGTCGCCCCCGGCAGCGGACCCACCGCGGGCGGCACCCCGGTCACCGTCCACGGCACCGGCCTGAGCGGCGCCACCGCCCTCACCTTCGGCACCGGCAACCCGGCGACCGCCGTGTCCTGCCCGACCGACACCACCTGCACGGCCACCTCCCCGGCGCACGCGGCGGGCACGGTCGACGTCCAGGTGACCACTCCCGGCGGGACCAGCCCGACCGGGAGCGCGGACCGGTTCACCTACGTCGACCCCGCGGCCGACATCGCCGTCACCGTCGCCGGCCAGCCCCACCTGGGCATCCTCGTGCCCTACCTCACCTACACGCTGACCGCCCGCAACAACGGCCCCGACCCGGTGACCTCGGCCACCCTCACCGCGACCCTGCCCCCCGGCGCCGGCGCCACCCACCTCTCCTCCGGCTGCACCAGCACGGCCAACCACGTGACGTGCGCCTACGGCGCCCTCGCCAACGGCGCCAGCGCCGTGAAGTCCTTCCGCGTCCCCCTGAACCTCCTGTCCCTCGGATCCGTCCAGGTCACCGGGGTGCGCACGGCCTCCGCACCCGTCGACACCGTCGCGGCCAACGACACCGGCACCGCCACCTGCACCGTCATCTCCATCGTCCTGGCCACCTGCCCGTAGGCACTCCCCCGCCGGGTGGTCCGGCCCGCTCGCCCGGCCGCACCACCCGGTGCGGCCGGGCGCCCCGCGGGGGCTCTTCTTGGTGACATCCTGTCGGAAAGCCGAGGCCGCCGACGCACGTAGCATGAGTGACCAACAAGCTCTCGGATGCGTGGAGTTGGGGCGAATGGGTGACGTGATCCGAATCGGCTCCAGGGCGAGCAAGCTCGCCAGGCAGCAGGTCACGGAGTGGCTCGCACCGATCGCCGAGCGGTTCCCCGAGGTCACGTTCAAACGCGAGACCATCCTCGAAGGCGGCGATCAGGACCGGGTGACGCCCACGCTCGCCGAGGTCGCCAGGACCGCCGGGGGGAGCGCCTTCTCCACGAACCAGGAAGCGGCGCTCGTGTCCGGGCGGGTGGACGTGATCGTGCACTCGCTCAAGGACCTCCCCACCTCCGTGCGCGAGGGCACCCTCCTGCTGACCACCCCCGGCCCGCGCGAGGACGTACGGGACGTCCTGTGCGGAGCCACGCTCGACGGCCTCCCGAAGGGGGCCCGGGTCGGAACCGGCGCTCCGCGCCGGGTCGCCCAACTGCTCGCGCTGCGGCCCGACCTGGACGTGGTCGCGATCCGCGGCAACGTTCCCGGACGCCTCGCCCGGACGACCAGGGGCGGCCTCGACGCGGTGGTGCTCGCCGCGGCCGGACTGAACCGGCTCGGGTTGATGCCCGAGGTGCACGAGGTCCTCGACCCCGCCGTCTTCCCGCCGTCCCCGGGACAGGGCGCGCTCGGCATCCAGGTCCGCGTCGGCTCACCGGCCGCGAGGCTCCTGGAGCGGACCGGCGATCCGCACGCCGACGCGTGCGTACGCACCGAGCGCGCCCTGTTGGCGGAGCTCCACGGAGGCTGCTCGGTCCCGGTGGGCGCCTGGGGACGGGTGGGCCCCGACGGGCTCCTCCGCCTCTGCGCCACCGTGACGTCACTGGACGGCACCCGGCAGGTCACGGCGTCGGGAGAGGGGCCGCTCGACGCCCCGGAGAAGCTCGGCGCCTGCGTCGCGGACGACCTCCTCGCCCAAGGCGCCGTCGACATCCTGGAGCGGATCAGGCGGGGCTGAGGCGCCGCGCGTCAGGCCCCGGCCTGGAGGCGCAGCCCCGCGAGGGTGAGGTCCAGGGCGGAGCGGAACTGCTCGGCATCGTCGTGGCCGTCGAACTCGTCGACGATCTCGTGCACGAACGGGAACTCCTCGGGGTCGAGCTCGCGCCAGGTCTGGGCGAACCGGCCGAGGTATTCGTCGCGGTCCGTGGCGCCGTCGCGCACCTCCTGGGGCGGCTCCTGACCCAGGTCGACGGCGGAACCGACGACCACGCCCGCGATGGCCGAGACCGCGTGGAAGCGCTGGCGCGCCGTCAGGTCGAGGCGCAGGGTCTGGCGGCCGAGCTCCTCGTACAGGCGCAGGGAGTTCGACTGGAGCGTGGTGTTGCGCATGAAGTACGCGCCGAGCCAGGGACGCTCCACGATCGCGTCGAAGAGGGTCACGGCCATCGCGCGGAGGTCGTCGATGGGGTCGTCGCCACCCGGGAGCCCCTCGATGTCCGCCAGCACCGCGCCGATCACGTGGTCGGTGGCCAGGTCGAGCAGTTCGTCCTTGCTCGCGACGTACCAGTAGATGCTGGCGACGCCGCCGCCGAGGCGCTGCGCGAGGGCCCGGAACGTCAGCGCGGGCACCCCGGCCTCGTCGAGGAGGGCCACCGCTTCGGTGAGCACGGCCTCCATCGAATGCGAGGCGCGGCGGCGGGTCGCGCCGCCCCGGCGGTTCTGCGGGCGCTCCATGGCGTCCATCCTTTCGCGTCTTGCATCGCATCGAACGTTGTTCTATCGTACCCGATCGTACGCTGTTCGATACTCGAACCGCGTTCGATCGGAGGAACCCATGAAGACCGCCACATCACCGTCGCCGCCCCGCACACCGTCCGCGTATCCGTCCCTACGCGCCGCGTGGATCCCCCTCACCGCTCTCTGCCTGGCCTTCTTCGTCGAGATGGTCGACAACACGCTGCTCTCGATCGCGCTCCCCACGATCGGCCGCGACATCGGCGGCGGCACGACCGCGCTGCAGTGGGTCACCGGCGCGTACTCGCTGACCTTCGGCGGCCTGCTGCTCACCGCCGGATCGCTGGCCGACCGGCTCGGCCGGCGCCGGGTGCTGCTGGTGGGACTCACCGTGTTCGGCTCGCTGAGCCTGTGCGCCGTCCTCGTGACCTCGGCGGGCGAACTCATCACCCTGCGCGCCCTGCTCGGTGTCGCCGCCGCCGCGATGGCCCCGATCACGAACTCGCTGGTCTTCCGCCTGTTCGACGACAAGGCCCTGCGGATGCGCGCCATGACGGTGATGATCGTCGTCGGTATGTCCGGCTTCGTGCTCGGGCCGCTGCTCGGCGGCACCGCGCTGGCGCACGTCCGGTGGGAGTGGCTGCTGGTCGTCAACGCTCCGATCGCGCTCGTCGCCTGCGTCGGCGTCCGGCTCGGCGTCCCGGCCGACCGCCCCGAGGACCTGACCGCCGACCGGCTCGACCTGCCGGGCGCCCTCCTCAGCGTCAGCGCCATCGGGCTCGCCTGCTACGCGCTGACCAGCGGTGTCGAGCACGGCTGGGCTTCGGCGCCCACCCTCGGGTCCATCGCGGGCGCCGTCGTGGCCGCGATCGCGTTCGTGGCACACGAACGCCGGAGCGCCGCGCCCATGCTCGACCTGCGCCTCTTCTCCGACGGCACCGTGCGCGGCGCCGCCCTCGCCCAGATCGGGACGTCCATCGCGATGGCCAGCGTGATGTTCGGACTGATCCTGCACTTCCAGTACGCCTACGGATGGAGCCCGGTGCGGGCCGGCCTCGCCAATCTGCCGATCATCGTGACGATGATCGCCGCGACCCCCCTGTCGGAATGGCTCGCACGCCGGTTCGGCCACCGGATCGCCTGCCTGATCGGCTCGGCCTGCCTGGCCGGGGCGCTCGCGGGCCTCGCCTGGGGCGTCGACCGCGGGTACGCCGTCATCGCGCTCTGCATGGTGGTCATGACCGTCGGTCTGCGCACCGTGATGACGATCTGCGCGGTCGCGCTCGTCGACGCCATGCCGAGCAACCGCACCTCCATCGGCGCGGCCCTCAACGACACCGCCCAGGAGGTCGGCTCCAGCCTCGGCACCGCCGCGGTGGGCACGCTGATCGCGCTGCTGGTCACGACCCGGCTGCCGAACGGCACCTGGAGCGGTGAGCTGGTCGCCTCGTTCTTCCGCGGCGAGCGGATCACGTACGCGCTGCTCGCGGTCGTCGTCGGGGTGATCGCCGCGGGCGGCGCGCTGAGCCTGACCGACTCCCGCTCCTCCGAGGAAGCCCGGCCCGACGCGACGGGCGGATGAGTCCGCTCCGGCGTTACGCTGCTTATGTCCCGAAATACAGCTGTGGCGAGAGCGTCCGAGTCCCAGAAGGCGGGGAACTGCCATGAGCCAGTACGACGAGTACTCCACCCCCTCACAGGCCGAGGGCGAGCGGCTCGACGAGGACATGGACGAGGCCCAGCGAAGGCAGCGCCACCCGCAGACGCAGCGCAGCACTCCCTCACAGGCCGAGGGGGCCCGCGAGGCGGACGAGGACGGGCAGAAGTAGCGGGGCGGTCCGGCGCGGGGGCCGGACCGGGACCCGGATCGAGGGGAATCGAACCGCTCTTCGCGGGCAGGAGCGCGATATGACGCTCCCTCAACACACCTCTCTGTCCATGGCTCAGGTGATCGGTCCCTCCTGGGTCCACTTGCTCGTGATGGGCTTCGCCCTGCTCGTCCTCGTCCGCTCGCTCACCCGGCACCGGTGAGGATCCCGGGCCCCGCCCGTCACGTCCCGACCGTCATCGCCGCACACCGGGTGACGACGGACGCCAGGCTCCGTCCTTCTGCGCGCAGCCTGCGCTGGATGCGGGCACCGTTCCCGCGTTCGTGCAGGTGGGAGATGGACTCCCGGACGCGCTCGGCGTCCCCGTGGTCCTCCAGCGCTTCGCGCACGTGCCGGAACAGGGCTTCGACGGCCTGCTCGGGGGACGTCTCGCGCATGGTCACGGGGTGCAGCAGGGGTCCGTCCAGTCCCGAGCGCGCGGCTCGCCACGAGGCGAGTCGCAGCAGGTTCGTACCGATCCTGGCCGGCGGCCGGCCGTCCTGCCAGGCGCGGGCCGCGGTCTCGACCAGGGCGCGGACGAGGGCGGCGAGGAGGACGGGCGTGGTGGCGTCGAGGCACACGTCGGCGACCCGGACCTCCACGGTGGGGTAGGTGGCCGACAGGCGGGCGTCGAAGTAGATCATGCCTTCGTCGCACAGCACCCCGGTGTCGATCATCGCGCGGACCTGCTCGTGGTAGCGATCGGCCGAGCCGAAGAGGTCGACCGGGCCCGCGGAGGGCCACCGGTTCCACACGCGGCTCCGGTAGCTCCCGTACCCGCTGTCCTCGCCCTGCCAGAAGGGCGAGTTCGCGCTCATCGCCGTCAGCACGGCCAGCCAGGGCCTGATGCGGTCCAGCACCGCGACGCCCTCTTCGTCGGAGGCGACCGACACGTGGACATGACAGCCGCACGTCAGCTGCTCCTGCACCATCAGCCCGAACTGGTCGCCCATCCACCGGTAGCGCGAGCCCACGTTCAGCGACGGCTGCACCTCCAGGGGCGACGTCGCCACCGCCGCCACCAGGGCGCCCGCGCTCGCGGCGTGCCGGGCCGCCTCGGCGCGGATGCGGAGGATCTCCTGCTGGAGCCCGCCCATGTCCACCGCCGGTTCGGTGGCGAACTCCAACTGCTCCTTCTGCAGTTCCTTCTCGAACGCGTGATCCGGGCCGACCGTGTCCGGGCGCCGCGGTGCCGAGCGGTCCGCCGCCGCCAGGGCCGCCCCGGAGACCGCCATCGGGGCACCCGTCCGTGCGTCCACGAGCAGCAGCTCTTCTTCCACGCCTACGCTTCGCATCTTGCCGCCCGTGCGTCGAACCGTCAGATGCCCCGCACCTGCCCCGCTTCCCGTCGACCATGTCGACGACTGGTCCCGACGGTGAACAGACTGCGGGTTCCGGTGAGATCCAGGACGCGTCGTCCCTGGTGGGGAACATCGGCCAGTTCGAGCGTCCACTCCTCCTCGATGGCGCGGGCGCGCAGCGCGAGCAGGACGTGCAGTGCGCTGGTCCCCAGGAACGTGCTCCGTCCGAGGTCGAGCACCAGGGTCCGACCCGACAGTTCCAGGGTGTCCAGCACCGCGGTGACCATGGGGCAGGTGTGGTAGTCGATGTCGCCGGTGACGGACACCACCACCCGCTCCGCCGACTGCTCGGTGAGCTCGACCTCAAAGGTGAGGACGCGCATGGCCGCCCGCCGTTCCTGAGGAGCCCGTCACGGCCGCGTCCGCTGCGCAGCGCGGGCCGTCAAGCGCGCGACCCGTGCCGCGCACGGCCCGGTGGGCACCCGTGGGCGGCACGGCACACGGGACGACGGCGATCGGGTGCCGCCGCCGCGACCCACCGGACCAGGCTGTCCGACACGCTGCGCCTACCCCTGCCACGGCGCCGCCAATCGAGGATCTCCGCAGGTCGAATGGCGGGCTCACGGCCGCCGGTCCGTCCGCCGGGGCGGCGGCGCGGCTCGCCGCTCACGTTTCGAAACCGGGTTCGTGGCCAGACGAGCGGGTGGAGCGCGTGTTCCGCAGGGCCCGGCGGTAGGAGACGATCGGAATGGCGAAGGTGTCGCATCTGCCCGGGAGGGCCGAACACCACTGGATATGGCAGATGGAGGCCGCGTGCCGGGGGGTGGGGTCGGAGGTCTTCTTCCACCCCGAGGGGGAACGCGGTCCGGAGCGCGAGGAGCGCGAGGAGACCGCCAAGACCGTGTGCGCCGCGTGCCCCGTCCGCGCCCGCTGTCTGGAGCACGCGCTGCGCGTGGCGGAGCCCTACGGAGTCTGGGGCGGGCTGTCGGAGAAGGAGCGCCGCTCCGCCGTCGCGCCCGGCAGGACAGCGGCATGACGGCCCCCGGTGCCCCGGAACGCGAGCAGGGCGACCCGGCGGAGCGTGCCGAAGAACCGGCATCCGAGCCGCCTGGGCGGTCCTGGTGGGCCGTACTGCGCGCGACGGCCGCGGAGTTCACCCACGACGAGCTGAGTGACCGCGCCGCGGCGCTGACCTACTACGGCGTGCTGGCGCTCTTCCCCGCGCTCCTCGTGCTCGTGTCCTTGCTGGGCACGGCCGGGGACGCGGTGACCGGGCAGGTGCTGGACGCCCTGCGGCAGCTGGCTCCGGGGTCGGCCCGGGACGTGATCGGCGACGCGGTGGCGCGGTTGCAGGCCCGTAGCGGTGTCGGCTCGGTGATGGCCGTCGTGGGCCTGGTGCTGGCGCTGTGGTCCGCCTCCGGCTACACCGCCGCGTTCATCCGCGCTTCCAACGCGGTCTACGACGTGCCCGAGGGGCGACCGGTGTGGAAGGTGCTGCCGCTGCGCCTGGCGCTCACCGTGACGCTGATGGCGCTCGCCTGTGCGAGCGCGCTGATCGTCGTCTTCACCGGCACCCTGGCCCGGCGGGCGGGCGACCTCCTGGGCATCGGTGACGGCGCGCTGACGGTGTGGTCGATCGCGAAGTGGCCGGTGCTGGTACTGCTCGTCACGATCATGATCAGGCTGTTGTACTGGGCCGCGCCCAACGCGAAGGGCCGCGGCTTCAAGTGGGTGACCCCCGGCAGTTTCCTCGCCCTCCTGATCTGGCTGGTCGCCTCGGTCGGCTTCGCGTTCTACGTCGCCAACTTCGCCTCCTACAACAAGACCTACGGCGCCATCGCCGGGGTGGTCGTCTTCCTCGTGTGGCTGTGGATCAGCAATCTCGCGGTCCTGCTGGGGCTGGAGTTCGACGCGGAGATGGTGCGCCGGCGGGCGATCGCCGGGGGGCTGCCCCGGGGAGAAGAGCCCTACGTCGAGCCCCGCGACACCCGGGCCTGGAGCGAGGAGGACCGCCGCCGGATGAAGTGAGCGCTCACCTCGCCCCGCCGCCCGGCCTCGCCCTCAGGGGCGGCCGGGCGGCGGG
The DNA here is from genome assembly GCF_042730635.1 of Streptomyces sp. NPDC059917. Taxonomy (NCBI): domain Bacteria; kingdom Bacillati; phylum Actinomycetota; class Actinomycetes; order Kitasatosporales; family Streptomycetaceae; genus Streptomyces; species Streptomyces sp. NPDC059917. Next base: position 123,780 of record NZ_JBHWLC010000005.1, read on the forward strand.
GTGGCGGGACCGATCCGGCGGGATCAGCCGGGCCAGGTTCCGGTCAGTCGGCGGGTGGCCACGGCTCCGGAGCGGTCGACCGCGGCCTTGACCACGGCGAAGACGGCTCCCTGGAGACCGGCGGCGAGGAGGATCTCCCTCCACGAGCGGTGCTCGTCCGTCGCGTCGGGAGCGTCGCCCTCGCCTTCGATCAGCTTCCAGGCCTGCTTGAACGCCACTGCGGCCAGCATGCCGCTGACCGCGCCCAGGGCCAGGCCGACCGGCTTGTACGCGATCGCCGATGCCTTCACTTGCGCCCCCGGCCCCGGCGCACCAGCAGGAACACGACCAGGGCGGCGCCGAGGGCGAGCAGCGGGGTGCGGTTGCCCTTCGCCGCGGTCGCGACCTGGCCCGTCGTGTCGAGGACCGGCTCGGGCGTCTTCTGTCGCACCAGCCGCGCGGCCTGCCCCGCCGTCACGCGGATCTGGTCGCTGACGTGCTCGATCAGGTGGCGCGGTGCCGCGGCGCCGGGGTCGGATGCGTTTCCGTGGGGATGGGCGGTCATCGGTGGGTCCTCTCCCTGGTCTCGGCCGTATCGGCCCTGACGCCGTCGACGCTCCGCTCGGGGACGGGCGGCGGCCACTGGGCGAAGGGGCCCGAACTCGGTTGGTTCGGGCCCCCGTTGACCCCTGCGGGCGCTGCTTCTCGCGTTGCCCCGCGCGGCGAAGGCGTGTACTGCGCCTGCCCTGGCCCGGACGGGTCATTCGCTCGACCGGGGAGTCTTCAGGAGCGCGCCCGCGCCCGCGCGGTGCGACGAGGGCGGCCTCGCTCATGCCGGCCAGCTCCATCGGGTGATCTCGGCCGGGTCGGTGCCGGTACGGCGCAGCTCCGCGCGCAGCCGGTCGCGGCGGTCGGTGTACTCCTCGGCGAGTGCCGCGGCCCCGGGGTGGCGACCTTGAAGGTGCCTCAGGGCGGCGACGGCCAGATCGTGCCGCGAGGTTCCGTTCAGGGCCAGCAGGTCGTACGGGGTGGTCGTGGTGCCTTCCTCCACGTATCCGCGGACGTGGAACCGATCGGGGCGGGGGCGTCCGTGGAGCAGCTGGTGCACGGCGGAGGGGTAGCCGTGGAAGTCGAACACGACGTGCGTGTCGTCGCCGAACAGGTCGCGGAACCGGTCGTCCGGCATCCCGTGGGGGTGGCGGTCCGGCGGCGCGAGGGCGCAGAGGTCGACGACGTTGACGAAGCGGATCCTGGCCCGGGGCAGGTCGCGCCGCAGCAGGTCCGCGGCGGCGAGCGACTCGACCGTGGGGATGCCCCCGGCGCAGGCGAGGACGACCTCCGGGTGCCGGCCCGCGTGCGTGCTCGCCCAGGTCCATTGCGAGGCGCCGGCGCGACAGTGGGCGCGCGCGGCGTCGAGGTCGAGCCACTGGGCGGCGTCGTGCTTGCCCGCGACGACGACGTTGACCTTTCCCGTCTCGTCCAGCAGCTCCCTCATCGTGACCAGCAGCGTGTTGGCGTCGGGCGGCAGGTAGACGCCGGTGACCGTGCTCTTCCGGTCGAGCAGGTTGTTGATGAAACCGGGTCCCTGGTGGCTGTACCCGTTGTGCTCCTGGCGCCATCCCTCGCTGCTGAGGAGGTACGTGAGGCTGCTGACCGGGGCGCGCCAGGGAACCTCGCGCGCCGTCTTCAACCACTTCGCGTACTGGTTGACCATGCTGTCCACGAGGGAGGCGAAGGCCTCGTAGGTGGGGAAGAGGCCGTGCCGTCCGGTGAGGAGGTAGCCCTGGAGCCAGCCCTGGCAGTTGTGTTCGGACAGCATCTCCATCACCCGGCCGCTGCGGGTGAGGTCCTCGGAGTACTCCTCGACCGGCCACGTGTAGGCACGTCCACTGGCCGACAGGACGGCGTCGAGCTTGTTCGAGGCCAGTTCGTCGGGACAGACGACGCGGAAGTCGCGCTCGGCGGCGGTGGCCCGCATCAGCTCCGCCAGCCAGTCGCCGAGGACGCGGGTGGGGCTCGCGGTGGCCGTGCCGGGGCCTTGGGCGACGTCGACGGCGTACGGTTCCAGCGGAGGCAGCGGGAGCGGGCGGCGCAGGTGGCCGCCGTTCGCCGCGCGCTGGGCGCCGATGCGCGCGGTGCCCTTCGGGACGCAGGCCAGGACGTCCGGCACGGGCCGTCCCCCGGCGTCGAAGAGGTCCTGGGGCCGGTAGGAACGCAGCCAGCCTTCGAGGGCCCGCAGTTGCTCCGGGTCGTCGGCGGCATCGGGAAGCGGCACCTGGTGGGCGTGGAAGGTGCCCTCGACGGCCTTGCCCTCGACCTCGGCGGGCGCGCCCTGCCCCTTGAGGCTCCGCAGCACGATCATGGGCCAGGCCGGGCGGGCCGGCACGTCGCCGGACCGGGCACGGCACTGGAGGTCGCGTATCGTCGCGTGCGCGTCGAGGACCGCCTCGTCGAGGGGCTCGCCCGGTACGTCGCCTCTGACGTCCACGATCCGCGGGGCCCAGCCGTATCCGCGGAACAGCGCCGTCAGTTCCTCGTCCGACATCGTGGCGAACACCGTCGGCGAGGAGATCTTGTAGCCGTTGAGGTGGAGGACGGGCAGGACCGCTCCCCCGGTCACCGGGTCGAGGAACTTGGGCGAGTGCCAGGCGCCCGCGGTGGGTCCGGTCTCCGCCTCGCCGTCACCGACGACGCAGGCGACGATCCGGTCCGGCGCGTCCAGGGCGGCGCCGAAGGCGGTCGCCAGTGCGTAGCCGAGTTCACCGCCTTCGTGGAGGGTGCCGGGGACGGACGGCGAGAGGTGGCTGGGGAAACCGTCCGGCGCGCAGTAGCGACGGGCCAGCTCGCGCAGCCCGGCCGCGGTCCTGGCCAGGGCGGGGTCGTACGCCTCGTGGGTGCCTTCGAGCCAGAGGTTGGCGTGGAGGGCCGGCGCCCCGTGACCGGGCCCGGTGACCAGGAGCACGTCGGCGTCGCGCTCACGGACCAGGGTGTTCAGGGCCGCGTAGACCATGGTGATGCCGGGACAGGTGCCCCAGTGGCCCAGCAGCCTCGGTTTGACGTGTTCGGGCCGAAGCGGCTCCGTCAGGAGCACGTTCTCCCGCAAGAAGACGAGGGCCGCGGCGACGTAGTCCGCCGCCCGTCGGTAGCTGCGCTGGTCCGGCCGTCCGGTCTGCCGGGTGGGCTCCATCACGGGACTGCTCCGTATCGTCGGGGCTCGCGGGACACGCTGCCCGCGCGTCTGCCCCCGGCCGGGCGCCCGAACCGGTCGCCCCCGCGCGGCGGAAGACCGGGCCGCCCCGGCGCGGTGGGCCGAGCGGGCGCCGCGCAGCGTCCGACGCCGCTCGCGCCACGGGCTCGGCCCGATGGGCCGCGGTCAACCCACGACGGCCGGGCGGAGGGGGAAGAGCGGGGCGGTACCGGTCAGGTCGAGCAGCCGCAGCATCTGGTGGCTGGGGGCCGCGAGGCTGAGGACGCGCCCGCTCCGCGAGGCGGCTTCACGCGCGCGCAGGAGGGCGTTCAGGCCGGAGGAATCGCAGAAGGACGAGTTGCTCAGGTCCACGACGATTTCCGTCGCGGGTCCCGCGTCGGCGAGGGCCGCGGTGATGAGGCTCTCCAGCTCGCCCGCGTGCTGGATGTCGATCTCACCGGCCACGCGGACGACGATCGGGGCCCGGGCGTCGCCGCCCGCGTGGCCGGTCGTCCGCGCATCGAATTCGGTAGCCATGTGAGGCCTCCTCGCCCCCTGCTCCGGACGCCTGGCTCCTGCCCGCGCCGTCCCCGGCCACACCCGGCGGACCGTACCGGTATCGGGTGACGGGTGACGGGGCGGCCGTACGGGTCGGCGTCCTCGGGGCGGATCCCGCCCGCCCGCCGTGCGCGCATACCGGAGGGGAGTGCGGGCAGCTGCGGACCATGGACACCACAGAGACCACTCCGCTGCGCGCCGTCGCACTCGTCTGCACCCTGTCGCCCTCGCCGTCCCCGTCCAGTTCCCAGCTGCTGGCCGAACAGACCATGGCCGCCCTCGCCGAGCACGGCGTCACGGGAAAGGTCATCCGGGTCGCCGATCACGACGTCAAGGCGGGCGTCCAGGTGGACATGGGCGAGGGGGACGCCTGGCCCGAGATCCGGGACACGGTCCTGGGCTGCGACATCCTGGTCCTGTCCACGCCGATCTGGCTCGGGCACCCCTCCAGCGTGGCCCAGCGCGTGCTGGAACGCCTGGACGCCGAAATCGGCGAGAGCGACGACGAAGGCCGCATGCTCACCTACGGCAAGGTCGCGGCGGTCTGCGTCGTCGGCAACGAGGACGGCGCGCACAAGGTGTGCGCCGATCTCTTCCAGGGCCTGAACGACGTGGGCTTCTCCCTCGCACCGAACGCGGTCACGTACTGGGTCGGCGAGGCCATGCAGGGCACCGACTACCAGGACCTCGACAAGACGCCCGAGAAGACCGCGGCCACCACGTCGACCCTGGCCGCGAACACCGCGCACCTCGCCCGCCGCCTCAAGGCCGCCCCCTACCCGGCCTCCTCCTGACGCGGTGAGGCCGCCGGGGGCCGGTCCCCGACCGCGCGTGCGCGGCGCGATCACGGGTAGACGCTCGACATGATCACTTCTGCTCCTCAGGACCCGCCCGGTCCGCGGGCACGCGCCGCACCCGCACAGGACGCCGCCGCCGAGTGCCCGCGGGCCCGGCGGGTCCGCGTGGAACCCTCGGGCCCCGTACTCGTGGAGGGGCCGGTCGAGATCGTGCGGGAGGACGGCACGACGGCCCGCTCGGACCGGTTCATGGTCGCCGTGTGCACGTGCCGTCGCAGCCGTGACTACCCGTGGTGCGACACCAGCCACCGGGCCCGCGAGCAGAGGTCCCCCTCGCCCGAAGGCACCCCCGACGGCAGGAGCGCGTCATGACGCCACCCTCCGGAGCCGACCCCGTCACCGGGTCGGCGTCCGCGCCCGCACTCGTGCGGGGCCGCGGCGAGCTCTCCTCGGCGGTGGTGCGCGCCCTGCGCACCGGGCGACCCCCCGCGTGGGCCCCCGGCTCCGCCCTAAGGGCCGATCCGTGGGGGGAGGACCTCCAACTCGCCCTCTACCTGCTGTACGAGCTGCACTACCGCGGGTTCGCGCAGGTCGACGAGGCTCTCGAATGGGATCCCGGGCTGCTGCGCATGCGTCGCGCCCTGGAGGACCGCTTCCTGCACGCCCTCAAGGCGGGTACGGCGGACGCGCCGCGGTCCGTGGCGGCGGCGTTCGCCCCCTTGCTCGTCGAACCCGTCGACCTGAGCGACAGCCTCAGCCAGCGCCTGCGCGTCGAGGGCGAGTTGTGGCAGCTGCGCGAGTACGCGGCCCTGCGCTCCCTCTACCACCTCAAGGAGGCGGACCCGCACGTCTGGGTGATCCCCCGGCTGACCGGCCGTGCCAAGGCCGCGATGGTCGCCATCGAGTACGACGAGTTCGGAGCGGGCCGCCCCGAACGCATCCACGCACGGCTCTTCGCCGACCTCATGGCCGACCTGGGCCTGGAACCGGCGTACGGTCACTACCTGGACCGGGCCCCCGCGCCCGCGCTGGCGACCGTGAACCTGATGTCTTTCCTCGGCCTGCACCGGGCCCTGCGCGGCGCCCTGATCGGTCACTTCGCGTGCGTCGAGGTGACCTCCTCCCCCGGCTCGCGCCGCCTGGCCGCCGCCATGCGCCGGTGCGGCGCCGGTCCGGCAGCCGTCCGCTTCTACGCCGAGCACGTCGAGGCGGACGCCGTCCACGAGCAGGTCGTGCGCCACGAGGTCATCGGGGGACTCCTCGCCGACGAACCCGCTCTGGAGCCCGACATCGCCTTCGGCTGCGCGGCGACCCTGCTGCTGGAGGACCGCCTGGCCACCCACATCCGCACGGCCTGGGACCGGGGCCACAGCGCGCTCCGCCCCGTCTGAAACGGTGTCCGGACAGCACGTCATGGCTGTGGCCCGCCACCCCGGTGGAGCAGGGGGCAGGCCACACACAGCCATGACGTTCACGAGCCGTACGAACGGCGGGCGGCTACCAGCGGTACCAGCGGCCGCTACCGCCCTTCGGACGGGCCACGAACCCGACCAGCCACAGTACGAGGACCGCGATCGCGACCCACCAGAGAATCTTCAGCGCGAAACCCGCACCGAAGAGGATCAGTACCAACAGGAGAACGAGAAGCAGGGGAACCATGAGTATCAACCTCCAAGGCACCGCATGCCCGGTCACCCTCTGAACATGCACGCACAGTCGCCGCCTCACCCGGGGCGGGACGACCGGGTCCCACCGTCAGGACCGCCCGCCGCGCCGCGTGCTCGCCCCCGGCGGGTAGGTCGACCGTCGCGGGGTAGACGTGGGCACGGAGGCACCATGAACGACACCGATCCGGACCGGATCCACCGCAGCGCCACCGGCAGGCCGTGGCGCCACTTCGACGAGGTGCGCCAGGCCATGGAGCACCTCTTCGCCGATTCCGCGGGAACGGCTGCCCGGCCCTTCGACCGTACGGGCCGCGGCCCGGCGCCGGCCACGGGGCCGGGCGACGAGGGAGCGCCGTCATGATCTCGGTGGCGATCTCGCTGATCCCGGCGACCGACGGGCAACTGCTGATCCCGGCCGCCCAGGTGACGGCCCTCCTGCGCACCATGGCCGATGACCTGTTGGCCCCGGCCGGAGCCGAGGACGCGCAGGGCCGCTCCAGAACCGTCGACGAGGCGGCGGGCGCCATGAACCAGCTCGCCGACCACCTGGACGTGGAGTGCATCGCGTGCACCGACGACCGGGGCGACGGACCACGGCGCTGACGACCACCAGCGGCGGTCCGCCGGGGGCGTCCCCGAAGCCGGGCGGGCTCGCGGCGTACCTCCTCGGAGCCGTCGCGCCTCACGCGCGCCCGGAGGAGCGGGTGGCCTCCCAGGCCGCTTCGATCATCTCGAAGATCTCGTCCACCGCGGCGTCCGGATCGGCCGCCTCGCGGCCCAGCGCGTAGGCGTCGATCACGAAGCGCGCGATGGCCCGACAGGCCGTGGGAGTCGCTGCCAGTGCGGGGTCCGCGGCCATGGCCCCGGCCAGGGCTTCCGCGTGCCGCAGGCGCATCGAGTCCTCGTACTCGCGCAGGGCGCGCGACTCGTCGATCATGCGGTAGATCGGGGCCGCGCCGTCCGCCGTGCAGTGCCGCACCATGCCGCGGATCTCGTGGCGCAGGGCCGGCATCAGCGGTTCCGCGGGGGCCCTGTCCGTGACCGCGCGCGTGAGGCGCTGCTCGAAGTCCTCGTCCTGCTCGAAGACCAACGCCTCTTTCGAGGCGAAATGGTAGAAGAGCGTGGTCACGGCGACGTCGGCCTCGGCGGCCACGTCACGGATGCCCACCGCGTCGTACCCGCGCTCCAGGAAGAGCCGTAGGGCGGTGTCGGCGATCTTCTGGCGGGTCGCGGCCTTCTTGCGTTCACGGCGTCCGGTCGGCACGGTCATGGCCTGATGCTAACAGGGGCATATTCATAACGATCCCTAAATGCTAACCGTTAGTGCTACGGTGGTCGGCATGAAGAAGGTGAGCTTCGCCGAGTTCGGCGGTCCCGACGTCCTGCACCTCATAGAGGCCGAGGAGCCCCACGCGGGCCCCGGCCGCATACGCATCGCCGTGCGCGCGGCGGGCGTGAACCCCGTCGACTGGAGGCTCCGCGAGGGCCAGGTCCTGGGTCCACGTCCGGTGCGACTGCCCTCCGGCGTCGGCCTGGACGCGGCGGGGGTGGTGGACGAGATCGGCGAGGGGGTCGAAGGCGTCGAGATCGGCGACCGCGTCTTCGGCGAAGGGGCGAGCACCTACGCCGAGTTCGCCGTTCTCGGGGTCTGGGCCCGGATGCCCGACGACCTCACGTTCGAGGAGGCGGCGGGATATCCGTCCGTGGTGGAGACCGCCCTGCGCGTCATCGCCGAGACGGGTGTGCGCCCGGGCCAGACGCTGCTGGTGAGCGGCGCGTCCGGGGGCGTCGGATCGGCGGTGCTGCAGATCGCACGCGAGCGCGGCGTCAAGGTGATCGGCACGGGCGGCGCCGCGAACCAGGACTACCTGCGGAGCCTGGGCGCGCTGGCCACGACGTACGGCGACGGCTGGGTCGATCGGGTGCGGCGGCTCGGCACCGTCGACGCGGCGCTCGACCTGGCCGGCTCGGGCGTGATCCGCGAACTCGTGGAGCTGACCGGCGACCCGCGCAAGGTGATCTCCACCGCCGACCTCGACGCACCGCGGCTGGGCGCCCGCTTCTCCGCAGCGGCGGGCAGCGTGCAGGACGCGCTCACCGAGGCCGTCGACCTCATCTCCAGGGGGAAGCTCCGCATCCCCGTGGAGAAGTCCTACCCGCTCGCCGAAGCCGCGGCCGCACACATCGACAGCCGGGCGGGCCACACCCGGGGACGGCGCGTCATGTCCATCTGAGCCGATTCCCCTCGCGGTTCGGCGACGGGGAACGCGCGATCCACCCTTCCAGAGTTCCTGCCGCGCACCCGCCGGGGCACCCCCGGCAGGTGCGCGGCGGCAGAGGAGACCCATGCACACCCTGAAACCCACGGCATCCGGGCGGACTTCGGTCACGATCATCGGCGCAGGGCTCGGCGGCCTCGTACTGGCCCGCGTCCTGAGCCTCCACGGCATCCCGGTCGCCGTCCACGAGGCGGACCCCTCCCCCGCGGCGCGTGCGCAGGGCGGGATGCTCGACATCCACGAACACAACGGCCAACGCGCACTCGCCGCGGCCGACCTGATGGACGAGTTCCGCGGCGTGGTCCTGGAGGGCCGCCAGGAGACACGGCTCCTGGACCGGGACGGGACCGTCCTGTTCCACAAGATCGACGACGGCGCGGGCGGGAGCCCCGAGGTGCAGCGCGGCGAGCTGCGGCAGATCCTGCTCGACGCGCTCCCCGCCGAAACCGTCCGGTGGGGCCACAAGGCGACCGGCGTCCGCCGCCTCGGCGAGGGGCGCCACGAGGTGGCCTTCGCGGACGGCTCCGTCACCGTCACGGACCTGCTGGTCGGCGCGGACGGTGCCTGGTCGCGCGTCCGACCGCTGCTCTCCGACGCCACGCCCGCGTACATCGGCCGCTCCTTCGTGGAGACGCGGCTGTACGACGCCGACACCCGCCACCCGGCCACCGCGAAGGCGGTCGGCGGCGGAACGCTCTGCGCGCTCGACCGGGACCAACAGGGGAAGTGGTTCGTGGCTCACCGGGAGAAGGGCGGGACCCTCCGCACCCATCTCACGCTGGCCAAGCCCCTGGACTGGTTCACCACCATCGACTTCACCGATGCCGCCGGGGCAGCCGCGCGGATCGCGCGGGAGTTCGAGGGCTGGGCACCGGAGCTCACCCCCCTGATCACCGCGGCCGGGACCGCACCGGTCCTGCGCCCGCTGCACGCCCTGCCGATCGGGCACCGCTGGGACCGGGTACCGGGAGTGACCCTGCTCGGCGACGCCGCCCACCTCTCGGCCCCGGACGGCGAAGGCGCCAACCTGGCCATGCAGGACGGCGCCGAGCTCGGCCGGGCCCTTGCCGCACACCCCGACGACCCGGAGGCCGCCCTCACCGCGTACGAGCGGGCGCTGTTCCCCCGCAGCGCGCGGGCCGCCGCCGTGGTCCCGCACGACCCCACGCCACGGGACCTGATCGACTTCTTCACCGGACGCCCGCCCGGCGCACGCTGACCGATCCGCCGGGCCGCTCGGCTGCCGGACCGGTCGGTTCCCGGCCCCGGTCGTCGCGGGGCGTCAGAGAACGCGGACGGCGCCCGAGGGGCTGGACCAGTCGAGGCTGCGCTCGACGACACCGACGCGGGAGTTCTGGGCGCCGACGTAGGTGCCGTTCCCTAGGTAGACGGCCACGTGGGTGGCGGCGCCCTTGGCGCCCCAGTAGAGGAGGTCGCCCGGCCGCAGGTCCGACAGGGCGACGTCCCGGCCGCTCGCGGACTGGTCCTGGGAGACGCGCGGGAGGTCGACGCCCGCCTGACGGTAGGCGGCCTGGGTCAGGCCGGAGCAGTCGTAGGCGTTCGGTCCCGTCCCGCCCATCACGTACGCCTTGCCGACCTGGGCCCGCGCGAAGGCCACGACCTTCGCGGCGGCTCCCGTCACGCTCTCCGATCCCGAGCCGTCGGAGCTGTCGGAGTCCCCGGAGGCGGCAGCGCCGTCGGGCCGGGAGGACGGTATCTGCCCGCTCGCGCCCGTCGGGCCCGAATCCGCCTGGTGGGCCGAGGCCGGAGTGGCCGTGGCGGCCAACGCGAGGGTGCCGAGGACACCCCCGAGGACACCGACGCGCGTCGAGGAGGTGCGGGAACGGGGCTTGGCATGGCGGGGCTTTCGAATCGTTGTGATCATGCGGCCAGCTCTACCAGCGACGTCGAGACTCGCTCAAATCGTATGGAATGCGCCACAACTGAGACAACGTGCAGCCGAAACGGCTCCACACGACGCCCCGCCACCGCCGCGGCATTCGCCGCCGCACCCCGTTACCCTCCCGTGACCTGCGCTTCTTGACGCACGCTCACGGCCCGACCCCGCCCTACCATTTCGAGTCGACCAGGGCCACCCGCGCACCGACCGGCGATCCGACCACGTGGCACACCTCACCCCGGACCCCGCGGCTAGTCGCCCGCCTTCCGGGCGTCCTCGGCTATCTCTTCCAGCACCTTCGCCGGTCGCGCGCCCGGCTGCACGGCCGTGCCGATCTTCTTCTTCATGTCGGCGTTCACCCCGGCCCAGGACTTCTTGCCCACCGGGTACAGCCGCGAGGACGGCAGGGCGTTCAGGAACACCTTGAGCGGTGCGGTGCCGGGATCGTCGGAGTCGAGCATCCGCTGGTAGCCGCTCGTCGTCACCGGCAGCAGTCCGTACTTGGAGGTGAAAGCGGTGACGTTCTTCTCCTCGTACAGGTAGTCGAGGAACTTCCCGGCTTCCCGCGGGTGCCCGTTCTTGAAGGCCATCAGCCAGTCCGCGACGCCCATCGCCTGCGGCTCCGAGCCGTTCGCCGTGGGCAGCGCGACCATCCCCAACTTGACTCCCTTCGCGGCGGCCTGCTTCACCAGGGTGGGGTGACCGTTGAGGATCCCGACCTCCCCGCGGGTGAAGGCGTCGAAGGCCTTCTGGCGGTCGAGCTTTCCCGGTTCGTCCGGGCCGGTCAGTCCGGCGCCCACCAGGTCGTCCCGCAGGAACTCGAAGGTCTTCACGTTCGCGGTCGAGTCGATGACGTAGTTCCCTGAGTCGTTCGTGATGCCGCCGCCGCCGGCGAGCATCCACTGCATCGACTCGGCCTGCGCCTCCTCCGGCCCCAGGGGCAACGCGATCGGGGTGCGCACCCCGTCGCTCTTGAGCTTCCGCGCCGCCGCCGTGAGGTCCGCCCAGCTCCGGGGCTGCCACGGCGCGCCCTTGGCGGTGACGCCCGCGCTCTCCAAGAGCTTCGTGTTGTAGAACATCAGCCGGGTCGAGGCCACGAACGGCAGACCGTACTGGTCCCCCCGGACCCTGCCCGCTTCCGCGAGCGGCGCGAGCAGATCGGATTCCGTGCGCAGCGAGAGGAGATCGTCGGCCACGTACAGCTTCCCGGCGGCCGCGTAGTCGGCGTAGGCGCCGATCTGCGCGATGTCGGGCGGGTGGCCCGCCGCGACCATCTCGGCGACCTTGGCGTCCACGTCGTTCCAGGACAGGACGGTCACCTCCACCCGCACGTTGGCGTGCGCCTTCTCGAAGCCGGAGGCCAGCTCCTTCCAGTACGGCTCGGAGGAGTTGGCCGGGCCGTCGCCGTAGTCGGCGGCCACGACGCGGAGCACCACCTCGGCCGCCCCGGGGTCGGACATCATTCCGCAGCCGGCCAGCAGCACCATCGCCAAGGAACTGGTCGCGGACGCCCGCAGCCAACGACGCTTCACCCTCATGCCTCACCCTTCTCCGCTCCGCACTGGGCGTAAGGTCTACACCACATGTACGTCGCCCTCACAGGGTTCTGCACTATCGAATCGGCATCGCTTCCTCCACCAAATCACTTCTTCGACGGACCAGTTGCCGCCCGTGCGCGGTTTCCCCACCGGCCCGTGACCAACGGGTGGTCAGCGGGCCGAGGAGCGGCGAAGGGGGCGAATCCGTTTCCGGCGGCGGGCGACGTTCGGCGGCGAGGGCGGTGCCGTGTGGCATCCTGCGCAGACACCGGCGGGCCGGCCGCCGGCAGCGGAAAGGACCTCCCGTGACCCGTAGCGCCCTCCTGGTCGGAGCCACCGGACTGGTCGGCGGACAGCTGCTGGCACGGCTGCTGCACGATCCGCTGTACACGCGCGTCACCGTGCTCGCCCGGCGCCCGCTCGCCCTCCAACACCCCCGGCTGGACACCCGGGTGGTGGACTTCGCCGAACTCGGGGCCGACGATCTGGCCCTCGGGCCCGGTGGGGCCGACGTGTACGGCGCGCTGGGGACCACCATCCGGCAGGCGGGCTCGCAAGCGGCCTTCCGCGAGGTGGACCAGCACCACACCGTGCGGGTGGCCGGGCTGGCCCGGGAGGCGGGTGCCGAGCGGATCGCGGTGGTCTCCTCGGTCGGCGCGAGCTCCGGCTCCCGGACCTTCTACCTGCGGGTCAAGGGGGACATGGAAGCGGAGGTGACGGCACTGGGGTACCCGCAGACCGAGTTCTTCCGGCCCTCCTTCATCCTCGGGCGCCGCCCCGCGCACCGCCGGGGCGAGGGGCTCGGCAGCGGCGCCGCGACCGTGCTGGCCCCCCTGTTGGCGGGGCCCGCCCGCCCGTACCGGCCGGTGCCCGCGGGCCGACTCGCCGCGGCGATGATCGCCGCCCTGGCCGAGGACCGGCCCGGGCTCCGGGTCCGCACCCACGACGACTTCCTGGCCCTCGCCCCGGAGCCGGCCGCCGACCGCCGGGCGTGACCGGTACGGTCGTCCACGCCATCGCGTTCCGAACGCCGAGGGCGAGGGGCCCGATGCGTCACGCGCACGACCGCCGCGCGCTTCACGAGCGGGCGGCGCCACGGTCGGGTGCGCTCATGTCGCCCGTACCCGGCGTACCGTCGGCGAGCCCGTAGCACAGGTGGACCGTGCCCTTCGGGCTGGTCTGCGGCGGTGTGAGGAGAGTGAGGTTGGTGGGCACCGCGCCGCCGTCGAACACCTTCTTCCCGACGCCGAGCACGATGGGGTGCACCCAGAGGTCGAGGCGGTCGAAGAGCTTCTCGCGCAGCAGGGTCTGTACGAGGTCCAGGCTCCCGACGACCTTCACGCGCTCGTGCCGCTCGCGGACCTCGCGCACCGCCCCGACCAGGTCCGGACCGAGCAGCGTGGATCCGGCCCACGCGAGGTCGGGCTCGCCCCGGGACGCCACGTACTTCGGGACGCGGTTGAAGAGGGTGGCGAACCCGTCGTCCTGTCCGCCCTCCTGGTGCGGCCAGTAGGCCGCGAAGATGTCGTACGTCCGCCGACCGAGCAGCAGCGCGTCCGTGCCCTCGTAGGCGGCGTCGACCTGCGCACCGGCGTCCTCGTCCAGCAGCGGCACCTGCCAGCCGCCGAAGGGGAAACCGGCCGGGTCCTCGTCCGGGCCTCCGGGCGCCTGCCCGACGAGGTCGAGGGTGGTGAAGAGCTCGATGTCGATGCGGCCCATGGCCTGCTCCTTGGGTACTCGTCGTCCTGGTCGTCCCGCTCGAAAGGTAGACCGGAGGGCGCGCGAGAACTCATCGGTCCTCGCCGCGCCTCCTCCGTCCGGCCGTGTCTTCGCCCGGATTCCGATCGTGAGCAACTGCGACGACACACGGGAGCACCGACCCGAGCGGGACTCCCCCGCAGGCCGCGGAGCAAGGGCCGGGGGGCGGCACCCGGACCTGCGGGGGAATCCCGATGAGGCCTCAGGGCCTCCGCGTCTCAGAGCCTCAGGAGCTCGGGAGCTCAGGCGTCAGAGGATCTCGATGGAGTTGACCTTGGGCGGGCGGTTCGGGAAGGTGATCTCGGTCCAGCGGTCGATCCGCACGGAGTCGCCGTTGGCGTCGTAGTAGATGAGGTCGTTGTTACCGGTGGAGATCTTGTCCACCCACCAGCCCCCGAAGTCGGTCCGGCCCGCGTTCGCGTAGCAGTCCACGCTGTTGGAGCCGCCGCTGTGGGACCAGATCTTCAGGAAGTTCTCGCCGCCCCGGCACTCGACGTGGTTGATGGCGTAGGCGTTGCCGGGGATGGTCAGGGTGAACGACGCTGCCGCGGCGAATGCCACGGCGGCCGACCGGAGGAACCTCTTCGCATTCATGCGCACGCACTCTCCTTGCACGGAAAACGAGTGACCGACGCACCCGCGAAGTCTTCGCGGGTGCACATCAAGACTCCTGTGCAATGGGTGCGCCATGCAATCAACTCGGCTGCGCACGGCTGGATTTGGCGCCACGATGTCCCGTTTTAGGCATCGACGTCGGAGATGAAACGTTTAAGCCATGATGTGGCCCATCGCCGATCGGCCACATGTCAGGCCGCGTGGCGCCCGTGCTTGCCCCGCGGCGCCGCCGGGCGCGGGGCTCCGGCCCGGGAGTCTGCCGTCACCGGTTCCGGAACGACGCGCAGGTGTCGCGCCCGGGCCGGCTCCGGGGCACCTCTCACCGGGCCCAGCACGTACTCCTCGTAGCGTCCGAGCCCGAGGAGGGCGCACATCAACAGGGGCGGTATGAGCAATGCCAGGAACAACACGGAGGGTCCTTCGGCCGAGGATGTCTCGTACGGGCTCCGTGCGCGCATGCCCGCTCCCCGGCCGCGAACACCCGGTCTGCGGGCCCTGCTCCTCGTGCGGGGTCGGTCGGCTACGGCGCCCAGGGCCCGAGCGCGGCCTTCATCGCGTCCGTCATCGCGAGTTGCAGCAGCGGGCCGTAGGTGATCCGGCCGACGCCGAGGCGACGGAAGCGTTCGAGGTCGTGCTTGACGGGGTGGGCCGTGGAGTTCACCGGAATGCCGACGGCGGCGATCACGGCCCTGAGCAGGTCGTCGTCGTCCTGGATGCCCACCGGGTAGACGCTGTCGGCTCCGGCCTCCTCCAGGGACCGCAGCCGCTCGACCGCCTCGTCCAGCACGGCGGAGGGATCGTCCGCGTGCAGGAAGACGTCCGTGCGCCCGTTGATCCAGAGGGGGACCCCGGCGTCGTCGGCCGCCGCGCGCAGGCCGGCGACGTAGCGCGCGTGTTCCTGCGCGCCGCGCAGCCGCCCACCGTCCGAGTGGACGGTGTCCTCGACGTTGAGGCCGACGCCGCCGACCTCGAGGAGTCCGGCGACGAGGTCCGCGGGCGTCTGCCCGTACCCGGCCTCCAGGTCCACGGACACGGGAACGTCGACCGCCGCGATGATCGGCCCGACGGCGGCGAGCACCTCCCCGAAGGTCTGCCCCTCGTGGTCCTCGGCCCCCCGGGACTCGGCGAGCGGATGACTGCCGACCGTCAGCGCCGCGAATCCGGCCCCGACCGCCGTACGCGCGGACCAGACGTCCCACACGGTCGGCAGTACGAGCGGCTGGTACGCGCCGTGCAGGTGCTTGAGGCGCCTGGCGCGCTCAACAGTGGTGCGGAGGTCCATGCCCAGCACGCTACCCCCGGAACGGCCCGGACGGCGCGCGGGCGGGCGGGCGGGCGGGCGGATGCGCTGTGGCGCGTGCGGGCGTCAGAAGGCGTAGCGGATCCTCAGCCACGGGGCGTGGGCGGCGACGAGCGCGCGCAGCGCCTCGACGGCTCCGGACTTCACTCCGCCCCGGTAGCGGACGTTCCAGCTGCCGTTCTGCGAGCGTTTGGGCTCCTGGAGGTCGGGGCGCCACAGGGCGTCCTCGGCGCGCGGATGCCAGCCGAGGTTGAGGTCGTGCAGGTCCTCGTTGTGCGTCAGCATGATCACTTCCGCCGCGGCCTGCGCCTTGACCGGCGCCGGCAGTACGTCGTCCATGTGGCGCAGCAGCTCGGCCCAGTCCGTCTCCCAGCCCGGTCGCAGCACGACGGGCGAGAGGTTGAAGTGGACCTCGTACCCCGCTTCCAGGAAGTCTCCGGCCGCGGCGATGCGGCTTTCCACGGGGCTGGTGCGGATGTCCAACAGCCGGGAGTCGGCCTGCGGCATCAGGGAGAACCGGACGCGGGTCCGGCCGCGCGGGTCGAGCAGGAGGAGGTCCGGGTTGACGAACTTGGTGGCGAAGGAGGCCTTTGCGGAGGGCCACCGGGCGAAGGCCCGGACGGTGTCGCCGACGTTGTCGCTGATCAGGGCGTCGACGGAGCAGTCGCTGTTCTCCCCCACGTCGTAGACCCACGCGGTCGGATCGCACTGGTTGGCCTCCGTCTTGGGGCCGAGGCGCGCGACGTGCCGCGAGATGTGGGCGATGATCCGGTCGCTGTTGGTGAAGACCGTGATCGGGTTGGCGTACCCCTTGCGGCGCGGGACGTAGCAGTACGCGCAGGCCATCGCGCAGCCGTTGGCGGCGCCCGGGGCGATCCAGTCCGCCGAGCGTCCGTTGGGGCGGGTCGTGAGCGTCTTCTTCTCCCCCAGGACCAGGACCTCGCTCTTGATCCGAACCCAGCGGTCGACGTTCCCCGCGTTGCCGTGGAGGTCCGGGATGCCCCAGTGCGAGTCCACGGGGACGATCTCGGCGTCCGGGAAGCGGGCGAGGACCTGCCGGCCGCGCGGGGAGGCCGCGGCGGCGGGCTCGGCGCGGATCTCGCGCACCGCGAGCAGGCGGCGGGCGGCCGGGGAGTCGCGGAAGAGCGGCCCCGTCTCTGCCGGGGAGGGGCGTTCCCGCCCCGTGTCGAGGTCGTCGAGGGCGAACAGGGCGTCCGGCTCGCCCTGTGCCGGTCGACCCCGGTGGGGCGGTGCCCCCTCGTGTCGTGCCCGGCCCGTGCGCGGCTCCCGCGGGATGTCGGCCTCAGGCATCCTGGACGCCCTCGTCACGGTCGGACGCCGGCCAGACGTACGGCAGGTCGTTCGGCACCCCCGGGAAGTGCCCGAGGTAGAAGTCCGGGGCCTTGCGCACCAGCGCCGACTGGTGGCTGCGGTGGAAGTCCGGTGCGCCGAGCCACGGCGGCAGATCGCCGTCCGCGTCCAGTTCGTCCTGCGTCCTCGGCGTGCCACCCGGCAGCCAGCCGCGGAAGTCCTGGACCAGCGTGACGGCGCAGGTGTCACGGCGGCCCTCGGCCGTCCAGACCGAGCACACGTCCAGTCCGTAGCGCACGAGGGCCTCCTCGTAGCCCGCCCACATCCGTACGGCCGGGTGCCGGCGCCAGCCGTACCCCGGCACGATCAGACCGCGCAGCACCTGCACGGCTTCGACCCGCTGCTTTCCGAGCCTGAGCCCGTCGAGGACACCGGCCGAGTCACGAAACGACGCGAACGGAAGGAACGTCTGCACGGCGCTCTCCTCACTCCCTTCCTTGCGACACGCTCTGCTCCTGCTGCTCCTGCTACTCCTGCTACTCCTGCGACACGTTCCACTCCTACGGCACGCGCTTCCGGCCCGGTCGGGCCCATCGCCCGGTGCAGCGCGGGGCCGATCATGGGGCTGCCCAGGCCTTCCCCGGAGGACACCGGAAGAACCCCTGGGCCGCGAGATCACCCGAACGGGGCGGCCGGGAACGACGGAGCGGCTCTCCCTCGAACGGGGAGAGCCGCTTCCGGTACCGCCGTCCGGGCATACCGGTCAGGCGTGTCGGTGGGAGTGGCGACCGCCGGTCACGAGGCGGTACAGGGCCAGGAGGATGACGGAGCCGACGACGGCCGCGATCCAGGTGGAGAGGTCGAAGAAGCCGTCGATCGAGTCGACGCCGAGGATGACCTTGCCGAGCCAACCACCGAGCAGGCCGCCGGCGATGCCGATGAGCATGGTGATGATGATGCCGCCCGGGTCCTTGCCCGGCATGATCGCCTTCGCGATGATGCCGGCGAGCAGACCGATGACGATCCAGGCGATGATGCCCATGGTGGGTCTCCTACCTCGTGATGTGTGGTCGGTGTCAAAACCCCGTCTGCACCGTCCGAGCGTTTCCAAACCCCCCGGCGGACGTCGTCGCGTTCACCTCGGCGGAAGGTCCCCCGGCGATTGCCGCGGCCCGGCAGGTGCACACCGCCGCGAACGGGGCATGCGCATGAGCGACCTGGTGGACCACAGAAGGGACGAGACCGTGGCGCGACCGAGGATCCTCGTGGTGGGTGCGGGCTTCGCAGGAGTGGAATGCGTACGTCGGCTGGAGCGCAGCCTGTCACCCGGCGAGGCCGACATCTGCGTGGTCACCCCGAACTCCTACCAGCTGTACCTGCCCCTCCTCCCCCAGGTGGCGTCCGGAGTCCTGACCCCGCAGTCCATCGCCGTGTCCCTGCGCCGCAGCAGCCGCCACCGCACGCGGATCGTGCCCGGCGCGGCGATCGGCGTGGACACCGCGGCCAAGGTCGTCATCGTCCGCAAGATCACCGGCGAGGTGATCGACCAGCCGTACGACCACCTCGTACTGGCACCCGGCAGCGTCACCCGCACCTACGACATTCCGGGGCTGCTGGACCACGCGCGGGGCATGAAGACCCTCGCCGAGGCCGCGTACCTGCGGGACCACGTCATCGCCCAGCTCGACCTCGCGGACGCCAGTCAGGACGAGGCCGAGAGGGCGGCCCGGCTGTGCTTCGTCGTGGTCGGAGGCGGTTACGCGGGCACCGAGACGGCCGCGTGCCTCCAGCGGCTGACGGACCACGCGGTGAAGCGCTACCCGCGGCTGGACGCCCGGCAGATCAGCTGGCACCTGCTGGACATGGCACCCAAGCTGATGCCCGAGCTGGGCGACTCCCTGGGCCGCGCGGCGCTGGAGATCATGCGGCGGCGCGGCATCCGCGTCTCGCTGGGGGTCAGCGTCGCCAAGGCGGGGCCCACGGAGGTGACGCTCACCGACGGACGGATCCTGGCGACCCGGACCCTGATCTGGACGGCCGGTGTCGCGGCGAGCCCACTGATCGGGACGATGGACGCGCCGACGGAGAAGGGACGGCTGCTGGTGACACCGCAGATGACGGTGCCACGGGCGGCCGGAGTCTTCGCCCTGGGAGACGCCGCCGCCGTCCCGGACCTGGCCAAGGGCGGAACCGGGGCGATCTGCCCGCCGACCGCGCAACACGCGCTGCGCCAAGGACGCGTCCTCGCCGACAACCTGATCGCCTCGCTGCGCGGGCAGCCGCTGCGGTCGTACGTCCACAAGGACCTCGGCCTGGTCGTGGACCTCGGGGGCACCGACGCCGTGTCCAAGCCCCTGGGCGTCCCGCTGCGCGGACCGGCGGCCCAGGCGGTGGCCCGGGGGTACCACTGGTCGGCGCTGCGCACGAACGTGGCCAAGACCCGGGTGATGACCAACTGGCTGCTCAATGCGGTGGCCGGCGACGACTTCGTCCGCACCGGCTTCCAGGCCGCGCGACCGCCCGCCCTGCGGGAGTTCGAGGACACCGACATGTACCTGACGCCGGCGCAGGTCCGGGAGCACACGCGGAGCCTGCTTGCCGCCGGCTGACCGGGGGCCGACCGATCGGCACGGGCACGGCGCGCGCCCTCGGTTCAGGGGGTCCAGTACCGGGCGAGGGCTCCTTCCCGGTAGGGATCCGGGCTGACGCTGAGGTCGCCGGAGAAGGGGCGGTCCAGTACGAAGACCAACAGCAGGCTGAAGCCGATCAGCCCGGACACCGAAGCGATGAACAGGATCTGCACCCGCAGCTTGCGCAGACCGTAGAGGAACGTGAGCGGCACCAGGACGATCGCACCGCCGAAGGCCAGGGCCTGCAGCAGCGGCGGTAGTTCCTGACGCGCCATGGTCAGGCGGGCGCGGCGCTGGGAGGCGACGTCGTTGAGGTGGTCGACGGCCTGTTCGTAGAAGACGCGCTCCGTCTGGCTCTTCGGTTCGTACGACTGGAGCACCCGGAACGCGGTTTGCAGGTGTACCTCCGTGGCTCCGTAGCTGGGCCGTCCCGCGCGCATCAGGGGCCACTGGTCCTCGACGACCGCGTGGACGTACCCGCTGATGGCCGCGTCGAGACCGGCGCGCACCGGCGCCGGGAAGGCGGCGGCGTCGCGGGTGATGAGCGCCGCGTCGGTGGCCTCGGAGGCGACGATGGTCTGGGTGTCCTCCAACTGCGTCCACAGGGTGACGATGACGAAGGCGAGGATGATCCCGTAGATCGCGCCGAACATGCCCAGCGTCACACCGACCATGTCGTTGTGCTCTCCCCTGGCCAACGACGGATACCTGCGACGCAGCAGCAAGCTGCCGGCGACGGCCAGGAGAACGGTTCCTCCGACAGCGACGGTGGCCAGGGTGAACGTACTGAAATGGTTGAGAAGCCATAGCGCCATGACCGCCGAGCCTAAGCGCGCGGAACGGCCCGTCGCGGCTCCATGCACCCCGCACCACTCGTACGGGGCACGGGATCGCACGGGTTGATCAGGCGCGCGGTGGCGGCGGTGGTCAGTCGGCGGCCCCCCGGGGCACGGTGGGGCGCAGGCCGTGGAGGGCGTTGTCGATGAGCGCGTCCGTGTACTCGGGGGTGAGCGGTCCGGTGCGCAGCAGCCAGCGGTTCAGCAGCGGGCCCCAGATGGCGTCGATGGCGAGGTCGAGGTCGATGCCGGGGGCGAGTTGGCCGGCCTGCTGGGCGGCCTCGAGGCGGCGGCGCTTGAGGGCGCGGACGGGTTCGTCGAGGTGCTCGGCGTACCGGGCGGCGAGCTCGGGGTCGCCGGCGACCTCGATGGTCAGCGCGCGCATGGGTTCCGCGATGCGCGGGTCCTGGAGTTCGGCGAGGGTCTCGCGCAGCACCGCCTTGAGGTCCGCCGCCAGGTCTCCGGTGTCCGGCAGTCCGGCGGCGGTGGCCTCCCCCGGCCCGGCGTCGTCGCCCGTGCCATCGCCCGCGCCGTGGCCTTCGCTGAGCATGCGGAACGCGTCGAAGAGGACGGCGCCCTTGCTGGGCCACCAGCGGTAGATGGTCTGCTTGCCGACTCCCGCGCGGGTGGCGATGGCCTCGATGTTGAGCTTGCCGTAGCCGAGCTCTCCGGCGAGGTCGAAGGCGGCGGTGAGGATCGCGCGGCGGGAGGCCTCGCTGCGCCGGGCGGCGTTGGGGGCCTTGGACGGCGGAGTTGTCATGGGGGAAGCCTACCCAACGCGAGAGACGAGACGATCCGTCTTGTGCAACCCGTGCCGCGTGTGCCATGCTGGCGATGTTGCGAGACGGACCGTCTCGTCTCAGGTTGACTCGGTTCCGCGCGAGAGAAAGAGGTAGTCATGACCACCACCACCGCAGCTTCGGCCGGTCCGCTCACCGACGGACCGCGGACCTGGTTCGTCACCGGCGCCAGCCGGGGCCTGGGGCGCGCGTTCGCGGAGGCCGCCCTCGCCATCGGCGACCGGGTGGCGGCCGTTGCCCGTACGACGGCCGCCCTGGACGAACTGGCGGCGGCCCACCCCGGTCGCGTCCTGCCGCTGACCGCGGACGTCACCGACCGGGCCGCCGCGTTCGCCGCGGTCGAGGCGGCCGCCGACCACTTCGGGCGGCTCGACATCGTCGTCAACAACGCCGGCACGCTGTCGGCCGGCATGGTCGAGGAGTTCACCGAGGCCGAGGCCCGGGCGCAGATGGAGGTGAACTTCTTCGGCGCCCTCTGGGTCAGCCAAGCGGCCATGGGGGTGATGCGGGCCCAGGGCGGCGGTCACATCGTCCAGATCTCCAGCATCGGAGGCATCTCCGGCTTCACGACCACCGGCCTCTACAGCGCGAGCAAGTTCGCCCTCGAAGGCATGAGCGAGGCCCTGGCCATGGAAGGCGCCCCGTTCGGCGTGAAGGTCAGCATCGTGCAGCCGGGCGGCTACTGGACCGACCTGTACGCGGCCATGCGCACCACCACCCCGATCGCGGCCTACGCCCCGCTGCGGGCCGAGCTGGAGAAGCAGTGGGCCGAGGGATCGATCGACAGCGAACCGCGGCTGGCCGCAGAGGCGCTCCTGAAACTGGTCGCCGCCGAGGATCCGCCGATACGCATGGTCCTCGGGAGCATGGTGTACGACCTCGCCGTCGACGTGGCCGAACGCCGCAAGACGACCTACTCCGGTTGGGAGCAGGTCAGCCGTGCGGCGGAGAAGGCGGTGCCGGCACCGGTCTAGTTCGCCCCTTTCGGAGCCTCCGCACCCGTTGGGTCGGCCTCGGGCGACGCGTCCCGTCGGGGAGTCGGTCGGCCATGTCGGTCGGCCGTGGTCGAGCAGCGCTCGTGCTCGGGGGCTTGGGGTGGGGATACGGCGGCGGCGCTGCGGATCACGACCGCGGAGCGGCCTCCTCCGGGGCGAGGGAGTTGCCGCTGGCGATCCGACCGCAGTCGGACGGCGCTGTCCGGCCGGCGAAGCGGTCGCCCAGCCAGCCCAGTGCGACGGGGGCCCAGGCCAGGGTCGCGCCCGTGTGGCTGAGCAGCTCGTACTGGTCGTACTTGACGGCGGAGCCGCCGGTGGCGCAGTACTGCCGGGCGAGCGAGCGCACGTCGCCGGCGACCATCACGCCGTCGCCCGTGCCGATGCCCGGGCGGTTGCTGAAGGTTCCCTCGAAGACGCCTCCGTTGCCCTGGCCGATGAAGCCGGGGACGGTCGGGGTGCCGGCGGAGCCGAGGTTGAGCTTGTTCATCGCCGTCACGAAGGCGGGGATCGAGTTGGGGTCGGCGTATTCCGGCTTCGCCATCTTCTTCCAGGTCAGACCCGGGTAGTGGCCGAGGGCGTTGATGATCGAGCCGCGCTCCAGGTCCTTGTAGACGCTCAGACCGTAGCTGTTGAGGTAGCTCTTGAGGTCGATGCCGTAGGAGCGGGAAACCCCGATGACGGCCATGGGGATGACGCCGGACCACGCCAGCGAGCCGTCGACGTACTTCAGGTTGTGCGCCGGGTCCACGAGCAGGCCGCCCTCGGCGTAACCGACCAGTCGGCGGTTCACGTCCGGCGCGTAGCTCGGCGCGAGCGCGGCGGCCCAGTTGGTGGCGATCGCGCCGCCCGAGTAGCCGATGAGGCCGAAGGACGTGGTGGAGTTCAGGCCGGTCTCGGTCGCCTTCGTCGCGGCGCGGATCGAGTCCAGCGTGTTCGTCCCGTACTCCGGTCCGGCGGCGAAGTTCGCCTGCTGTCCCTCGGTGTCCGGGATGACGAGGTTGTAGCCCTGCAGCAGCAGCGGCGCCAGGAAGAGGGCCTCCGCGTTGGGGATGGCACCGCCCAGGGTGACACCGCCGGCGATCGCGCGGGAGGGGCTGTCCTGCGGGTTCAGCGAGTCGTAGAACGACTGGTAGGAGACCGCCTTGCTGCGGTCGCCCGTCAGGCTGCGCACCACCGTGGTCACGTTGGCGGCCGGGCGGCCCTGGGCGTCGGTGGTGCGGTAGAGCAGCTGGATCGCCGTGAGCGGTGTGGGGATGCCAAGGACGTGGTAGGGCAGGGTCCGTGTCCGCAGCACGGTGCCCGGCGCGAACGTCGACAGCGGCTCGCTCCCGGCGTAGCTGTAGAACGGGTCGCCCGCCGAGGCCGCCGCGGCGGCCGGCGCGACGGCCGACGGCGTGGCGGCGACGGCGGTGGCGGCGGGCGCGGTGGCCATGGCTGCGGCGGCTGCGACAGCGACGGATATCAGGCGAACGGCCGTCTTGGACATGCGTTCCTCGAATCCTGGGTGGGGGGTCCGACGCAGCCGCACGGGGTCCGGTGCGCGCCACGTCGGGCCGGGGCGGGCGGTCCCCGGCAAGGAGATGCGGTGAACGATGCGGCCGAGGTCCTGCCACATCTGGCCATGCACCGACCAGTCGTGTTACCAACCAGTAAGTGATGTCCCGGAAACATCATGGGGCCGGTACGCGGCCGGGTCTCCGGGGTGGGGAACAAAGATGTGCGAGGTGGATTGTGACCGGATCCAACGCGGGGGAACGGGACCGGGTGCCGCGGTTCGGCGGTGTGCCGGTCCACAAACGGCTCCAGGACGCGGCCGGTGCACTCGAACGCGCCGTGATGGTCAGGCTGGTCGAGCGGCTCCCCGTATACGGGACGCTACCGGCGGAGCAGCTCGGCGGCGACATCGCCAAGCAAGTGACGCACGGGATACGGGGGTTCGCGACGGTCCTGCGCACCGGGGAGATGCTCGGGCAGGCCGAGGCGTCGGTCATCCGCGAGTCGTCGGCCCGGCGCGCCGACGAGGGAGTGCCGCTGGAGGCCGTGGTCGGTGCCTACCACCTCGGTGCGGAGGAGTGCGCCGCCCGGGTCTTCCCGGCGGCCGAGCCGGGCGACTTGGCCGACGTACTGCTGGTGCAGCGCCAGATGCTCGCGTACTTGCGGTTGGTGAGCTGTGAAGTGGCCGCGGGGTACGTGCAGGAGCGGCAGACGGCCCTCAGCGACGAGCAGGTCGCGCTGCAGTCGCTGCTGTCCCGTCTGCTGGAGGGCGGCAGTCCCCAGGGGGCGGCGGACCGGGCCGGAATCCGGCTACCGGCCTGCTACCTGGTGCTCAGCATCGCGGTGGGGCCGCACCCCGACGAACTGGTGCCCGGTGTGAACCACTCGGTCGCCGCCCGCCGCAAGCTCCGGCGGCTGCGCAACGAGATCCAGCGCCAGACGACGGGCGTTCCGCTCTCGGTGCTGTCCGGCGGCGGTGGGACGGTGCTCATCCCCTACGAGGCCCCGTCGGCCGAATCCGGCCACGTGGACCGGGCATGGCTGTCCCGGCTGGTCGAGCAGCTCGGCCGGATGTGCGGCGCCGAGCTGCTGGCGGCGGCGACCGCCGCCGCGCCGGAAGGGGTCGCGGAGGCCGCCCGACTGGCCGCGGAGGTGCGGGCGGTGGCGGAGGCGTCCGGCCGGGGGCCCGGCGTGTACCTGCTCGACGACGTGCTGCTGGAATACCAGTTGAGCCGCCCGAGCCCGGCCAGGGCGGGGCTGGCCGCACTGCTCGACCCGCTGGACGCCCGCCCGGAGCTGCTCGACACGCTGCGCGTCTTCCTGGCGCGGGGGCTCGATCGGCGCCGGGCCGCCGCCCGGCTCCAGGTCCACCCGAACACGGTCGACTACCGGCTGCGCAAGGCCACGGAGCTCACCGGGCTGGACGCCTCCCGGGGCGCGGACATCCTGACCCTGCGCGCCTCCCTGGCCGCCCACGACGCCGTACACCAGGCCGAGCTGGACGCGGGTCGGCCCGGGACGCCACGGGCGCCGAGCTGGTGGTCGGCCCGGACGTAGACCTCGTACGGCATCGCGCCGGGTCGTACGCACCCGCGCGCCGGGTGGAAATGAATCGCTCGGGGCGGCTGTTGGTGACGATCATGTCTGATGATCTTGCGTGGCCCGGTCGGGTCCACCCGCTGCTGGCCGATCGGTTCAGCCCGTACGCCTTCGATCCGGACGGAGTCGTGGGGGACGA
This sequence comes from Streptomyces sp. NPDC059917, assembly GCF_042730635.1. Classification (NCBI taxonomy): domain Bacteria; kingdom Bacillati; phylum Actinomycetota; class Actinomycetes; order Kitasatosporales; family Streptomycetaceae; genus Streptomyces; species Streptomyces sp. NPDC059917. Next base: position 149,162 of record NZ_JBHWLC010000005.1, read on the forward strand.
GGCCTTGGAACTGCTTCTGGAAGCGGCCAGGTGGTCCCCTTCCGCGGGCAACTCCCAACCCTGGGGATTCCTCATGGCCAGGCCCGGGGAGCCGGATCACAAGCGGGTGGTGCCCCACCTGGCGCCCAGCTCCGCGCGGTGGGCCCTGGACGCGGGGCTGCTGGTGGTGGCGCTGGCGCGCCGCCATGTCGACGGGGCGGGCCTGGTCTACTCCGAGTTCGCCGACTACGACCTCGGGCAGGCGGTGGCCCACTTGAGCCTCCAGGCCCAGGCCATGGGCCTGGCCGCCCACCAGTTCCGCGCCTTCGACCTCGAAGCGCTCACCGAGGAGCTCCGGCCGAACCCCGGATGGGAGATCGTCGCCATGGTCGCGATAGGGAAGGCCGCCGACGCGCCCGCGAGCACGCGGGCACGGCGCAGTACGGACGATCTGCGTTCCGCCCCGTGGGCCGTGACCCCGCACTGACGGACGGGTCGGCCCGGAGCGTCGGATCGCCGGAGCGCGGGCGAAGCCCTCGCCACCCCGCTCGCGCGGCTACTGGCTCGGCGCACCGCCGATCAGGTAGTCCACCCGGCGCCTCAGACCGCTCCAGCGCCGGTCGTGGTGGTAGGCCCGCTTGATGGCCCTGGCCCGGACCTTGTGCCGGCCGCCGTAGAAGCGCCGGGCCCACGGTGACACGGGCCGGGCCAGCCTGACGGCCCCGACCAGGGCGATCACCGGGACCACCACCCCGAGTACGGCCATCCGTGGCTTCCCCTTGTACATGGCGACGATCGACAGCAGCAGGTTGCCCACCACCGTGGTCATCACCGTCAGCCGGCTGCGCTCCTCGTCGGGCGAGAGCCCGTCCACGCCCAGCGGCAGGAACCCGCAGAGCAGCAGCGCCGCCAGCGCCGAGGTCATGATCACCACCTCGATGCTGATCGTGCCCTGTTTGGTCCAGTAGACGTCGCTCAGGTGCAGGATCAGTGCGAACTCGTCCAGGACGAGACCGGTTCCCATGCCGAACACCACCGCTGCCAGCCAAGCCCCCCATCCCGTCCGGCCCGCCGCGCTGCCGGTGAAGCCGCCCACCGTCATCAGGATCACCCCCGGGACGGCGTGGTGGACGTGCAGGCCGCCGGGAGTGACGTTCCGGAACGGCCCCTTGCCCGCCCTGATCATTCGGGTGATGACGCGGGTGATGGCGAAGGTCAGCACGAACGCCGACAGGGCCAGGAACAGCGGCAGCTTCCCCGGCTCGACGATGTTGCGGTACCACCAGTCACCCATGTCGTCGCCCTCCCGGGCCCGGCCCCGATCCGGGCGACCACGGCGCGCCCGCGCGGCCGACCGCTACTTGCCGCGGCGCCCGAGCAGCCATGCCGTCGCGGCTCCCGCCAGGAAGGTGACGGCCAGCACGAACCACATCGGTGCGTCGACCCACGGGATCCAGAAGTGGATCCGTGCCGTGCGCGTGTTGATCAGCACGAACCACACGGCCAGCCCCGCGAGCACCAGGCCCGCCACCAGCCGTGGGGACGGGGCCCGCCGCGATCCGGAACCATCGGCGCGCCGGGTCGATTTCGTCTGGGCCATCGAACACTCCGTCCTCCGGGAAACACTGACCGGCACGAACAGCACGAACAGCACGAACCATCACCCGACACCACCTCACAGCACGCGCCGGCTCCCACCACTCTCACCCGCACGGGCCGCCACCGCACGTCCATCTCCGCCCGGTCAGATCCGCGGCCGGGGCCGCGGCCGTGGGTAGGGTGCGGGCATGGACATCTCCGGGCGGCCGGACACCGGCGACAGAGCGGGGCGGGGCTCCGCATCGGCACGGGCGGGCGGGGCGGGCGATCGTCTGCTGCGGCTCGGCCGTCTGCCGGTGGCCGTCATGGTCCTGACGGGTCTCCTCGCCGCCTACATGGCCCTCGTGGCCTTCGGCAACATCACCGACTTCGACTCCAACCGTGCGTTCGTCCAGCACGTGCTCGCCATGGACACGACGTTCCGGGACCCGGACCTGATGTGGCGGGCCGTCGGTTCACCGACGCTGGTGTACCTCGCCTACGTCGGGATCATCGTCTGGGAGGTCCTCACCGCCGCGGTGCTCGCCACCGCGACGGTGCTGCACGGCCGGGGTCTGCGTTCGGGGCGCCATGAACGCGCCCGGCGGGCGACGACGCTCGGGCTGCTCATGCTGATGCTGCTGTTCGGCCTCGGCTTCCTCGTCATCGGCGGCGAGTGGTTCGCGATGTGGCAGTCCGCCAAGTGGAACGGGCTGGAGCCCGCCGGGCGGAACTTCACCCTGGCGGGGATCGTCCTCCTGCTGGTCCACCTGCCGTCGCGGCAGTGGGGACCGGCGGAGTGCTCCGAGGCGTAGCCCGTCGTCCTCCCGCCCCGGGACCGGTCACCGCGGGGCCCGGGCACGAGGTGGCCGTCAGGACCGGCCCAGCCGACGTGCTTCCGACTCCGTCACCGGCTCCCCGGACCGCACTCCGTGCAGGACATGGGCGAGCACCTCGGCCCCTCGGACCACGCGGGGGCCCGGCCGGTTGAAGTACGCGGGCCCGTCCAGGACCCATACGGCGGCGGCCCGGACGGCGGGCAACTCGCCCCAGCCGGGCAGCGAGGTGAGCAGATCGATCTCCGCCAGGGTCCGTTCGGGCGGGAACCCGCAGGGCAGTACGAGCAGCACGTCCGGGCGCGCCGCGCGCACCGCCTCCCAGGTCATCGGCCCGGTGTGCTCACCGGGCGCGGCCAGCAACGGATCCCCGCCCGCCGTGGTGATCTGCTCGGGCACCCAATGGCCGGCGGGCCAGAGCGGATCGAGCCACTCGACGGCGACGACCCGGGGCCGGGGCCGGCCCCGCGTGCGACGTCGGACCTCGGCGAGTCGACCGCGCAGCTCCGTGCGCCGCCGAACGGCCGTTTCGCGCACGCCCAGCAGGTCGCCGACGGTGACCAGGCAGTCGAGTACGTCGTCCAGGGTGCGGGGCTCCAGACTCAGCACGCGGGGCCCCGCGACCATGAGGCGCACCGCCCGGGAGACGTTCTCGTAGGACACCGCGCACACCTCGCAGAGGTCCTGGGTGAGCAGGACGTCGGGTGCGAGCGCGGCGAGCGCCCGGGTGTCGAGGGTGTAGAGGGAGGATCCGCTGTGCGCCGCGCCACCGACCGCGTCGGAGATCTCGCGGCTGGTCAGTCGGTCGGCGTCGAACTCCGCTCGGGTGACCACGGGAACGGAGGCGAGCGCGGCCGGCGGCCAGTCGCATTCGTGGGTGCGTCCGACCAGGTCGTGGAGGAGCCCGAGGTCGGCCACGATGTCCGTGGCCGCGGGGAGCAGGGAGACGATGCGCATGCTCCGAACTCTAGGCAGGAACCGGGTCGTAGGGAGCTGCCGCCCGAACGACCGTGGCCCGTCCCGCACTCCGTCCGCCCGTGGTCCCGCACGGGGCGCCGGAAGGGGAACGACGTAGGGAACATCGGTGGTCGCTCTCGGGACCTTCGGCCTCCTTTGCCTTCCCTTGACCTGGTCAAGACTGAGGGGACTCGGACCGAAGACGTTCCGAGTCCGGTACGACGCGATGCAGGGAGAACCCATCGTGGATTACGGAAAGACGGCCCCGGCCGTCCTCGAAGGTGTCGGCGGAGAAGGCAATGTGGAGTCCCTGGCGCACTGCGCCACACGGCTCCGCTTCGTCCTGCGGGACCCCGCCAAGGTGGACAGAGCAGCCGTGGAATCGGCTCCCGGTGTCCTCACGGTCGTCGAGAGCGGCGGCCAGTTCCAGGTGGTCATCGGCAACGACGTGGCGCGGGCACATGCCGCGATCACCGGGATCTCCCGGCTCGGCGGGGACGCGCCCCGCGCGAGCGGCCCCGACCCCGCGGCTCCACGTTCCCGGGGCAATCCACTGACCCGGCTCGTCGACGTCATCTCCAGCATCTTCACGCCGTTCCTGTGGACGCTGGCCGGTGCGGGCCTGCTCAAGGCCACGATCGTGCTGGTCACCAAGCTCGGCCTGGTCGCCGAGTCCTCACAGGAGTTCACCGTCCTGAACGCCGCCGGCGACGGGGTCTTCTACTTCCTGCCCGTCCTGCTGGCGGTGACGGCCGCGAAGCGCTTCGGCGCCAACCAGTGGACCGCCATGGCCGTCGCGGGATCGCTGGTCTATCCGTCGATCGCCGCCCTGAACGAGGCGGGTGACCCCGTCTCCTTCTTCGGCGTCCCGATGGTGATGGTCGCGTACGCCTCCTCGGTCATCCCGGTGATCCTCGCGGTGTACGTGCAGGGCTTCGTGGAGCGCGGCCTCGACAAGGCGCTGCCCTCCAGCATCCGCAACTTCATCACCCCGATGCTGACGATCGCCGTGATGGTCCCGCTGACCCTGCTCACCATCGGCCCCGCCTCGGACTGGGCCGGTCAGGGAGCCTCGGGCATCATCGGCTGGCTCTTCGGCCTCAGCCCGGCCATCGCCGGAGCCGTCCTGGGCGGCACCTGGCAGATCATGGTCGTCTTCGGCATCCACTGGGGCCTGGTCCCGATGATGGCCAACGACCTGGCGGTACAGGGTCATTCGCTGCTCTACGGTCCGCTGATCGCCGCATCGGCGGCGCAGGGGGCCGCGGTGCTCGCCGTAATGCTGCGCACCCGCGACAAGGGCCTCAAGAAGCTCGCCGGTCCGGCGGCGGTCAGCAGCTTCCTCGCCGGCATCACGGAACCGGCCGTCTACGGCGTCAACCTGCGCCTGAAGAAGCCCTTCGTCTACGCCTGCGTCGCGGGCGCGGTCGGCGGCGGCATCGCCTCGGCGGGCGGCTCGGCCTCGACGGCGTACATCATGCCGGGCCTGCTCTCGCTCTCCGCCTATCTCGAAGTCGGCAGCTTCACCCTCCAGTTGATCGGCATCGGCGGGGCCATCGCCCTCTCCTTCGGCCTCACCATGGCGCTGGGCTTCAAGGACGTCTGCGACGAGGCGCAGGACGTGCCCGACGAACCGCAGGACGCCTCCGCCGTCGGGCCCGCGGGCGCCGACGACGACGCCGGGCGACCCTCGGGCGCGGCCTTCGAGGTCGCCGCCCCGGTGCGGGGCAGGGTCGTCCCGCTGGCCGACGTGGCGGACCCGGCCTTCGCCGCCGGCGCACTCGGCGACGGCGCGGCCGTCGTCCCCAGCTCCGGCACGGTCCACTGCCCGATCGACGGCACCGTCCTGAGCGTCCTGCCCCACGCCTACGGGATCCGCTCCCCCGAGGGGGTCGAAGTCCTCGTCCACATCGGCATCGACACGGTCCGCCTGGACGGCCGGCACTTCACCACCACGGTCCGGCGGGGCGACCGCGTGCGGCTCGGCGACCCCCTCTGCGAGGTCGACCTGGCCGCGGTGGAAGCGGCCGGCTACGACACCACCACGATGGTGATCGTCCTCGACCCGGCCGCCGCCGGCGCCGTCCGCACCACCGAGGAGCGCGAGGTCGCGCTCGACGCGACGCTGCTGTCCCTGATCCCGGAACGCGCGCTCACCACGACCGGCTGAGCCCGCAACGCGCACCCGATCCACCCTCCCCTCCCCTCCCCTCCCCTCCCCTCCCCAAGGAGACCCACCCATGGAGCACACGACACCCGCCGCCTTCCGTCCCGACTTCCTCTGGGGCGCCGCGACCTCCGCCTACCAGGTCGAGGGCGCTTGGGACACGGACGGCAAGGGCCCCTCCGTACAGGACGCCCGCGGCAACTACCCCGAAGGAACGACCGACTTCAAGGTCGCCTCCGACCACTACCACCGCTTCGAGGAGGACGTGCGGCTCTTCGCCGAGCTGGGCCTGAAGGCCTACCGGCTCTCCATCGCCTGGACCCGGATCGTCCCGGACGGCGACGGCCAGGTGAACACGGAGGGCATCGCCTTCTACCACCGCCTCTTCGACGCCCTCCTCGCGCACGGCATCGAGCCGGTCGTCACCGTGTACCACTTCGACCTGCCGCAGGCCCTGCAGGACAAGGGGGGTTGGACCTCCCGCTCGACCATCGACGCCTTCGGGCGCTACTGCGAGGTCCTCTTCACGGAGTACGGCAGCAAGGTCAAGCACTGGCTGACCATCAACGAGCAGAACATGATGATCCTGCACGGCGCCGCGATCGGCACCAGCGCGACGACCTCGGACGACCCCCAGCGCGAGCTGTACCAGCAGAACCACCACATGATGGTGGCGCAGGCGCGCGTCACGAAGCTGTGCCACGACATGCTGCCGTCCGCGAAGATCGGCCCCGCGCCCAACATCTCCGTCGTCTACCCGGCCAGCAGCAGGCCCGAGGACGTCCTGGCCGCCTCCGACTACAACGCCATCCGCAACTGGCTCTACCTCGACATGGCGGCGCACGGCACCTACAACCCCACCGCCTGGGCCTGGATGACCGAGCGCGGCATCGCACCGGAATTCGCGGACGGGGACGCGCAGACCCTCGCGGCCGGGCGCGCGGACTACCTGGCGCTGAACTACTACACGAGCGCCACCGTCGCCGCGCCCCTCGACGACGGTACGGTCGCCTTCGAGGGCGGCGACCAGCAGCTCGCGGTCGGCGAGGCCGGCGTCTTCCGCGCCGTGAGCAACCCGCACCTGCCCCGGACCGAGTTCGGCTGGGAGATCGACCCGGTCGGCTTCCGTACGACGCTGCGCGACGTCCACGACCGCTACCGCCTGCCGATCATGGTCACGGAGAACGGGCTGGGCGGCTACGACACGATCGAGGAGGGCCGGGTCCACGACGACTACCGGATCGCCTACCTCTCCGAACACGTCGAGCAGATGCGCCTGGCCGTCGCGGACGGCGTGGACGTCATCGGCTACCACCCCTGGTCGGCCATGGACCTCGTCTCCACCCACCAGGGCGTGCGCAAGCGCTACGGGTTCGTCCACGTCGACCGGGACGAGTTCGACCTCAAGGAGCTCCGCCGCATCCGCAAGGACAGCTTCTTCTGGTACCAGCGGCTCATCAAGGACAACGGCGCCCTCTGAACCCCGCCCGTTCGACCCGCCCGTCCGCCACCGCCCTCCCCCGCCCCACCCAGGAGATCCGATCCATGGCCCCCTTCCCGTACGAACTGATCGCCACCGACCTCGACGGCACCCTCGTGCGCAGCGACCACACCGTCTCCGCGCGCACCACGGACGCCCTCGCCGCAGCCGTCGCCGCGGGTGCCCGGCACGTCGTGGTGACCGGGCGGGTCGCCCAGTGGACCAGGCCCACGCTGGCCGCGATCGGCTACCGGGGCCTCGCCGTCTGCGGCCAGGGCGGGCAGCTCTACGACGCCGGACGCGACACCCTCGTATCGTCGATACCGCTCGATCGCGCGCTCGCGGCGCACGTGCTGGCCCGGATCGAAGCCCACACCGGTCCGCTGTCGGTGGCGGTGATGCCCCTGGAGCTCGCCGACCCCATCCTCGTGAGCCCCGGGTTCCCGCTCCCGCCGATGGGCGGCGCCGGGATCGAGCGGGTCCGCGACGCGGCCCGGTTGTGGGACCGGCCGATCGGGAAGGTCCAGATCCAGCACCCGCACCTGACGGACGACGAGCTCACCGAAGCCGCCCACGAGGCGGTCGGCGAGCTCGTCACCGTGGTCATGGCGGGCCCGACCTGCGTCGAGTTGCTCCCCCTCGGCCTGTCGAAGGCGAGCGGGCTGGCGCTGGCCGCGGAGGCGCTGGGCGCCACGGCGCAGGGCACCATCGCCTTCGGCGACATGCCCAACGACCTCCCGATGTTCGCCTGGGCGGGGCGCTCGGTCGCCATGGCCAACGCCCACGCCAGCCTCAAGGCGGTCGCCGACGAGATCACCGCCGGCAACGACGAGGACGGCGTGGCCGTCACCCTGGAGCGACACCTCGCGCACATGACCCGCACCGCCGCCTGAGACCGTCTGGGACGCGTGGGACGCGACGGAGGAGGCCCGCCGGTCCGTTCACGACGGCGCCGCGGCGAACGCCGCCGCGCGTCCCGGGCGTTTCCCCCGTACGGAGGGGGTGCTGGCCCCACCATCGGCCGGCCCGCTGCCCCGATGGTCCGGCGGACGAGGAGAAACGAGGCTGAACGCGTACAGATCGACCGAGCGAAACAAGGGAAGCCTCTGTGTTCAGCTTCAAGCCGCCGCGCCGCCGCCGCAGCGCCCGTACCGCCACCGCTCGCGCCGTCGTGGTCGGTGGTCTCGCCGCCGTGGCCTGCGCCACCGTCACGGCCGGCAGCGCCGGTGCCATCGTCAACGGGTCGCGATCCAGCGAGAGCTATCCCTTCATGGCGAGCGTGCCGATGTCGGCCCCGAAGCACGGACTGCTCGACGGGAACTGCGGGGCGTCTTTGATCGACGAGCAGTGGGTCCTGACCGCGGCCCACTGCGTACAGGGCGACGGCCTCGAACTGGAGGGCATCGTGCGCCTCGGCAGCGACCACCGCACATCCGGCGGCACCGTCCGCAAGATCGACCGGACCTTCGTCCACCCCGGCTATCTGAACGGCGACAACAAGGCCGCCAACAAGGACGACGTGGCGCTCATCCGCCTGGACCGACCGGTCTCCGCGAAGCCGATCAAGATAGCCGAACGGCCGGGGAAGCCGGGCACGCCGACCCGGATCCTGGGCTTCGGCACCACGTCCGACACCGAGTTCCTGTTCCCGGATCGGCTGCGGGAGCTGAACACCCGCAGGGGCGCCGAGTCCGCATGCGCGCCCGGGTACGCGGACCGGACCCGGCTGTGCACGATCACCACCGTGCCGCATGCCATGGCGTGCTTCGGGGACTCCGGAGGACCGCAGGTCCAGCGGGGGCGCGGCGGCCGCTGGGAGCTGATCGGCGTCACCTCGGGACCCGGCGCCCCGAACGTCGCGTGCTCGCAGGGCCCCGGCCTCTACTCCAGCGCGCCCGCCTACGCCCGTTGGATCGAACGGACCATCGGGGCCCACCGCACGGAAGGGTAGCGGGACGCGGCCGCGGCGCCCTGACGGCGGGCGCCGCGGCGCATCGTGCGCACTCCGCTCAGACGGTCCCGCCCTTCGCCGGGCGTTCCTTCTCGGCGTTGACGACGGCCCGCTCCAGGACGGCGGTGCGTTCGACGACCGTGCCGGGCTTGATGCCGCCGAACTCCTTGACCTGGACGCCGCGGCTGCCCAGGTAGGCGAAGGTCGTGCGGTCGAAGACCAACTCGGTGCGCTCTCCGGTCTTCTCGTCCAGGCGGGCCAGGGCGAGCCCGCCGCGGCCGACGGCGTCCTGGGAGTTCTGGACCAGGACCACGCCCGGGACCTGTGCGGCGGCGCGGTAGAGGGCGGCGGCCGTCGGCGCCGGGACGAGCTGCTCGTTGATGATCTCCTGGATCTCCTCGAACGCCTGCTGGTCCCGGTCGCGCGGGCCGCTGAGCTTCGCGTAGATCGTCTTCAGCAGGGCCTGCGGGTCGGCCGGTTGGGCCTTGAGCCAGTCGTACGACAGGCGGGGTTCGTCGCCCGGGATGTCCTTGCCGTTCTTGGGCTTGGAGTGGGGGTTGTTCGCCCCGAGGCCGATGCCGCCCTTGGCCTGGTAGCCGGGCTCGTCGAGCCAGCCCCTGCTCGCGTCCGGGGTGTGCCAGACCTCGCGCTGGTGCAGCGGCTGGACCCACGTCTTGGACTCGTTGGTGGCGCCGTTGAGCGAGGTGGACAGCCAGGAGACCGTGCTCTTGATGTAGATGAACTGGCCGGGCCCCGGCTCCGGGGTCCGCTGCGCGGTGGCGGCAGCGGCGATCTGCTGTGCGGTCGAGACGAGTTGGACCGTGCTGCCGGCCTCGATCGCCACGACGGGCGCCTCGACGGCGGCCGGTTCGGTGGTGCCGCCGCTGGTCAGCGCGCTCACGGTGAAGACGGTGCCGAGCGCGACGGCGGTGACCGGAACGCCGATGAACAGGGCGCGCCGGACCGGCCGCCTCGTCGTCGTGGGCAGGGGCGCGGACATGTGGATCTCGTTCAACAGGTGCTCCTCGAACAGCAGCCGGCGGTCGGGCGTCATCTCGGGGGCCGACGGGGCCGGCAACAGCCGGGCGAGCTCCGCGCGGTCCGGCCCCGAGCGGTCCGACCCGGTGGGGGCCATGGGCTCGGTCCGCTTCCAGAACTTGCGGGTCATCCGTACGTCTCCTCGTGCGACTCGTACGACCGGGCCGCGGCAGTGCGGCCACCCCGTACTTGTCCGGGGCGCGGAAGCGGTTCCCGGTTCTCCGTCAGTTCCTGTCCGGCGAGTTTGCGCAGCCGCGCACGGGCACGCGAGAGGCGTGAGCGTACGGTGCCGACGGGGACGCCCAGGGCGGCGGCGGCCTCGGCGTAGCCCAGGCCGGACCAGACGCACAGGGTGAACACCTCGCGCTCGGTGCGCCGCAGCCTCTTCAGCGCCCGCTTCGCCGCGGCGAGTTGGTCGGCGTCGGCCATGCGTCCGACGAGTTCGTCGGCGAAGTCCGGGACGGTGTCGCGGACCGGCAGGCGACCGAGGGCGGCCTGGTGGCGGCGCGCGGCGCGTCCGGTGTTGCGCAGCACGTTGACCGCGATGCCCATCAACCACGGGCGCGGGCCGGCCTCGTGGTCGAGGAGCCGCTCGCGCAGCCGCCAGGCCTCCAGGAAGGTCAGCGAGACGACGTCCTCGGCGAGGGCCCGATCGCCCGTCACGCGGACGGCGTGCCGGTGCACCAGGGGGGCGTGGTCGCGGAAGAGTTCCCTGAACGCCTCGGGGTCCCCGGCGCGTATCCGGTCGTGCGATGAGTAGTTCACGAACTGCCTTGTCCGCCGGGGGCTCCCGGTTCCGGTGACCTGCCTCACAGAACGTCGGCCGTGGGGCTGCCCGCCCAGGGCCCTTCGGGCCCCTCGGCGAGCCTCAGCCGCGCAGGTCGAGCACCATCACCTCGCGGGGGTTCCCGCCGACCTCCGTCGGTGCGGCCTCGCCGATCGTGCGGTACCCCCAGGCCCGGTACGCGGCCACCGCGGCGGTGCTGCCCGGCTGCACGTTCAGCAACACGCGCTCGGCCGCGTTGCCTTCGAGCAGCGCCTCGTGGAGGCGGCGCGCGACGCCCCTCCCCCGCCACGGTGCGCGTACGGCGAGTTCCATCAGCCCGAAGGTCCGGTGCCCGTCCTCGCGTCGCGTCTCGGCGGACACCGGCACGATCAGTTCGTCCCACCACCCCGTGTCCGGGGGGACCGACCAGCCGTAGGCCATGCCGACCGGGTCCCCGTCCCGCGTGCGCGCCAAGGCGGCGCGGAAGGTCGCCCGGTGCAGCTGCGCGGAGAGCCGCCGCACGGCCGCTACGGCGTCGTCCGCGCTCTCGTTGTACGGCGGTTCCGCGAACACCTCGGCGTAGATCAGCCCCAGGGCCCCCGCGGCCTTCGCCGCGGCTGCTCCGTCCATGCGCTCTATCGCAACCGTCGCCTGCTCCGTCATCCCTTGCCCCCGGCCGGTTTCGCGGATGCCTGATCCGCTCCTGAAGAAGATCGAACAGGCAATAGGATCGCCCACCGCCCGGGCCGAGGGGGCCGGGGGGCCTGGGGGCGCGCCCGGGGGCCGCCAGTTCGGTCAGCCGGTCAGCCGGTCAGCGGAAAGAGCATGCAGCTGCTGGTGGCGTGGGCGAGCAGGCGGTCGTTCGCGTCGAACAGCTGGGCCTGGGCGAGGGCGGTGCGGCGCCCGGCGCTGATCACCGTGCCGACGGCGCGCACCCGGCCCGTCTCCACCGTGACCGGACGCAGGAACTTCACCGTCAGGTCGAGCGAGGTGTAGGCCATCCCGAGGGGCAGGGTGGACTGGACGGCGCAGCCCGCCGCCGAGTCGAGCAGCGTGGCGAAGACTCCCCCGTGCATGCTCCCGATCGGGTTGTAGTGCTCCTCCCCCGGCAGCAGGGAGAAGACCGCCCGGCCGTGTTCCACCTCGTCCAGGGCGAAGTCGAGGGTCTGGCCGAGGGGCGCCCCGGGCAGTCGCCCCGCCTGCACCTCGCGCAGGAATTCCAGTCCGGCCATGGCTCCCGCGGCCCGCGCCGGGACCTCCGGATCCTCCCAGCCGTACGTACGTGTCCGCCCCACGGCGCAGCGCCTTCCCTCGTATCTGACTTTTGTGGATGAAGCTAGACCCGACGCCACCTGACTGTCAATGACGCAGCCAGGCGCCTACGATGGCGGGATGGAGTGGCTTGAGGCGAGCACGGAGAACTGTCCCGTCCAGCGGGCGCTCGACGTGGTCGGGGAGAAGTGGACGCTGCTGATCCTGCGCGACGCCGTGGGCGGCGTCCGCCGCTTCGACGACTTCCACCGCCACATCGGCCTGTCGGAGGCCGTCCTCAGCGACCGCCTGCGCAAGCTGACTTCCGCGGGCGTCCTGAAGACCAGCCCCTACCAGGAGCCGGGCAGCCGCTCCCGCAACGAGTACCGCCTGACCCGCAAGGGCTGGGACCTGTGGCCCGTCCTGGTGGCGCTGAGCCAGTGGGGCGAAGCGCACGCGCTCGGCCCCGAAGGTCCCGTCATGGAGGTGCGGCACACCGACTGCGGCTCCCCGGTGCGGGTCGCCGTCCAGTGCTCCGCGGAGCACACCGCCCTCTCCCCCGGGGACGTCACCGCCACGCTCGGCCCGGGGGCCCGCCCCCGCCCGTGAGGGGTGCCGATCCGGCGCCGGCCCGCCCGCCGGGCATCGCCACCACTGACCGGGGTGGCACTTACCCGCCACGTTCACCCCGCGCCCCGCGGCAGGACACACCGCGGTAACGCACCCGTAACCGTGCCCGGTTTGTCAGAGGTGCCGCCCATCCACCGAATCGCACCCCGAAATACTTGCAGTAACCACGCTCCTGAGGTCCCGTTCGGTCGAAATGCGCATCTCGACTGACGGGGCCTCAGTTATTGACGGAGCGTCAATTCTGGCGGGCGTACGCCAATTCCCTTGGCGCTCTGTGCATTCGACCACGTCGATTGTCATGCTTCCGACAGCTTCGTACGGCGCGCCCAGTCGATCCCCACCCCGACGGGCACGGCTGTCCGTGCGGAGCCGCAGCACCCGTTCCGCCCCCTGCGAGCACTCACCCAAGTGCCCCGGAACGAGGTGCGACCGCGCACACGCGGTTGGATCGGAAGGAACATCACGTGAAGCGAAAGCTCACTGTCGGAGCCGTACTCTCCGCCTCGGCCCTGCTCGCCGGTGCCATCCAGGTCAGCTCCGGTGCGGCACAGGCCGCTCCCACCCCCGCTCCCGCCTCCGGCCCCGCACAGCAGCGCGCCGCCGATCTCGCCCGCGCCACGGCCGACGCGCCCGCCGCGGCCCGCACGCTGGGCCTCGGCAGCACGGAGAAGCTCGTCGCCAAGGACGTCGTCACCGACGCGGACGGCAGCCGCCACGTCCGCTACGAGCGCACCTACAACGGGATGCCCGTCCTCGGCGGCGACCTCGTGGTCCACCAGGACGCCAAGGGGGCCGTGAAGTCGGCCGACAAGGCGGTGCAGGCTCCGATCGCCCCCGCTTCCCTCTCGCCGAAGCTCTCCGCGGACCAGGCCGCCACGAAGGCCTCCGGAGCCGTGCAGGCCACCGTCGGCATCGCCAAGGACGCCGACGAGCCCGCCCTCTCCTCGGTCGGTCGGGCCGGCACCCCGCGCCTCGTGGTCTGGGCCGCCAGCGGCACCCCGCGCCTGGCGTACGAGACCGTCGTCGAGGGCGTGCGCGCCGACGGCACCCCCAGCCGCCAGCGCGTCGTCACCGACGGGGAGAGCGGCGCGGTGCTCTCCACCCACGAGAGCATCCAGACGGCCAACGCCACCGGCAGCGGTAAGGGCGTCTTCGTCGGATCGGTGCCGCTCACCACCAACAAGAGCGGTTCCACCTACCAGTTGAAGGACGCCACGCGCGGCGGCCAGTACACCACCAACCTCGCCAACAAGACCTCGGGCAACGGCACCCTGTACACCGACGCCGACAACGCCTGGGGCACCGGGACCGTGTCCAACGGCCAGTCCGCGGCGGTCGACGCCCAGTACGGCGCCGCGGTCACCTGGGACTTCTACAAGAACACCTTCGGCCGCAGCGGCATACGCAACGACGGCGTCGGCGCCTTCAGCCGGGTCCACTACGGCCGCAACTACGTCAACGCCTTCTGGGACGACGACTGCTTCTGCATGACCTACGGCGACGGTGCGAGCAACACCCACCCGCTCACCGAACTGGACGTCTCCGGCCATGAGATGAGCCACGGCGTCACCTCCAACACCGCCGGTCTGAACTACTCCGGCGAGTCGGGCGGCCTGAACGAGGCCACCTCCGACATCTTCGGCACCGGCGTGGAGTTCTACGCCAACCTCGCCTCCGACAAGGGCGACTACCTCATCGGCGAACTGATCGACCTCAACGGCAACGGGACGCCGCTGCGCTACATGGACAAGCCCTCCAAGGACGGCGGCTCCGCCGACTCCTGGTCCTCCGGTGTCGGCAACCTCGACGTCCACTACTCCTCGGGCGTCGCCAACCACTTCTTCTACCTGCTCGCCGAGGGCAGCGGCGCCAAGACCATCAACGGCGTCTCCTACAACAGCCCCACGTCCAACGGCGTCGCGCTCACCGGCATCGGCCGGGACAAGGCCCTCAAGATCTGGTACCGCGCGCTCACCGTGCACATGACGTCCACCACCAACTACAAGGGCGCCCGCACCGCCACGCTCAGCGCCGCGGGAGACCTGTACGGCACGACCTCCGCCGAGTACAAGGCCGTCGCCGCCGCCTGGTCCGGAGTCAACGTCAACTGACCCGTACCCCGACGATGACGGGCGCCCCCTCCGTGGCACGGAGGGGGCGCCCCCGCGTCAGCCGCGCACGTGCAGCCCGAAGCCCGTACGGCCGGTGGGCTCCAGCCCCTCCTTCAGGTGCAGCGAGGGGATCTCGTAGTCACCGAAGTTCTGCCGCCGGAAGGCGATCGGCTCGGTCGACTCCAGGGTGAGCAGGCGCTCCTCCCAGGCCTTGGCCACGTCCGGGTACTCCTCGGCGGTCATCCGGTCGGTGCCGTACAGCACGAACGGCGGCAGCACCTCGATGCCCGGGTAGTAGAGGATGCCGTGCTGGATCGGGAACAGCAGGTCGTCGATGGGGCCGTTGATCCCGCGGGGCCCGTAGTGCGACTGCGGCCCGCCCGTGGTCACGGACAGCAGGGCCCGCTTGCCGGCGAGGGTGCCCTCGCCGAAGCGCTCGCCGTACCGGGTGGCGCTGTGCTCCCCCACCCCGTAGGCGAAGCGGTAGGTGAACACCCGGTCCACCCACCCCTTGAGGATCGCGGGCATCGAGTACCACCACAGCGGGAACTGGAAGACGATCGTGTCCGCCCACAGCAGCTTCTCCTGCTCGGCCAGGACGTCCGGGGTGAGCGTCCCGGCCTCGAACGCCCGGCCCGAGTCCAGGGCGACCTTCAAGGGATCCGAGGCGTGGGGGCCGTAGTCCTCGGCGTCCACGACCGCCTTCCAGTTCATCGCGTACAGGTCGCTCACCCGCACCTCGTGCCCCGCTGCCTCCAGCGTGGACACCGCCAGGTCCTTCAGCGAGCTGTTGAGCGACTGGCGCTCGGGGTGGGCGTGGACGATCAGGGTCTTCACGAAAGGCTCCTCGGGAAGGGTTCGGATGCCCTCGATCCTGGCCGCCGCGGCGCCCGGCGTTCAGGGGCGCGCCTTCCGTCGGACCGGACTTCCTGGTATTGGCAGGGCCACCTTCACCCGCTGGGGCGGAGCCATACTGGGGGCATGGACGATCTTGCAGGTTTCCTGCGCACGCGGCGCTCCCGAGTCGCCCCGGCCGCCGTCGGCATCCCCGTCGACAATCGGCGCCGGGTCGCCGGGCTGCGCCGCGAAGAGGTCGCGCACCTGTCCGGGGTGAGCGTCGACTACTACGTGCGCCTGGAGCAGGGTCGCGCGACGCAGCCTTCGGATCAGGTCCTCGACGCGCTCGCCCGGGTCCTCGGTCTGGACGAGACCGAACGCGGACACCTCGACCGGCTCGCCCGGCAGCCCCGCCGGCGACCCAAGACGCCGAGCGGCCGGCTGCGGCCGGAGCTGCTGCGCGTCCTGGACCTGGTCTCCGACGCACCCGCGCTGATCATGAACCACCGGCTGGACGCGCTCGCCGGGAACCGGCTCGCCCGGCTCCTGTTCGGCCGACCGATGCCCGGCCTGAACATCGCCCGGCACGTGTTCCTGGAGGAGGCCGAGCGCGGCCTCTACGCGGAGTGGGACCACTGCACGCTCGACGTGGTCGGGCACCTGCGCCTGGCGGCCGGGACCTACCCCGAGGACCCCCGCCTGGCCTCGCTCATCGGCGAGCTGGCGATGGGCAGCGAGCGCTTCCGCCACCTCTGGGCCCGCGCGGACGTGCGCGCCCGCACGCACGGGCGCAAGGCGTACCGGCACCCGCTGGTCGGACTGCTGGAACTGCACCAGGAGAACTTCGCGCTGCCGGACGCGACGGGCACGGAACTGCTGGTGATGTCCGCGGCCCCCGGCACCCCGACCGCGGACGGGCTGCGCCTGCTCGCGAGCCTGTGCGGGGACGCCGACCCCGCGCCGGAGCCGGAAGCGGCCCGGGCCGCCGTCCCCGGGCGGGGAGCGTCCTAGAGCGTCTGCCGGTAGTCGGCCCAGGCCCGGGCGGCGGCCACCGCACGTTCCAGGCCGGTCGTTGCGTAGTCCCGCCAGGCCTCCCAGGACCGGGCGTCCGCCTCGGCCAGGACCACGACGGCCTCGCGGGGTGCCCGGGCGAAGGCGGGGACGCGCGCGCACCAGGTCGCGGCCTGCTCGGGAGTCTGCCGGCCGTCCAGGACCAGGCGTTGACCCCACAGGACCGCCCCACGGGACGAGCCCGAACCCGCGAACTCCGGCTCGGCGCCCGGCCCGGTCCCCCGCTCACCGACCGGTCGGCGGGGCCGCTCCGGTCGGGCGGGCGGAGCGGGCGTACTCGGTGGGAGTCTGTCCGTAGTGCTTCTTGAAGGCCCGGGTGAAGTGGCTGCCGTCCGCGAACTGCCAGTGTGCGGCCAGCTCGGAGACGCTCAGCCGCCCCGACGGCGATACGAGGGTGAGCCGGGCCTCGTGCAGTCGCCGGTGGCGGATGTAGGTGCTCACCTGCTCGCCCACCGCGGCGAACGCCCGGTGCAACGTACGTACGGAGACGTTGAGTTCACGCGCGAGGAGGGCCGGAGAGAGTTCGGGATCGGCGAGCCGACGGTCCGCGAGGTCCTTGGCCGCCCGGGTGAGCGCGGGAGCCAACCGGGGTTCCACGTCGTCGAATTGGCCCTTCGCCACCGCCTTGGTCAGCTCGACCAGGGTGTTTTGGGCGGCTACCACACCGGCCGGGCCGAGCCCGGCCACGGTGGCGTGGATCATGTCCGTGAGAGCACTCAGCAGGCGCATCTCGGCCGAGTCCGCCGGTCCGGTGACGGCCCGGTTCCCGAGCAGGGGTTTGAGCTCGCTGGAGGGCAGGACGAGGAACTTCGCCGTGAGGTGGGCCGAGGTCTCGAAGGCGGTCAGGCTCCCGAGGTGCCGCAGGAGGAACTGCCCGGCCGACACGGTCCGATCGCCGTGACCGGGCGGTCCGCCCAGGGTCCACGAGCCGCTCCGCACGACGTACATGGCCATCAGGTCCTGATCGCCGCCCGGGACCTCCGCGGTCCGGGTCGCCGACGCGGCGTGCAGATCGGCGATCGCCGCGCCGTGCACCTTGGCCACGTTGCCCTTGACCCGGAAGTCACCGACCGTGTCCGGGCTGAAGGCCGGCAGTTGGAAGACGTCGTCGCCGACCTGCGTCTCCCACCCGCGCCGGAAGGCGTCGAGCCCCCGCGGTGCGGAGCCCGGGGCGGTCGAGTCCACCGCGAACAGCCCGCGCGCGCCGCCGACCTCCGCTCCACTGCCGTGCATCCCGGTCCGATCCCCTCGTCGTTCAATGGTTCGGCGCCGTCCCGCGGAGAGCGTGCTCCGCGGGACGGCGCCGTGACCCGTGTGGGTACCGCACCAATCTTCCTATAGACGGCTCGCGTTGCGGCGAGGTGGGCCGTTGTGACAGCTACGGGGTCGGACCGGGGCCGCCGCGCGGCCACGGAGGCCGCCCGCCGGTCAGCGGGCGATCGAGACCGCGAAGGGGGTGAATCCGGTGGCCCGGATCACGTGGGGCACGAAGAGGATGGCGGCCTCCGTGGCGCGGGCGGTCCGGATCCCGCCGAGGTCGGTGATCCACTCCTTGCGCCAACCCAGGTCGACGAGCAGCTCTCGCACGGTCCGCTTCGCCTCCGCGTCCTCGCCGGAGAGGAAGGCGGTCGGCGACTCGGTGAGCGTGGCCGGGGCGGTCATCACCGGGAAGAGCATGGTGTTGAGCGTCTTGACGACGTGCGTCGCGGGGAGCGCTTCCTGGAGCTGCTCGGCGAGGCTGGAGCCGGGGTAGACGAGGTCGGCGGGCAGCCCGTCCGGTCCGTCGGTGGTGGCGTTGGAGACGTCGATGAGGATCTTGCCGCGCAGTTCTTCGCGCAGGGCGGCGAGACGTTCCAGGGAGCCGGCGCCCGGGGTGGCGTTGATGACGATCCGGGCCGTCCGGGCAGCCTCGGCGGCGGCCCCCGGCGCGCGGTCCGCGACGGTCACTTCGTGCCCGGCCCGGGTGAGGGCCGCGGCCAGGTTGCCGCCGACGCGGCCGTTTCCGAGAACTGCGATCGTGGTCGTGTTCGTGCTCATGGTGATGTGGTCCTTGCGTGGGTGCGGGTCATGCGGGTCGTGGTGTGCGGGGTCAGCGGGAGAGCGTGGCGACGGCTGCGGCGTGGACGCCGGGCGCGGCCGCCAGGAAGCTCTCGCTCCGCGGGGTCCAGGGGCGGCCCGCGGCGTCGGAGATCCGTCCGCCGGCCTCGGTGACGAGCAGCGCTCCGGGCAGCAGGTCCGCCCGTGCGCCCGCGAACTGCCAGAAGGCGTCGATCCGGCCGGCGGCCACGTTCGCGAGGTGCAGGGTCGCGGGCACGGAGGTGCGGACCACGAGCGCGTCGAAGAGCATCGCGGTGATCGAGGAGCCGACGCGCCGGACGACCTCCTCGTCCTCGTCCGGCCGGGCCTGACTGGTGGCCACGATGCCCAGGGCGAGGTCCTCGGTCCCGGAGACGCGCAGCGGTCGGCCGTCGAGGTGGGCGCCCGCGCCGGTGCGGGCGGTGTAGGTCTCGCCGGTC
The DNA here is from genome assembly GCF_042730635.1 of Streptomyces sp. NPDC059917. Classification (NCBI taxonomy): domain Bacteria; kingdom Bacillati; phylum Actinomycetota; class Actinomycetes; order Kitasatosporales; family Streptomycetaceae; genus Streptomyces; species Streptomyces sp. NPDC059917. The sequence continues at coordinate 168,330 of NZ_JBHWLC010000005.1, forward strand.
AACGGCAGGTGGACCACCGTGAGCACCGGCTGGTTCTCCCGTACGAGGGTGGCGGTCACCGCCCACTCCGGCAGCGCGTGCAGGTGGTTGACGTTGCCTTCGGCGGGGTCGACGACCCACCACTCGCCGGGCGGCAGCGCCCCGCCGTCCAGCTCGTCCTCCACCCAACCGGCCTGCGGGCGCAGGCTCGTGAGGCGGGGGCGCAGGATGTCGAGGGCCGTGGTGTCGTTGACGGCGAGCGCACGCATCAGCTCCTCGCGGGTCCCGTAGCGGACCACGGCGCCGAAGCGCTCGCGCAGCGCCAGGCCGGCGGTGCGCACGGCGGTCGCGGTGTGGTCGAGCAGGTCGGCGTCGCAGGTCACGGCCGCGGTGGCGTGAAGCGTTCCGGGCATGGTGGTGCTCCTGTCTGGGGAGGGGTGATGAGGGTGCGGGCCGGGCGGCCGCGGCAGAGCGTCCCCGTCCGGGAGCGGCCCGGGTTTCCCTTCTGCCGTCGAATCCTAAAAAGCCCGGGACGGCGGGTACTTGAACCTCCGCGACGTCCCTTCGGAACCTGCGTGCCATACGGGCGGCGCGGCGATCGGCGTCGTCTCGCGGCGGCGCTGCCGGCTGCTGCGCGCGGTGCGTCATCCACCTAGGACCTTGACGGCCTCCCCCACCCGTCAAGATGTCGTCGCCACGGCGTCAACGGTCCGTCAGGGGTCGCTGCCGACGGCCCCGCCCGCCGTAGCGTCAGCCGCATGGAACGACGTACCACCCGGCCCGCGAGCGGCGCACGGGCCGGACACGCGGGGTCTCCCGGGCCGCTGTCACGGGACATCCACTGGGCCGGGGAGAGGCGCTCGGCGATCGGCGCCGCCCTGCTGTTCGGCACCGCCCTGTTCGCGCTGGACGCGGGCTTCGGTCGGCTCGACGTGATCCGCGGCGTTGTCTGGACCGGCCTGGCCGTGCTCCTCTTCGTGATCCTGCTGCCGCCGCGCGTCTCCACGCGACCCGGTCTGCTGACCGCCCGCGGGCTGCTGCTGGAGCGGAGCGTCCGTACCGACTCCCTCGTCGCGGTCCGGTGGTCCGACGGGGTGTCCCAGCGGATGGTCCTGCGGGACACGGAAGGAAGCCGGGTCGAGATCGACCCGACCGTCCTCGTCCGCAATCCGGCGCTGTGGCGCCGTCTGGACGCGGACACCCGCGCCTCCCTCTCGCGCGGCACGCTGCTGTGCGGCGCGACCGCCCTGCACGAGTTGGCCGAGCGCATCGACCGCGAGACGGCCCAGCGGGTCTTCCAGGTCTCCGGCCTGCGGTGACGGGCCCCGGCGCCGGTGTCCCTCCCCCGTCTGGGGTTCCCTAGCCGAGGCCGTCCGGCGTCTCGTCGCCGGAGGTCCACCAGACGCCGAGCCGCTGGCGGACCAGGAGCCAGTCGCCCTCGGGCCCCCGACGGAAGTCCCAGTCGTACGGGCCGCCCATCGAGTAGGGCGAGGAGCCGGGGCCGCTCCCCGTGACGGCGACGAACCACATGTACCCGATGCCCGTCGCCCCGTCCCCCTCCACTTGGAAGTCCATGTTCAGGATGTGGTGCTGCATGCTCGGGAAGTGGGCCTCCGCCTCCGCCACCTTCGCCCGGACCGCCTCCCTCCCGTGGATCTCTCCCCACGGCCCGAACTCCAGCACCGCGTCCTCGGCCCAGCACTCGCTCCAGGTCCGCCAGTCCTTGCGGTCCAGTGCCCGCCAACCGCGGATCATGAGCCGCCGCAGCGCCTCCTTGTCCTCCAGGACCCGCAGTCGTCCGAGCAGGTCCGCGTCCTTCGCCGCGCTCACCGGGCGCTCGCGGCCGGACGTACGACGATCTCGTTGAGGTCGACCCCGGCCGGTTGGGCGACGGCGTGGGCGATGGCATCGGCGACGGCGGAGGCGGGCAGCGCCACGGCGCGATAGGCCTTCATGACCTCCCTCGCGGCAGGATCGGAGATCCCGTCGGCCAGCTCGGACTCGGTCACGCCCGGAGAGACCAGGGTGACCCGGACGGAGCCGTCCGACTCCTGGCGCAGCCCTTCGGATATGGCTCGGACGGCGAACTTGGTGGCGCAGTAGACGGCGGCGGTGGGTGACACCTCGTAGGCGCCGACGGAAGCGACGTTCACGAAGTGCCCGCCGCCCCGGGCGCGCATCACCGGGAGGGCGGCGGCGATCCCGTGCAGCACACCCCGCACGTTCACGTCGATCATCCGGTCCCACTCGTCGACCCTCAGCGCCTCCAACGGCGAGAGCGGCATCACCCCGGCGTTGTTGACCATCACGTCCACCCGGCCGTAACGCTCTTCGGCCGCGGCCACGAAGGCCCGTACGTCGGCGGCGTCGGTGACGTCCAGCCGCTGGAAGTGCGCGGTGCCGCCCGCCGCGCGGATCTCCCGGCCCAGTGCTTCGAGCCGATCGGTGCGCCGGGCGCCCAGGAACAGCCGGTGCCCGTCGGCGGCGAGCCGCCGGGCCGTCGCCTCCCCGATCCCGCTGCTGGCGCCGGTGACGGCCACGACCTTGGCTTCGGTGCTCATGCCTGTCCCACTCCTCGTTCCTCGCTGCTCGTTCGCGGCGGATGGCTCCGCCCGACCGATCCTGTGCGAGCGGGAGCCGGCCAACCAGGACGCACCACACCCAGGCAGCGTGCCTCCCCCACCCCTTAGCCTGTGGCCATGACGGTGACCGGCAATCTCCTCGGCGAGTTCCTCCGCGCGCGCCGGGCGGCCCTGGGGCCGCAGGACGTCGGCGTGGCGAGCCACGGCACGCGCAGGGTCGCCGGGCTGCGCCGCGAAGAGGTCGCCGACCTGGCCGGGATGAACGCGGACTACTACGCCCGGCTGGAGCAGGGACGCGAGCGAAATCCCTCGCCCCAAGTCCTCGACGCCCTCGGGCGGGCCCTGCACCTGGCTCCCGACACCCGCGCCCACCTGTACCGGCTGGCCGGTGCGCCCCCGGTCGGCCGGTCGGCCACCGACCGGATCGGCCCGGCCCTGCGCCGACTCCTGGACGGCTTCTCGGACGCTCCGGCGTTCGTCATCAACCCCGCCCTGGACGTCCTGGCGGCCAACCACCGCGCCGAGGAGCTGCATTCACCGTTCGCTCCGGCGGACAACCTGGCGCGCATGGTCTTCCTCGACCCGGCGGGTCGGCGGTTCTACACCGACTGGCACGCCACGGCCCGGTCCACCGCGGCCCACCTCCGGCAGACCTGCGGCATCACACCGGACGATCCGCGCCTGCGGTCCCTCATCCGCACCCTGACCGCCCACAGCCCGGACTTCGCCCGCCTGTGGACCACCCATGACGTCCTGACCAAGACCCAGGACACCAAGCACCTGAACCATCCGACGCTCGGCCCCCTGACCGTGACCTACCAGTCCTTCGACGTCCGCGCCGCCCCGGGCCAGCAACTCATCGTCTACGACACCGCGCCCGGCACCCCCACGGCCGACACCGCGTGACGGCCCCGCTCGGGCGACCGTAGGCGCTCAGGGGCGGGCGACGACCACCACCTGCGTGCCCCGCTCCCTGATGGCGCGGATCTCCTTCGCGCCGAGTCCGTCGTCCACCACCAGGAAGTCGAAGTCCGTGAGCGGGGCGAGCGCGTACAGGCCCTCCTGGTGGAACTTCGTGTGGTCGGCGACCAGCACCCGGCACTTCGCCGCCGCCAGCATCGCCCGCTTGACGTGGACCGTCTCGGGCGAGGTGTTGTAGAGGCGCCCCTTGGTGATGGCGGTGGCCGACATGAAGACGATGCCCGCGCTGTACTCGCGGACGCTGTCGGCGGTGTGCGGTCCCATGTGCGCCTCGTACGCCGGGAAGTAGGTGCCGCCCAGTGAGATCAGCTGGACTCCGGGCTGCCTGGCCAGGCGCGTCATCGCCGGGAGCGAGTTCGTGATCACCGTGAGGGGCGCCGACTCCACGAGGTACCGGGTGATCCGCGCGCACGTCGTGCTGTCGTCGAGCATCACCGTCTGACCGGGCGTGAGCAGTTGGGCGGCCGCTCTCGCGAGGCGCCGCTTGGTCGACGCCATGGCCTGCGAACGGTCGGCGACGCTGCCGTGGAAGCGGGGTGACGACTCGCTGGTCGCCCCGCCGCGCACCTTGCGCAGCCAGCCCTGGGCCTGCAAGTGGTCCAGATCGCGGTGGACGGTCATCAAGGAGACGTCGTGCTCGGCCGCGAGATCGGCGGAGCGGACGAACCCCTGCGCGAGGACGCCCTCCCGGATGAGCCGGCGCCGCGCCTCGCGGACCTCGCACCGGTCCGGTGCGAGGTCCGCTCCGACGGGACCACCGGGGGCGTCCTCGGCTGGAGCTGCGGTCGGTGCCATCCACACCCTCCCTGAGTGATGTTCTCTGCTTCTTCACTCGATTCTCTGGTATCCGCGCAGGTCAGACGGCAGGCCTTAAGTCCTTCTCACACGGGAGACGGCCCCCTTCGAGGGAGATGTCCACAGGAAGTTGACGTTGGTTTCGCCGGAATTGTTAGCTCGGTTCTGCCCGGGTCACCACGCACCGCACTCGCAGCGCACTCGCCCCGGACACCCACCGCGCTCGCACCGGACCGCCATCGCCGTCGGTCCGCAGGGCCACGTCCACGGCCTCGCCGCCCTCCACTTCATCGCATCGACTCCATCGACGCCGATCGGGGACATCAATGACGAAGACCCCCCAGCCCGCCCCGCACCTCGGAGCGGGCCCGCCCACCTCGCGCCTGGACCGCCTGGGCATCCCGCGGTCCATATCCTCCGGCTACCTCGGCCTCGTCGTCTTCATGACGGGCGTCGGCATCGAGGCCGGATACCTCTCGCCCTACCTGGAGGGCCTCGGCATCGCCGCCTCCGACGTGGCGATGATCTTCACCGTGTACGGGCTCACCGGCGCCGTCGCAGCCTGGCTCTCCGGAGCCCTGTCCGACCTGTGGGGCCCCCGCAAGGTCATGTGGTGCGGCCTGATCACCTTCGCCGTCACGCACGTCTTCTTCCTCACGGTCGCGATCCCCTCCAAGGAGTACGGTCTCCTCCTCCTCGGGTACGCCCTGCGCGGCCTCGCCTTCCCCCTCTTCGCCTACGCCTTCCTCGTCTGGATCGCCGCGGTCGCCCCGCCCCGCCAGATGGGCAGCGCCATGGGCTGGTTCTGGTCGGCCTTCTCGGCCGGCCTGCCGACCCTGGGCTCCCTCTCCGCGAGCCTCCTCATCCCGGCCGTCGGCGAGTACGCCACCTTGTGGATCGCACTCGGCGTCGTCGCGGTCGGCGGTCTGCTGCCGCTGCTGCTCATCAAGGAGAAGACCGGCTCCGCCCGCCTCGCCCCGGCCGACGAAAGCCCGATGGCGGGCCTGGTCGGCTCCCTGACGATCCTCTACCGCAACCCGCGCGTCGGGGCGGGCGCCGTCGTGCGCATGTTCAACACCGCTTCGCAGTTCGGCTTCATGGTCATGCTGCCGGTCTGGTTCGTGAACACGGTCGGACTGAGCAACGAGCAGTGGCTGCGCCTGGTGGCCGTCATGTTCGGCACCAACATCGTCACCAACCTGGCCTTCGGCGTCATCGGCGACCGCATCGGCTGGCGCACCACCGTCGCCTGGTGCGGCGGCGTCGGCTGCACCATCTCGGCGCTCGTCCTCTTCCACGTGCCCGACGCCGTCGGCGCCGTCTACCCGGTGTGCCTGCTGGTCGCCGTCTTCTACGGGGCCACGCTCTCCGGCTACGTACCCCTGTCCGCGCTGATGACGTCGATCGCCCCGCGCCACAAGGGCCAGGCCATGGCCGCGCTGAACCTCGGCGCCGGCGCCTCCGCCTTCCTCGGCCCGCTCACCGTCAGTCTCTTCCTCGGGCCGCTCGGCGTCGTCGGCGTCACCTGGATCTTCGCCGGTTACCACGCCGTCAGCGCCCTGCTGATGCTGGTGATCAAGACGACCGGCGGCAACGCGGCACCCGCCGCGCCCACCGCACCGCGCACCGCGGACGCGAGCCCGCCCCACCCGGCCTCCGGATCGACCGGAACGCCGCTGACTCCTACCGCGAAGGGACGGTGACCCCCGATGTCCGTACTCGCCATCGACGTCGGCACCACCATGATCAAGTCGGTCGTCTTCGACGACCAGGGAAACGAGCTGGCCGTCTCCCGGCTCGGCACCGAGGTCCTGCGCCGACATCCCGGCTGGGCCGAGCAGGACATGGACACCGTGTGGAACACCGTCGTCTACACCGTCCGCAACGCCCTCTCCGACATCGACGACCCCATCTGGCTCGTCACCTTCACCGCGCAGGGCGACGGCGCCTGGCTCGTCGACCACCAGGGACGCCCCACCGGCCCCGCCATCCTGTGGTCCGACGGCCGCGCCGGGAGCGTCCTCACCGCCTGGGAGAGCGAAGGGCTCCTCGAAGAGGCCTTCCGTCGCAACGGCTCGCTGACCTGCAGCGGCATGCCGAACGCCATCTTCAGCTGGCTCGGTTCCCACGACCCCCAGCGGCTGGCCCGTTCGACGGCCTCCCTCACCGCCGCCGGCTGGCTCTTCCTCAACCTCACCGGCACCGTCGCGATGGACGAGTCGGACGCCTCCGCGCCCTTCCTCGACCACGCCACCGGGGACTACGACGACACGATCGTGGAGCTCTTCGGCCTCTCCTCGCACCGCCGGCTGCTGCCGCGCGTCCTCGGCGAGGAGGAGCGGATCGCCGAGATCACGCCGCGCGCCGCCGGTCAGCTCGGCCTGCCGGCCGGACTGCCCGTGGTCATGGCCCCGTACGACATCGCGGCCACCGCCCGCGGCGTCGGCGTGGTCAACCCGGGGCAGGCGTGCACCATCCTCGGCACCACCCTCTGCACGGAGATCGTCCGCAAGGAGATCGACACCAGCGGCGAGCCCTCCGGGATCAACATCGCCTACCGGGGCCGTGAACGCGTACTGCGCGCCTTCCCCACCTTCAACGGCGCCGAGGTCCTCGTCTGGGCGTCGAAGCTGCTCGGGCTCGACGGCCCGCCCGACCTCACCCGGCTCGCCTTCGAGTCCGTCCCCGGTGCCCACGGACTCAGCTTCCTGCCCTACCTCTCGCCCGCCGGCGAGCGGGCGCCCTTCCTCGATCCGGGCGCGCGCGGCGCGTTCTGGGGGCTGTCCCTGGAGCACTCGAACGCCGACGTGGCCCGCGCCGTCCTCGACGGACTCTCCCTGGTCCTGCGCGACTCCCTGGTGGCCTCCCGTACGAACGTCACGGAGCTGAGGTTGTGCGGCGGCGGCGCCAACAGCGACGACTGGTGCCAGCTGATCGCCGACGTCACGGGCGTGCCCACGGCCCGCTCGGTCGACACCGAACTCGGCGCCAAGGGCGCCTTCCTGACCGGTCTCGTGCTCTCCGGAGCCGAATCCTCCATGCACAGCGCCGCTTCCGGCTACGTCCGGATGACGTCCAGCTGGGAACCGGACGCCGAGCGCGCCGCCTTCTACGCCGCCCGGTCCGAGGAGTTCCTCTCCTGGCGCTCCCTCGTCCGCGAGGCCGGCTGGACCTGCGCCACCGGCCCCCTCGCCCCCACCCGCCCGACCCGCACCGAGACACTCCGAGGAGCCGTACGTGCCTGACCGCGCCCCCGCCCCAGCCCTCCTGCCGCAGGACGCGGTCTGGCTCGGCCTCGACCTCGGCACCCAGTCCGCGCGCTGCCTCGCCGTGGACTCCGCCGGACACGTCCTGGCCGCCGCGTCCCGCCCGCTGACCAGTCGGCGCGAGGGCGACCGGCACGAGCAGGACCCCGAGCAGTGGTGGAGCGCCCTCGCGGGGGCCTGCCGCGAGGCGCTCGCCGACATCGACCCCCGCCGCGTCCGCGGCCTCGCCATCGACGGCACCTCCGGCACCATCCTCCTCACCGGCCCCGACGGCACCCCGCTCACCACCGGCCTGATGTACGACGACGGGCGCGCCGGTGCGCAGGCCGTACGGGCCAACGGGGTCGGGGAGGAGGTCTGGAAGGAGCTCGGCTACCGCTCCATGCAGCCCTCCTGGGCCCTGCCCAAACTCCTGTGGCTGCTGGAACACGACCCGGCCGCGCTCGCTCCCGGCACCCGGCTGCTCCACCAGGTCGACCTCGTCACCTGGCGCCTGGCCGGACGGCAGACGGCCAGTGACGCCAGCCACGCCCTGAAGACCGGCTACCACCTCGTGGAGGACCGCTGGCCGGAGGCGGAGTTCGCCGCACTCGGCGTCCCGGCCTCCCTGCTGCCCGAGGTCGTCCGCCCCGGCACGGTCATCGCGTCCGTGTGCGCCGAGGCCGCCGAGGTGACCGGCATCCCCGAGGGGACCCCGATCGTCGCCGGGATGACCGACGGCTGCGCGGCGCAGATCGGCGCGGGAGCCCTCGCACCCGGCGCATGGAACTCCGTCCTCGGCACCACCCTGGTCTTCAAGGGGGCCAGCCCGCACCTGGTCCGCGACCCGCAGGGCGTCGTCTACTGCCACCGGGGTCCGGACGACACCTGGCTGCCCGGCGGCGCCTCCGGCAGCGGAGCCGGGGTCCTGTCGCGCGAGTTCCCGGGCGCCGACCTCGACCGGCTGACCGTGGAGGGCTCGGAGCTCGACCGCGACACCGTCGCCTACCCCCTCGTCTCCAGCGGCGGCGAACGCTTCCCCTTCCGGGCACCGGACGCGCGCGGCTTCCTCCTCACCGGGGACCGTACGGCGGCCCCCTCGGAAGAACCGGGCGAGGCCGAGCGCTTCCACGCCCAGCTCCTCGGCGTCGCCTGCCTCGAACGCCTCTGCTTCGACTACCTCGACCTCCTCGGCGCCCCGGTCGACGGCCCCCTCACCCTCACCGGCGGCGGCGCGCGCAACGCGTACTGGAGCAGGCTCCGGGCCGACGTCCTGGGCCGACCCGTGCGCCTGCCCGAACACGCCGAGGGAGCGCTCGGCATGGCGGTGCTCGCCGCCACGTCCTCGGGGGTCCGCCTCCAGGACGCGGCGGCCGCCATGGTCCGCATCGAGCGGGAGATCGAGCCCGACCCCGCCCGCACCGCCCGCTGGCTCCCCGTCTACGTCTCCTTCGTCGAGGAGCTCGTCCGGCGCGGCTGGCTCGACCGGACCGTGGCCGACCACGCGAAGCAGAGGACCGCCCGATGACCGATTTCGTGCTCGTACGCCACGGGGAGACCGTGTGGCACGCGGGAAACCGCTACGCGGGGCGCGCCGACGTCGCGCTCACCGAGCGCGGGGCCCGCCAGGCCGATGCCCTCGCCGACTGGGTCCGGGGGCAGCGCTTCGACGCGGTACTGCACTCGCCACTGTCCCGGGCCCGCCTGACCGCCGCGCCCGCCGCCCGCGTCCTGGGCATCGAACCCCGTGAGGACGCGCGCCTCTACGAGATCGACTTCGGCCGGGGCGAGGGCCTGAGCCTGGACGAGATGCGCGACCGGTTCCCCCGGGAACACGCCGCCTTCCTCCGCGATCCCGTCGCCCACCACCTGCCCGGAGGCGAGGACCCGCGCGCAGCGGCGGCCCGGGCCAGGTCCTGCCTGGAGGAGACGGCACGCGAACTCCCCGCCGGCAGGGTGCTCGTGGTCGGGCACAACGCCCTCTTCCGGGTCCTGCTGTGCGACCTGCTCGGCATCGAACTGGGCGCGTACCGGCAGGTGTTCCCCGTCCTCGACAACGCCACCGCCACCGAGGTCCGCCTCTGCGGGGACCCCGGGGGCGCCCGGCCGGCCCTGCTGCGCTTCAACGCCCCGACGCGGACCGGGGCACCCGAGCCCGCATGACCCCCAGCCCGCCCACCACTGCCCGTGCCCTTCCCGAAAGGACCCACCGATGAACACCAAGGTTCTCGCCGCAGGCGACCACTTCGTCCTCCCCGCCCTCCTGACCGAGGAAGTGGTCCGGGCCGCCGCCCCCGCCGCCGTCGAGGTGTCCGAGATCCAACTGCCGTGGCCGCACACTCCCTTCGGCCCGGTCGCCGAGGCCATCGAGGCCTCCGGCACGGAGGAGGAGATGATCGAGGCCCTGCGCGGCGTCGAGGTCTGCGTCACCCAGCTCGCGCCGCTGACCGAGCGCATCCTCGCGGCCAGCCCCGACCTCAAGCTGATGTGCGTCAGCCGGGGCGGACCCGTCAACGCCGACCTCGAAGCCGCCACCCGGCACGGCGTCGCCGTCTGCTACGCACCCGGCCGCAATGCCGTAGCGACCGCCGAGCACACCCTCACCCTGCTGCTCGCCGCCGCCCGGGGCGTGGGCGACACCCACGCCGACATGCGGGCCGGGGTGTGGCGCGGCGACTACTACGACTACGACAACTGCGGGATCGAGATCGAGGGGTGCACGATCGGCCTCATCGGCTACGGCGCCATCGGATCGCGCGTCGCCAAGGTGCTGCGGGCCATGGGCGCCGAGGTCCTCGTGCACGACCCGTACGTGAAGCCCGAGTCGGTGGCCGGTGTCGCGGAACTGGTCACGCTGGACGCGCTGTTGACCCGCTCGAAGATCGTCTCCCTGCACGCCCGCGTCACCGCGGAGACCACCGGCATGATCGGCGCCGCCCAGATCGCGAAGCTGCCGCGCGGCGCCGTCCTCGTGAACTGCGCCCGCGGCGCCCTGCTCGACTACGAGGCCGTGTGCGACGCCCTCGAATCCGGGCAGCTCTCCGGCGCCGGCTTCGACGTCTTCCCCGTCGAACCCGTCCCGGCCGGCTCCCGACTGCTGACCACCCCCGGCATCGTCATGACCCCGCACATCGCGGGCGGCAGCCGGCAGGTCGCGCACAAGGCGGCCCGCATCGTGGCCGGCGAGGTCGGCCGGTACCTCCGGGGCGAGGCCCTCGCCCACTGCGCGAACCCCGAAGTCTTCGCGACCGCCGCGCCCTGACCCGGCCGCCGACCACTCCCCCCACGCACCCAGGAGAACGAACCATGGACCAGTCGAACCGCTACGCGAACCTCGCCCTCCGGGAGGAGGCCCTCGTCGAAGGCGGCCGCCACGTGCTGTGCGCCTACACGATGAAGCCCAAGGCGGGCCACGGCGACTACCTCTCCACCGCCGCGCACTTCGCCGCCGAGTCCTCGACCGGCACCAACGTCGAGGTGTGCACCACCGACGAGTTCACCAAGGGCGTCGACGCCCTCGTCTACGAGATCGACGAGTCCCGGGAACTCATGAAGATCGCGTACCCGGTGGAGCTCTTCGACCGCAACATCATCGACGGCCGCGCGATGATCGCTTCCTTCCTCACCCTCACCATCGGCAACAACCAGGGCATGGGCGACGTCGAGTACGCGAAGATGCTCGACTTCTACGTGCCGCCGGCCTACCTGCGGCTGTTCGACGGCCCGGCGATGAACATCCAGGACATGTGGCGGGTCCTCGACCGGCCGGTCGTCGACGGCGGCATGGTCGTCGGCACCATCATCAAGCCCAAGCTGGGCCTGCGGCCCCAGCCCTTCGCGGACGCCTGCCACCAGTTCTGGCTGGGCGGCGACTTCATCAAGAACGACGAGCCGCAGGGCAACCAGGTGTTCGCGCCGCTCAAGGACACGATGAGGGCCGTGGCCGACGCGATGCGCCGCGCCCAGGACGCCACCGGCGAGGCGAAGCTGTTCTCGGCCAACATCACCGCCGACGACCCCGCCGAGATGATCGCCCGCGGCGAGTTCATCCTGGAGACCTTCGCCGAGAACGCCGACCACGTGGCCTTCCTCGTCGACGGCTACGTCGCCGGCCCGACGGCCGTGACCACGGCCCGGCGCAACTTCCCCGGCCAGTTCCTCCACTTCCACCGCGCCGGCCACGGCGCGGTGACCAGCCCCCAGTCCAAGCGGGGCTACACCTCCTTCGTGCACTGCAAGATGACCCGGCTGCAGGGTGCCTCCGGCATGCACACCGGCACCATGGGCTACGGCAAGATGGAGGGCGACACCTCGGACCGGGCCATCGCCTTCATGCTGGAGCAGGACACCGCCGACGGCCCCTTCTACCGCCAGGAGTGGCTGGGCACGAAGTCCACCACCCCGATCATCTCCGGCGGCATGAACGCGCTGCGCCTGCCCGGTTTCTTCGACAACCTGGGCCACTCCAACGTGATCCAGACCTCCGGCGGCGGAGCCTTCGGGCACCGCGACGGCGGCACCGCGGGCGCGAAGTCCCTGCGCCAGGCCCAGGACGCCTGGCAGCAGGGCGTCAAGCTGGTGGAGTACGCCAAGGACCACCCGGAGCTGAGGGGTGCGTTCGAGTCCTTCACCGACGACGCGGACCGCCTCTACCCGGGCTGGCGCGAAGAGCTCGCGTAGCCGGGGCGGCGGTCGACCCGCTCAGCGTCCTCGAAGTGCCCGGTCGGCGCGCTCGACGAGGTCGGCCCACGGCCGGGCGGCGACGACCGCTTGGCCCGCCGCCCCGGCCCGACGGGCGAGTTCGGCCCCGATCACGACGCCCGACGCGGCGCGGACGTGCTGGTCGGGGCCGGGCTCGCGGGCCGCGAAGTTGGCGACCAGCTGCGCGGGGTCGGCCTCCTGGACCACGACGGCGCGGACCGCGCCGTCGTATCCGGCCGCGAGCTCCGGGAGGACGTAATCGCCTTCGAGCACGACGGGGGCGTCGAAGGCGAGGTGGTCCTCGATGACGGCCCGCAGGCCGGGCCGGAGCGCCTCGGCGACGGTGAAGTGCAGATCGGCGAGCGCGTCCGGCGGCCACGCGGCGGCTTCGGGATGGGTGTTCCAGAAGTGCAGGGCCGGAGCCTGCCGCGGCGTGGTCAGGGCCGTCACGGCGGTGACGATGTCGTCCACCTCGGTCAGGGGGAGGCCGTAACGACGGGACAGCGGGAGGGCCAGGCGGGTCTTCCCCGCGCCCGAAGCGCCGCAAACGAGAGTGATCTTCCAGGGCAAAGGGTCCACGAGCGCCCATCCTGCCCGCCCGGCCCGATCACTGCCAGCGCATTTCCCCGCTTCCGGCCGGCTCAGAGGCCGCCCAGTCCCGGCCCCTCGTAGATGACCGGCCCCGGGTCCTGCGGCGGCAGCGAGCGGGGCATGCTCGGATCTCGGAACAGCTCGTAGTCGCCGAATCCGTAGAGGGCCAGGCTGGCGAAACGCTTGTGCGCCGCGTCGTCCAGGACCAGTCCCGGCGGGAGCGCGGGCCGCGGGCCGGACGCACCGCCCACCGCCGCCTTCATGCGCGCGCCGCGCCGCGAAGCCGTGTCGTACCGCCACGGCAGCGCCGCGACGACGCCCCAGCCCACCAGCACCAGCCCGGCAAACGGCCCGACCGGCAGGAACGACCGGGTGCCGACCGTGGCGAAGAAGCCGCAGACGCCGCAGACCGCCATGAGGAAGACCACCGCGTTCAGCGAGAGGTCACTGCTGTCGCGGGTGACCAGACCCGCTTTCCGAGCCCCCACGAGCACCGCTCCCGTCCCGTCGAGCCGGTGCGCGAGGATCTTCAGCTGGTGGCCGGAGTAGGTCCCGCCCGGCTCCAGCTCGTCCAGCAGCGCCGCCTGCAGGGCGTCCACGCTCCCCCGCTCGTCGGGCACCCGCAGGAAGTGCTCGTCGACCTGCTCCAACGCCCCGCTGATGGCCATGCCTTCGACAAGGGTCCGGCACACGTGGTCGTGCCCGCCCCTGTCCAGCGCGGCGGCCTCGTAGAGCGTCAGCGGCCCGTCCGGCTCCCGCGCCACGGTCACCTTCGGGTTCTGCGCCCAGACCCAGAACACCGACCGGAACAGACACGCGGCCGCCAGCAGCCCCGCACAGACGCACCAAACCCACCACACGACGCCCCCTCCCGCACCCCGTGCGGGTTCCCTACCCGCCCCCCACCCACCCCATTCCGGCCCGCCGACCGGGGCGCCCCCTGCCCGGTCACGACGCCACGGCGGACCGTCCGGATCACCGTGGACGGACCTGCCCGAGCGGTTCGGCTCGCAGCTCGTCCACTTGTGGTCCCAGGGCCACGAGCGCTGCGAGCAGGACGACGAATCGGGTGTGCGGGACGGCGTCGTTGCTCATGGCTCAGTACGCCACGGTGATGCGGCGGCGGATCGCGGTGCCGCTCTCGATCGTGTCGGCCAAGGCGATCGCGTAGTCGGCGTACGAGATGCGGCTGTTGCCGTCGTCGTCGGTGAGCAGGGTGTCCCCAGCGCTGCGGTAGGCCCCGGTCCGCTCGCCCGCTGCGATGACCGCGGCGGGCGACACGTACGTCCAGTCGAGGTCGTGCACGCCGCGGTAGAGGTCGAGCGCTTCGGACTGGGCCTGGGCGTTGGCCTTCCACAGCGCGGGGAAGTCCGGGTCGTCCATGACCCGGCCGCCGGTCGGCGTGCGCAGGCTCCCGGCGCCGCCGATGGTGACCAGGCGGGTCACGCCGGCTCGGCGGAGTCCGTCGATCAGTGCGCGGGCGGCGCCGACGATCGTGGCGCGGTCGTTCTCCTGGCCGATCCGGGGGCCGACGGCCGACAGTACGGCGTCGTGGGAGGCGGCGAGGCCGGCGACCGCGGCGGCGTCGGTGGCGTCACCGGTGGTCACGGTCAGGGCCTCGTGCTCGAGGCCGACGAGGTGGCCGGTTCGGGTGACCGCGGTAACGGTGTGACCGCGACGCAGCAGTTCCTCGGTGGTGGGCCGGCCGATGTTGCCGCCGGCACCGAACAGGACGATCTTCATGTGTTGCTCCTCGGTTCTGATGGTCAGAGGACGGGCTGGCCGTCGGCGACGATGGCCGCGGTGATGCCGCGCTCGGCGGCGGCGTGCTGGAACCGCTGCTCGATGTCGGGCTGTTCGGTGTAGAACGGCGGATTGTGGAACAGGCCGTAGTGCATGGCGCAGACGGTGCCGGCGCCGAGTGCGACGGCGGCCTCGACGCCCTGCTCGGGGGTCATGGTCGCCGGGACGTTGGCCGCGTAGCCCTCGAAGTGCGCGATGACGCCGTTGACCGGGACGAACGCGACGTCGAACGGGCCGTGGTCGCGGGCGATCTGCCACCAGCTGCCGTGCCACTGGGTGTCGCCGCAGTGGATGACCCGCCGCCCGGCGCCTTCGACGACCCAGGCGACCTGGTCACAGTCGTTGCCGCGCCAGTCCAGCGAGGTCACCGGGGTGACGGTCAGCGTTCCGATGCGCCGTGACCGGCCCAGGTCCTGGGCAACAGGGGTGATGCCCGCCTCGCGCAGCCCCGCCGCGCTCGGGGTGTGACAGCCGATCGTGCCGGTGGCCGCGATCCGGGCGATCAGGTCGTGGTCGTAGTGGTCGGGATGCAGGTGGGTGATGAGGGCGTGGGTGCCGGGCGGGGTGTCGACCGGGTCGACCGGCCGGTGCGGCGGCCCCATCACCGGCGCCAGCGGAGCGACGTTCTCGAGCGGGTCGATCAGCAGGCGGGTGTCGCCGAGACGGATCTCGATGCCGGCCCAGGCCAGCCGACGCACGGAAAGGGTGGTGGTCATGGGCAGCGACGCTAGACCGACCTTGTTGAGAAAGTCAACAAGCAAGTTTTGAATCTCAACGCCGCAAGGTAAGGTGGTGGCATGCGCACCTACGGGCAGTACTGCGGCATCGCGAAAGCACTGGACACCATCGGCGACCGATGGACCCTGCTGATCGTCCGCGAACTGCTCGCCCTGGGGCCGTGCCGGCACACCGACCTGCGCAACGGGCTGCCCGGGATCGCCAGCAACCTGCTGGTCGACCGGCTCCGCGAACTCGAGGAAGCCGGCCTGATCCACCGCAAGGCCGCCCCGCCGCCGGTGGCCACCACCCTGTTCTCCCTCACCGAGCGCGGCCGCGAGCTGGAGCCGGTGCTGCAGGAACTGAGCCGATGGGGAATTCCGCTGTTGCGTGAACCGGCCGGCAGCGACAGCTTCCGCACCCACTGGCTGGACGTGCCCGCCCGGGCACTGACCGACCACCGCCCCGACCAGCCGGCCATCGCCCTGCAACTGCACGCCGACGGCAACGAAGACCTGGTCATCGAAGTCAAGGACGGCTCGGTGCACACACACGCCGGTCGGGTCGACCACCCCACCGCGTCCCTGACCGGACCGCCGCACCTGCTGGCCGCGACCCTGCTCGGCGACCTCGATCTGAGCGCCGCAGTACAGCAAGGCCTGCGGCTCAGCGGTGAACGCGAGGCAGTACTGCGCATCCTGCCCCGCTGATCTGGCGTGACGTCAGGAGGCCCTTCTCAGCCGAGAAGCGGCCTAGTCGTCGCCGCTGGAGCCCCTCGGGCCGCGGCGGCGCTGCTTGGCCGAGCGCCGGAGCAGAGCCCCGGCGGCGAGGGTCACGGTGGCCACCGTGCGGGCCCAGGGGGGTCCGCCCCGCTCGGCCCAGAGGACGCACGCGCACCCGCCGATCGCGAGTACCAAGATCCCCACCAACACCAGAGCGACCATTCGTCCTACCTCCCCCGCCCCGTTCCGTTCCGTCCCTGCCGGTGACCGCACGTCACCCGGTCGGCGGTCCGACCCTACGGCGTCGGTGCTCGCCGCGCAGCACCCGGGCGGCCGCCGCGGCGTCGTAGGCCCCGCAGGCGGTGCCCGCCCAGATGGAGGCCTGGCGGGGCAGCGCGTAGTACGGCACGAGCAGGGTCACCGGGCGGTCGCGCTCGTCGCGGACGGTCCAGAGGGCGGGCAGTACGTCGGGGGCCTCGCCCGCGACGAGGGCGAGCCGGCACGGCTCGCACGCCGGGCGGCGCGCCGCCGCGGCCTCCCGCGCGACCACCCGACGCCCCTTGCGGACACCTCGGTCGCGCGGCGGCTCGGCGGCGGCGCCGTGCAGGGGGTTGTAGAAGCAGCGGGGCCGCGGCACGGGCGGGCGCTGCCCCAGGTGCCGGGCGCGGGCGGCGGCGAAGAGTTCCACCGCCCGGTCCGCGAGCACCACGCAGGCCGCCAGGTCCGGCAGGTCCTGCGCCTCGTCCAGCAGTTTGCCGGCCGCCTGGTAGGCCTCCGTGGCGGCCAGGTAGTCCCGTCGCGCCGCGCTCTGTCCGGGGCCCGGCGTGAACTCCGTGCGCGGGTCCGCCAGTAGCTCGCCCACGCGCGTGACGTGCTCGGCGGCGGCCGGGGCGAGCTGCTCGCGCAGCGCCTCCCACTCGGCGCGGACCCTCTTCTCCCGCTCGCGCGAGCGGGCCCGGCCGGAGGGTTCCGGGTGCACGGGAGCGTCCGGTAGCCGCCCGCGCAGCCAGCGGAGATCCGGTACCCCGGCCAGGATCGCGCGCAGTGGATTCGGTACCCGGTACTTCCCCACGGATCCCCCTCCGCAGCCCACGATCGGTGTTCCACCATAGTCGGTGGCCGCGCGCCGCCGGACGGCGCCGGTCCCTTCGCCGCCGGGTCACTCGGGCCCGTAGCACCGTGCCAGGGCGCGGGCGGCGCGGGCGACGGCTTCGCGCAGCTCCGGGGGGCCCAGGACCTCCGCTTCCGCACCGAGCCCGAGCAGGTCGCCGACCGCCACGGCGGTGGTCTCCACGTCCACTCTCACCTCCACCCAGCCCTCCCGGTCGGGCGGTCCGGCCCCTTCGAGGGCGCGCCGCCCGGCCGCGCCGAGCCGCATGGGCAGCAGCCGCGCGGCGTCCGGCGAGATCCGTAGCAGGGCGGTGTCGTGGTGCAGTGCGGCCTCCATCCGCCGGGACGAGTGCTCCCAGTAGGACGCCAGGGCGAAGCCGGTCGGTCGCTCGAAGGTCTCCGGCAGGTCCCGCACCGCCAGGAACCGCGCGACCCGGTAGGTCCGTACGGCGTCCTCCCCCTGCGCCACCACGTACCAGATGCCCGCTTTGAGGACGAGGCCCAAGGGGTGCAGGTCCCGGTGCACCTCACCGCGCCAGCGCCGGTAGTGGGTGCGGACCGCGCGCTGCTCCCACACGGCGCGGGCGAGGGCCGCCAGGTGGGGCACCGGGTCGGCGTCGCGGAACCAGGCCGGCGCGTCCAGGTGGAAGCGGTCCTGCAGGCGCCGGGCCCGGTCCGCCAGGGCGGCGGGGAGCGCGGCCTGGAGCTTGAGCTGGGCGGTCGCCAACTCGGCGCCCAGGCCCAGGTCGTTCGCGGGGCCGGGGGCTCCGGCGAGGAACAGCGATCCGGCCTCGGCGTCGGTGAGCCCCGTCAGCCGGGTGCGGTAGCCGTCCATCAGGCGGAACCCGCCCGCCGGTCCGCGCTCGGCCAGGACCGGGACGCCCGAGGCGGCGAGCGCCTCGACGTCGCGGTAGACCGTGCGGACGGACACCTCCAGTGCGGCGGCCAGTTCGGGGGCCGTCATCAGGCCGCGGTTCTGGAGCAGCAGGAGCAGGGACAGAAGCCGGTCGGCGCGCATGGGGCCATTGTCGCGCCGTACCTGACAGGAGGTGTCAGGTACGGCGGCCAGGCTGTTCACCTACCGCGCGGAGCAGACCGCGCGGCCGGACCAGAGGACGACCATGCCCGTGCGGACCACCGGCCAGTTCACCGCCGCCGATTGGAAGGAGCACCCGCTCGGTGCGGGAGGCGCGCACCCCGCGCTCGCCCGCGCCAGCGTCGTCAACACCTTCACCGGCGGCATCGAGGCCGCGGACACCACCTGTGACTACACGATCGCGTACGTGAGCGCGACGACCGGTACGTTCGCCGGGATGGAGGTGCTGCGGGGCAGCCTCGACGGCCGCGAGGGCGGCTTCGCCGTCGAGGAGCGCGGCTCGTTCGACGCCGACGGCACCGTGCACTGCGCCTTCGAGGTCGTGCCGGGATCGGGCACCGGCGCGCTGGCCGGGCTGCGCGGTACGGGCGGGTTCACCGCGCGGCACGGCGAGCCGTCGGTCGCGTACACCTTCGACTACGACCTCGACTGAGCACCGACCCGCGCGGGGCGGGCCGGTGCCCGCGGGCCGCGCGTCACCGCGCCCCGGCGGGAGGCGGGTCGACCAGGGCGTGCAGGCCCGATACGGCGGCGCCGCGCAGGCGCTTGGCCTCGATCGTCCCCATGCCGACGTGCAGTGCGCTCACGCCATGGGCGTAGGCGTCCTCGATCGGCAGGTAGTAGGTGAGGTTGAAGTAGAGGTGGGGCGCGGGGTGGTGGCGGTCGTGGGCCGCCGCGCGGATCCACATCGTGCCGCCGTAGTGGTAGGAGAGGCAGAAGCCGATCATCCGGTGGCCGTCGTAGGCCGCGACCACACGCGCTTCGTCGCCCATCGCCCCGGCCTGCCGTTCCAGCACGGCGGTCATGGCGTCGACGCCGTCGCGGTCGTGCCCGTGGCCCTGCTGGTGTCCGGCGAGGAGGAACGCGGCGTCCTCGACGCAGTCCGCGAGGACCTGTCGGCGCACGTCGAGGCCGGAGGCGGCGAAGTCGCGGCGCTCGCCGCGGATTCCGGCCCGGCGCGCGCGGCGCAGGGAGGCGATGTAGTCGTCGATGCCCGTGCCGGGGAGGGGGATCAGGGCGTCGTCCTCCAGGTGGAGGGCGGGGTCCGGGTAGAGGGGGGCGAGCCGCGCGGTCGCCGGGGCGGTGAGGTAGGGCCACCAGTGCGTCGTGCCGTGGTGTGCGGCGAAGCGGCGTGCGGCGTCCCGCAGTCGGGCCAGGCACGCGTCCCGCAGGTCGGGGGCGAGGCCGGGGGCGGTGAGCGGCGTGTTGTGGTAGCCGCGGCGCGCCCCGGCGATCACGCGGGGCTCCACGTGCGGGGGCAGCACGGTCCCGGGCCGGTAGCTGTCGTTCGGTTCCTCGTGCACGAAGGAGAGCGGGGCGGCAGCGAGCAGGGCGCCCTCCGGGGCCCGTACGAGCGCGTACGCACGGGTGGCGGTGGGGTCCTGCTCCTCCCCCGCGAGCCACCGGTGGGAGAGGTAGAGCCCGGCGGGCCGGGCCAGGTGCTCCCACTCGGCGGCGGGGACCTCGTGGATGGACTCGATGGTGCTCGTGATCAACGCTGGTTCCTCCGGCGGTGGCGGTCGGTGGCCCTGAGGGCGGGAGCGGCAAGGGCGCCCAGCAGGCAGGCGGCGGCTTCGACGCCCCACGGGTAGAGGGGGCCGGTCTCCAGGAGCAGGGTGAACAGGGCGGGAGCGGCGACCATGCCGGCGGCCCACGAGAACTGGTACAGGCCCTGCGTGAAGCCGCCGGCCGCCTGCGGGGTGAGGCTCACCGAGAGTTCGCTCAGGGCCGGGCCGAGGAGGATCTCGGCCACGCTGAAGAGGGTGATCGCGGCGATGAGGGCCACCCAGGCGACGGCGGCGGCGCGCGGCAGCGCCGGCAGCGCGAACGCCGCCATCGCGACCGTCAGGACCAGGTATCCGAGGGCCACCGCGCGGTGGGGTCGCTTAGGCGCCACGTGTGCGGTGACGACCGTCGAACACGCGGAGACGATCACGGTGTTGATGACGAACAGCAGGCTCGCCGCCGAGGCCGGGAGCCCGAGGGCGCGGGTGGTGTAGACGGCCACGAGGACGGCGAGGACGGCTTGCGCGAGGACGTAGGGCAGGTTGACGGCCACGAGGAGGAGGTAGCGGCGGGTGTCGGCCGCACGGGTCACGGGCGTGCTCGGCGCCGCGGTGTCCGGTTCGGGCGGGGCGGTGCGCAGGGCGGCGAAGCAGGCGGCGGCCAGCAGGTAGGTGGCGGCGTCGGCGGCGATCATCCAGCGCAGCGAGCCGTTCCCGAACACGGTCAGGGCGCCCGCGGCGGCGGCGGACCCGGCCGCGAGCCCGATGTTGCGCAGCGAGCCGGTGAACGCGAACCAGGCACGGCGTTCCTCGGCCCGGGTGACGTGCGTGATCAGGGTGCGTTGGGCGGTGAAGTACATGTTGATGCCGGCCTGGACGAGCACGTACACGGCGGCGACGTGCCACGGATCGCGGGCGAGCAGGAACAGGGCGAACCCGGCGGCGGAGAGGACGTTCGCCCACACCACCACGCGCCGGGGCCCGACGCGGTCCATGAGGCGGCCGGCGAGGAAGGTGACGGGCAGGGCCAGCGCCTGGCCGATCGTCATGGCCGCGCCCACCTGCGCCAGGGGCACTCCCAGGACCTCGGTGAAGTACAGCAGTCCCAGCGGCAGGAGCATGCCGTTGCCGACGGAGTCGATGAGGTTGCCGGTGACGAAGAGGCCGTGGCCGCGCAGTGCGGGCAGGCCGAGGCGGTCCGCCGCGGTGCGCGGGCGGCGGTTTCCGGTGGTCGCGCTCACCGGGTCAGCAGGGAGGTGATCTTGCCGAGGACGTCGGCCGCGGGGAAGCCGGTCGTCTCGTGCAGCTCCGTCAAGGACTTCACCGTGCGGTCCTCCTCGCCCTCGGCGAGCGTGATCACGACGATGTCCCCGTGGGAGGCCCCGTCGATCACCAGCTCGTGCGCGGTGACCACGTCGACGCGTCGGCGCAGTTCGGCCACCAGCGCCGGTGCGACGCCGTCCGCGGCGAGGAACTCGATCGCCCAGCCCACCCGTGGGACCGCGCCGGCGGTGAGGGGGAGGCCGCGGGCCATCCGGGCGAGGGAGGCGAAGGTGTTGGTGGCGGACGCGGCGCACGAGAGGGTGGTGGCGCCGCCGATGCGCGGGTTGACCTCCAGGACCACGAAGCGGCCGGCGGTGTAGATCATGTCGACGTTCACCGACCCGTACACCCCCAGCTCCGCGCAGAAGTCGACCAGGGTGCGGGCCACTTCGGCGAAGGCGGCGTCCGCCTCCGCGCGGGGTCCGCACCAGCGCAGGTCCGCGAAGGTGAACACCGGCTCCGGCCCGGCCCGTCCGGTCCAGCACGGAGGGAGGACCTGGTAGGAGCCCGGGCGTCCGACGATGTCCACGCTGCACAGATCGCCCGCGACGACCTCCTCCACCACCGTCGACACCGCCCCGGAGTCCGGTGCGCGGTGGGCGTCGAGGTGGGCGTCGAGGTCGGCGGGCGTGCGCAGGGCGCGGATGCCCATGCTGGTCGAGTCCCATACGGGCTTCGACATCAGCGGATAGCCCGTCTCCTCGGCGAGCGCGCGCAGCGCGTCCCGGTAGCCGGGCACCGCGAGACCGCGCCCCGCCAGCAGGTCGGAGTCGATGCGGAACCCGTCGGGCACCGCCAACCCGGCCCGCCTGCACCGCTGTTTGGTCTCCCACTTGTCCACCAGCAGCAGCGTCGCCGCGAGCGGGGTCATGACCGTGGGGATGCCGGCGGCGTCCAGGAACGCCTTGGTCGCGGCGTCGCGCAGCGCGTTCTCGCAGGGCAGCGAGATCGACACCGCGGCGTCCGCTCCCCAGGCGGCCACCGCGTCCGCCAGTTCCCGTGGCGTGACCCCGCGGTCGAGCCGTCGGCGGTGGCCGGGGAAGTCCTCGTCACCGGCGGCGCCGCTGGTGTGGAACAGCCCGGATTCGATCCCGTCGTCGGCGAGCGCGCGTACGGCCCGCTGGATGTAGGGGTCGGCGCGCTGGATGCGTACGGACCGGAGGAAGGCGATCTTCCGCACCTGTGTCAGCCCACTTCCACTCGGGACCGGGCGGCAGCCCGGCCGGCCAGAGCGCGCGCCGCGTCGGGCGTCTGCGCGCGGGCCACCACGTGCCCGATGCGGCACATCGAATCCGTGGGCTCGGGCACCACCGCCCCGGGCCGCAGGTGTACTTCGCCGTGCGTACCGGGCAGGTGCGCGAGGACCGCCCGCCGCAGGACCCCGCCGCGCTCCGGGAGCAGGAAGCGGATCGACACCGCGTCCGTGCGGGAGGGGACGGTGTCGGGCAGCAGGCCGAGCACGGCCTGGAGGTGGGCCACCGCCTCGCTCACGCCCGTCGCGGCCTCGACGACCTCGCACAGGTTGTCCCCCGGCAGGCGGGCGCCGGTCTCGATCACGTACGGCGTGTCCGAGTCCGGTGGGATCTTCACCTCCGTGTGCGCGATCCCGTTGCGGACGCCGACGGCGAGCGCCGCCCGCGCGGCGATGTGCTGCACCTTCCTGACCAGGGGTGCGGGCAGGCCGGAGGGACAGGTGTGCCCGGTCTCGATGCGGTACCGGCCCCGGGTGGTGTCCTTCGCGACGACGGGCAGCGGGTAGGCCACCCCGTCGGCGACCACCGTGTCGCAGGAGTACTCGGCCCCGGGGACGTACTCCTGGATCAGGGCCCGCGCATCGAGCTCCAGGCCGTGCGGCCGGGCGTGCGTGTACTGGCGGGCCGCGCGGACGGCCTCGGCGAGCTGGTCCGGGCCCTCGATCACGGACACGCCCCAGGAGCCGCCCTGCTCGGCGGGCTTGACGACCAGGGGCCAGCCCAACTCCCGCTCCAGGGCCACCCGGTGGGCTTCGGCGCCGTCGTGGGCGACCGCCCAGCGGGGGGCGGGGATCCCGGCGGTCGCGAACGCCTCGCCCATCAGGACCTTGTTGCGGGCGGCGCGGGCGAGCCGGGGGTCGTTGCCGGGCAGGCCCAGCCGTTCGGCGAGCAGCGCGGCGAGCGGGGTGAAGAGCTCGAAGCAGGGGGCGACACCGACGACGGCGTGCTGCCGGCAGAAGGCCTCCATGTCCGCCAGCGCCTTCGGCGTGTCGGTCAGGTCCGTCGCGCAGAGCCCGGCGAGGGCGGCCCGCAGCCACTGCGGGTAGTCGTCGTGGACGTCCTGGTGGGTGGCCGCGTACAGGCGCACTCCCAGGCGTTCGGCGGCCTCGACGAGGAAGCGTCCCGCGTTCCCCATCGGCTCGATCACCAGCACTCCCGGCCCGTGCGGGCCCGTCCCGATTTCCATTCCTCCAGCAAAGCCGTGGGGCGGGTGTGGCGGCTATCGGCCTGACAGACGAAATCAACTCGCCGCACGACACCAGCATTTGGAGCAATCCACAATGAACTGGTCAGTAGGTGGTCGGTATTTGGTGCGCCCACCCGATGGGCCCCGGAGGTCGGCCCGTGGTCCGATCACCAGGCTGGGTGAACCCGCGCCCGGACCCGTCCCGGAAGGCAACACCGTGACCAGCAGGCTGCACCAGGAGCTCGCCGACCACATCGAACAGGGCGTCATCCCGCCCTACCAGTACTCGTACCCGCCCCGCTCCACGTACCGCCCGCTCCCCGAGGGCAAATGGACCGTCCCCGACATCTGGGCCACGGACCTCGCCAACTACCAGGTTCCCGAGCTGAACCTCTACCTGCACGTACCCTTCTGCGACCGCAAATGCGGGTTCTGCAACCTGTACACCATCATCAGCACCGACGAGGACGTCTACGACGCCTACACCGACGCGCTCTGTACGCAGATCCGCGATCACGCGGAGATCATCCAGGCCCGCCGGCTGCGCACCATCTACATCGGCGGCGGCACCCCCGCCCTGCTGCGGCCCCGCCACTTCGAGCAGATATTCGCCACCATCGGCGAGATCTACCCCAACTGGCGCTCCACGGCGGAGGAGATCGCCGTGGAGGCCACCCCGTCGTCGATCGCCGACGCTCCCGACGAGTTCAAGGCCCTCATCGACATGGGCCTCACCCGCGCCAACGTCGGCATCCAGTCCCTCGTCCCGCGCGAGATCCGCGAGGCCGGCCGCGGCGGCGAGGACGAGGACGTCATCCGCCGCGCCATCCGCACGGCCCAGGAGCTGGGCCTGCCGGACCTGTCCACCGACCTGATCATGGGCTTCGCGGGGCAGACCCCCGAGACCTGGCGCCAGAGCGTGGACGAGCTGGCCGCGCTCCAACCCACCACCATCAGCACGTACTTCCTCACGGTACGGCCGGACGCCTGGTTCTCCAGGACGGGCGCCTACCAGTACATGTGGCAGCCCGAGCTGTACGAGCGCTACGACTACGCCCGCCAGGTCTTCCTCGACCACGGCTACGTCCAGGAGGGCTCGGTGCGCTACAAGAAGCCCGGCCGCGGCGGCTACGCGCAGAAGGTGCTCACCTTCCACGGCGTGCCCCTGCTCGGCCTCGGCGTCGGCGCCCGCTCCTACACCAGCGTGCTCGACTACATGTGCGGCAGCGTGAAGCCGTCGGCCGCCGAGGTCGCCGACTACATCACCAAGGCCAAGAACCACGAACTCGCCCCCGTCACCGGCTTCGAGCTGACCGCCGAGGAGATCGTCCGCAAGCGCCTCGTCCTCGACACCTTCGACCTCGACCTCGGCGAGCTCGACCGCTTCGGCTACCAGGACCACGCCGCCGAGTTCGAGCCCGTCCTGGAGGCCGCCGAATCCAACGGGCTGGTGCACCGCCTCGGTCGGCGCGTCCAGCTGACCCCCAAGGGCTTCAAGTACCGCGACGTGCTGTCCTGGATGTTCTACTCCGGGTCCGTCAAGGACCTCGACCGCGAGTACTACGAGCGGCTGCACGCGACCAACAGGCGCGCGCAGAAGAACATGGGGGCGACCCCGGTCCGGATCACCGGAATCGACCTGCGCCCGCGCGAGGGGGTCGCGTGAGCGGTCTGTACGTCGCGGCGGGCGGCGGCGGGGATCCCCTCGGGACCCTCGTCGCCGCCCGCGCCCTCGCGGCGGGCCCGGCGGACCCGGCCGACCCGCCGCTGATCGCCACCTACGCGTGGGAGCGCCCCGAGGTCGACCCGACCTCCGGCCCGCTCGGCGCGGCGGACTTCGACGGGCTCGTGCACGAGGCCGGGAGCGGCCGGGGCGACGGCTTCGCGGCCTTCACCCCGGCCACCCGGGCCCGTCCGCCGGCCGGGTCGACCATGCCCGCCCTCGCCCGGGACCTGCCCGCCCGGCTGCTGCTCCTCGACCCCGGCCGGGGACTCGCCGACCTGGCCCGGCAGATCGCCTCCATGGCCGAAGGGGCGGGCGGTCGGATCCACGTCGTCGACATCGGCGGCGACGTCCTGACGCACGGCGACGAGCCCGGGCTGTGCAGCCCGTTCGGTGACGCCCTCACCCTCGCCGCCTGCCACCTCACGGGGCTCCCCACCACGGTGCACGTCGCGGGACCCGGCCTCGACGGGGAGATCGACGAACGGGTCCTCCTCGAACGCCTCGCCGCGAGCGCGCCCCTCGTCCCCGACCGGGACGCGGCGGCGGCGGCCGCCCGCGCACTGGCCTGGCACCCCTCCGAGGCGTCCGCGCTGTGGGCCGCCGCCCTCCACGGCGCCCGTGGAACCGTGCGCACCGTCAACCACGTCATCGCGCTCACGGACGCCTCCCCGCGGCTCTACCCCTTGCCGCTGCGGGAGGCCATCGGCCACAACCCCGTGGCCCGGGCCCTCGTCGAGGAGCGCCCGGCGACCCTGGCCGCCGCCGCCGACGTCTCCCGGCGGATCACCGGCATTCCCGGGCTGGAGAGCGAACGCGCCCGAACGCCCCGGCAGGAGCCGCCCGTCGGGGGGACCGACCGCCTCGACCGGGACGGGGCGATGCGGACACTGCGCGCGGCGGCCGACGGAGCCGAGCACCTCACCCTCCGCCACGCCGCCCGCGCCCTGGGCCTGACCTGGTCGGACATCCCCGCCCTGCGGGCCCTCCTCGGCACGGACACCGCGCTGCTGCGGCTCGACTGACCCGCCCGGGCGCCCGTCACGAGGTGGGGAACGGCAGCCGGGGCGAGGGCGTCGTACCGGCCACCGGGGCGGGGGCGGTGCGGGAGGCCGGTCCGGGAGCGAGGACGAGGACGGAGTCCTGCGGGCCGAAGCGCACCTCCTCCCGCTTGTCGGGGTTGATGCACACGCCGTGTGCGGGGGTGTCCGGGCCGTCGGGCTGGAGCCGGTACCCGATGACGCAGTGTCCGCGGCGGCGCCCCGCCTCCACCACGGTGGCGTAGCCGACGGGGCGTCCGGTCAGGACGTAGTCGGCGGCGGGCCTCAGGTGGAGGGTGTCGCCGGTGGACGCGAGCAGGCTGTCGAAGACCGCTCCGAGGCTGCCGTCCTCGGCGATCTGCGTCATCAGCAGGCTGATCAGGCGGCTGCCGACGATGACGTCGGCGCCCTCGCGGGCGGGCGCCAGCAGGCGGTTGCGGTCGTCGGCCATCTCGGTCACCACGGCCAGTTCCCGGCCCGCCGCCTGCTCCAGGGCCCGCAGGTGCAGCAGCGTGACCAGGGTGCGGTCGTCCCCGCCGAGGGGCGACCCGCCCGTCTCCGGGCCGTCGTACCCCAGGACCACGACCCGGTCGAAGCCCAGTGGGTCGAGCGCCGCCAGGACGTCCGGATCGCTCACGTCGCCGTCGAGGACGGTGACCGGCATCCGCCGCCCGGGCGTCCGGGCGCAGCGGTCCGCGTCCTTCAGGTGCTCCTCGCCCTCCGCCGTCACCACCAGCACGGAGCCGTCGGGCACGCCCGCGTCGAGCTGCTCGATGATGCGGGGGGCGCGGGGGTTCCAGCCGAGCATCAGGAAGCGCTCCGGGGAGGGCCGCGAGGGCGGCGCGGTGACGACCGCGCGGTCGTCGACGGGCAGGGGCCGGTCCGTCGGGACGGCCGTGTCGTCGTCCTCGGTGATCACCACGATCCGGTCCCGCGCGCCGAGGACGCTGGTCGAGGGCGGGTTCAGCTCCACCCGGCCGTCGGCGCGCAGGAGACCGATCGCGCTGGAGTCGGCGTACGCGAACAGGAGGTCGCCGAAGGTGCTGCCGGCGAGGGGACCGGCGGGCACGGTGTAGATCTCGTCCCCGTCGAAGTCGAGCAGGGCCCGGTAGACGAGCGAGAGCCCGGGCTCGCAGGAGGTCCTCGCGATCAGGCGGGCGGTGATGTCCTCGATGTTCAGTACGTGCCCCAGCGGTCCGGCGGCCAGGTCGGCGGCCCGCTTGTGCCGCCCGTCGCGGACGGCCGCGACCACGCCGGGCCGGGTGGGCGCGCCGAGTCCGCGGACCGCGGCTTCCAGGGCGAGCAGGGTCTTCACCACGTGGGCGTCGCCCTCCTCCCCCTGGTGGGTCAGGACCAGCACGGCGCGGGCCGTGCCGGGTGCGACGAGCGACACGAGGGCGGGGTCGGTGGTCGTCCCGCTGCGGCAGATCAGCCGGGTCCGGCCCAGCCGTCCGACGGCGTCGGTGATCTCGTCCTCCATCTGCGCCTTGTCCTTGGGACCGAGGACGGCGAGGGCCGCCCGGCGCCGGTTGGCGTTGGCCGTGATCAGTTCGGAGACGATCGGGAAGACCTGGTCGGACCAGCCGAGCAGGACGGTGTGCCCGGATTCCAGGACGGTGGAGCGGCCCCGGCGCAGCGCGAGGACCTTGTCGTTGAGGCCGGTGGTGATGAGGCTGACGAGGGTGGAGACGAAGAGCAGCGCGACGAGGGCGAGCACCACCGAGAGCGCCACGTACAGGGGACTGCCGACGGCGCCGCCGAGCTTGAGGGTCTGGCCGACGCTCACCCAGACGGCCAGGGCCCGGGCGGAGGGGGTGGTCGGACCGCGGTCGTCCGCCCACACCAGGGCGGCGCTGGCCGGTACGACGATGGCCGTGCACATCAGTACGAGCCAGCCGATCAGCGCCGCCGTGCCGCGGGCCACGATGGTGTCGAACCAGTAGCGCGTGCGCGCCCAGGTGGGTGCGGTCCGTTCTGCTCGGCCCGTGGGCCCGCGTCCTGACAACCGGCGTTCCTCGGTGGGATGGCGCGGCGGGCGCCCCGCCGTGCCGCGGACCGCCCGGCACCGACGGATGGGTGCAGGTGACACCTTAACGGCGCGTCACGGAGGGGAAACGGCGCAGCGGCTAAACCCATCCGCAGCGTGACGAAGGGGACTCGTTTTCGGATTCGGGCCCGTCCCCCGGCCTTACGGGCGCGGCGCGGCCGGTCCGGCGCCGTCGTCCGTCAGCCGCCGCCGGACCTGGTCCTCCTGGGCGAGTCGGCGCAGCAGCTCGAAGACCGGGGCGCAGATCGCGAAGACGATGACCGCCCGCTCGGCCAGGGCCACCGGGTCCTCCAGGACCGCCGCGCGTTCCAGGTCCAGTCGGGCCACCTCCTCGGCCAGTCGCGCGTAGGCCGCGAGCTCGCCCGGGCCGTACTGCGCGTCCAGCCGCCGCAACTCCCGCAGGGCGGTCGTCAGCCCCTGTACGTGCGGTGACGTGTCGGGGGCCTGCCAGTCCAGGGCCGTGAGCAGCTCGGCCACCTCCGCGGCGGCGGCGGTGGGGGCGGCGCCGTCGTCCTCCTCGGGCCCCGCGCCGCCCTGGGCGGCCACGGGCACGGGGAGCGCGTAGCTGACCGCTCCGAGGGCGCCCTCGGAGGTGTCGGCCCGGTCCACGGCCCCGAGCACGTCCCGGGTCGCGGCGATGGACAGGCCGCCGAGCGTGGTCAGCGCCTTGATCAACCGCAGCCGCTGCGCGTGCTCGTCCCCGTACTCGGAGATGGTCGCGGAGGTGGCCCGGCCCGCCGGCAACAGGCCCTGGCGCAGGAAGTACTTGATGCTGGCGACCGGTACGCCGGTCCGCCGGCTGAGCTCGGAGATCTTCATGCGGCTTCCCTGCTGGTCACGCGGTCCGGCTCGCGCCGTCGGCGATTGGACACCGCAACAAGATACTGCCACTATCCACCATCTGGATACCTTCAGTATCCAGCCTCAGGAACGCAGCCGCACCGGAGAATCGATGCCTCAGCCCCATCCCCCTTCCGTACTCCGCCGACCCCGGTTGTGGATCGGTACGGGCCTCATCGCCGCAGTGGTCTCCATGATGTTCGCGCTGCTCTACGTCGGCGGCAACGTCAACCCCAGGGGCAACCTGCGCGATCTGCCCGTGGCCCTGGTCAACGGGGACCGCGGCGCCGACGCGGGCGGCCGGCACCTCGCCCTGGGCGATCAGGTCGTCTCGGGGATCCGCAAGGCCGCCGAGGGCGACCGGAGCATCGACTGGCAGGTCGTCAGCCGTGCGGAGGCCGACAAGCTGCTGGGCAGCGGCAAGGTCTTCGGCGCCCTCGTCATACCCGAGGACTTCTCCGCGACGGTGGCGGCGCTCTCCTCCCCCCAGCCCGCGGCCCAGGGCAAGGCCACCCCGCCGACGATGACCGTGCTGACCAACCAGGCGGCCGGCAGCATCGGCTCCTCGATGTCCTCCCAGGCGGCCCAGAAGGCCGCCCACGCCGCCTCCGCCTCGATCGGCCGGGAGCTGCTGGGGCAGGCCGCCGCCCAGAAGACCCCGCTCCCCACGGCCGCGCAGCTGCGGCTGGCCGACCCGGTGACCGTGGCGGTCGCCGACGGCCACCCCCTCGGGTCGCGCAGCGCCATGGGCCTGAGCGCCTTCTACTACGCGCTGGTCCTGGTCGTCTGCGGCATGCTCGGCGCCAACCTGGTCAACTCCCAGGTCGACACCGCGCTCGGATACCTGCACACCGACTACGGCCCCGTCCGCAAGCGCGAGCCCGTGCAGCACACCAGCCGCGTGCGCACCCTGGCCATCGGCATGGCCCTGATGCTCGGCATGTCCGTGGTCATGGGCACCCTGGTCGAGGTCGCGACGGTCGGCATCCTCGACATGGACGCCTCCCACCTCGGCCTGCTGTGGCTCTTCTCGGTCGCCACCATCGCGGTCGTCGGCCTGGGCAGCCTGGCCCTCTTCGCCGCCTTCGGCACCCCGGGCATGCTGCTGGCCACCATCGTCTTCGTCGCGATGGCCGTTCCTTCCTCCGGCGCCACCGTGCCGCTCCAGGCGCTGCCCGGCTTCTTCCGCGCCCTCGCCGAGTTCGAGCCGCTGCGCCAGATCACCGAGGGACTGCGCTCCCTGCTCTACTACGGGGCCCAGGCCGACGCCGGTCTGACCCGGGCGTGGACCTCGATGGGCGTCGCCCTCGTCGCCGCCCTGGTCTTCGGCTTCGCGGTCACCCGCCTCTACGACCGCCGGGGGCTGCACCGCATCCCGCACCCGGACGGCGAGACCCCCGCGGCCCAGGAGCCGACCGGGGCGACGGAGCCCGCCGGAGCCTGATCCCGGCGCGGGGCGGGGTGCGTCGCGCGGACGGCGCTCGGGTCGACCCCGGCACCGTCCGGGACCCCGGCGCCCTCCGCGTCCGACGTCGGGGGGTCAGGCCGGGTCGATCCGCGCCGCGGCCTCCTCCAGCTGGGCCACGGTCCCCGACATGATCGTCCGTACGTGCCGGGTGATGGCTCGCACGGGCCAGTCCCACCAGGCCACGGCGAGGAGTCGGGCGACGTCCGCGGCCTCGTAGCGGGTGCGGAGGAGCCGGGCGGGGTTGCCGCCGACGATGGCGTAGTCGGGGACGTCCGCGGTGACCACGGCTCCGGCCGCGACGATCGCGCCGTGACCGATGCGCACACCGGGCATGACCGTGGCTCCGTGGCCGAACCACACGTCGTTGCCGACGACCGTGTCGCCCCGGCCCGGCAGGTCGGTGATGAGGTCGAAGTGCTCCGCCCACGAACCCCCCATGGTGGGGAACGGGAAGGTGGAGGGTCCGTCCATCCGGTGGTTGGCGCCGTTCATGATGAACCGGGTGCCCGTGCCCAGGGCGCAGTACTTCCCGATGACGAGCCGCTCGGGACCGTAGTGGTAGAGGACGTTGCGCGTCTCGAAGGCGGTCGCGTCGTCCGGGTCGTCGTAGTAGGTGAAGTCGCCGACCTCGATCAGCGGCGACTTCACCAGCGGCCCCAGCAGGACCACGCGCGGGTGCTCCGGCATCGGGTGGAGCACGGTGGGGTCGGCGGGAACGGGTTGCATCACGGAGGTGGTTCCTCTCCATCGCACCGAGGGTGACATCTGACGCACCGACATGCTGGCACGGCCCAGCCGTCTTGATCAACGCGATACCGACTGGCGCCGCTCGCGTCGGCGGCGCAGGAGGATCCCCACGACCGATCCGATCAGGGCCGTCGCCGTCACGCCGGCCGCCGACCACCAGACGGCGGAGCCGGATCCGGACTCCGCGCGCCGCGCGGGAGCTTCGGCGGACGACTCCGGTACCGGCGGTGGCGTCTGCGTACCGGGCGCCGCGGGCGAGGGCGTGGCGGGGCGGGGATCGGGCGCGGCGGTGACCGGGGCCGGATCCACCGCCGGTACGTCGAGCTGGAGTTCGCCGTGTCCGAGCGCGGGGAAGCCGACGTCCACGGCCACCTTCCACGAGCCGGGCGGCAGGGACTCGGCGGTGACCCAGCCGCCCGGCGCCCTGGCGGAATCACGCACCAGCCGCCAGGGCCCCATGGTGCGGGAGCCGTCGCCACTGACCGCGTTCACGGTGGCGGCGACCGCCTCCTCGACCGCGTCGCCGTCGTTCTCCCAGGTGATGTCGGCGGTGACGTGTCCCTCCCGTTGCCCGGTCATCACCACCTTCACGGTGTCGCCGTGGGCGTGCGCCGCGGCGGGGGCCAGCAGGACCAGGCCGAGGGCGGTCAGGGCGGCTCGGAGAGCGATTCGTATGCGCATCGTGGAGGGGCTCCGGGTGGGATGGAGTGGGGCGGGGTGACGAAGGGCGGGGCGGGACCGGGGGGGGGGGCCCCCGGGGGGGGGGGCCCCGCCGCGGGGTTACGGGGGGGCGCGGCGCGGGGGGGCCCCCCGAGAGGTGGGGGGCGGGGCCAGGGGGAATAAAAAAAA
>NZ_JBHWLC010000006.1:0-186676 GCF_042730635.1 Streptomyces sp. NPDC059917
GCTCACCGGGCCGCCGCGCGCTCCTGCTCCGTGCCTCCCGGGTCCCTCAACCCGGGAGCCGTACCACCGGGTCCCTCGTCAGCCCCGGTCGTAGGTGTGGAAGCCGCGGCCGCTCTTGCGGCCCAGCAGACCGGCCTGGACCATGCGCCGGAGCAGCGGTGGCGGGGCGTGGAGCGGCTCCTTGAACTCGGCGTAGAGGGACTCCGCGATGGCCTCGACGGTGTCCAGGCCGATGAGGTCGGCGAGCTTCAGGGGTCCCATGGGGTGGGCGCAGCCCAGCTCCATGCCCGCGTCGACGTCCTCGGCGCTGGCGAAGCCCGATTCGGCCATCCGAATGGCCGAGAGCAGGTAGGGGACGAGGAGCGCGTTGACCACGAAACCGGCCCGGTCCTGCGAGCGGACCACCGTCTTGCCGAGCGCGTCGCGCGCGAACTCCTCCACCGTCCGCACGGTCTCGCGGGTGGTGTGCAGCGAGGAGACGATCTCCACGAGGGGCAGGACGGGCACCGGGTTGAAGAAGTGCAGGCCCACGACGCGGTCGGCGCGGCCGGTGGCCATGGCCAGTCGCATGACGGGAAGGGCGGAGGTGTTGGTGGCCAAGATGGCTTCCGGGTCCTCGACGATCTTGTCGAGGGCGGCGAAGGTCTCGGTCTTCACGGCCGCGTCCTCCACCACCGCCTCGATCACGAGCTGCCGGTCGGCGAGGTCGTCCGGGCTGCCGGAGAAGACGAGCCGGGCCAGGGCGTCCTCAGCACTGAGCCGGTCCAGTTTGCCACGCTGGACGGCGCGTTCGAGGGAGACGGCCACGCGTTCACGGGCGGCCAGGGCGGCTGCGGCGTCCGTCTCGCACACCACGGTGTCCAGGCCCGCGCGGGCGCAGACCTCGGCGATGCCCGCGCCCATCTGGCCGCCGCCGACGACGCCGACCCTGCGGATCGCGGCGCCCGCGCCGGTGGGGGTGGCGGTGGCGGTGGTGGCGGTGCCGGTGGTGCTCATGCGCGGGCCTCCGGGCGGCGGACGAGGTGGCGGGCGTAGGCGTCGGGGGTGAAGAAGGCCGGCAGGTCCCGCTGCAGCGCCGTCCGCTCCAGGACGGCGCGCGCCTCGGTGACCAGGGCGTCCGGATCCTCCCGCGCGAGCGCGGCGCACTGCGCGTCGAGGACCTCCCGCACGCCCGCGCGGTCGGCCGTGCCGTGGCGCAGCCACTGCCAGAGCTGGACCCGCGCGATCTCCGCGGTCGCCGCGTCCTCCATCAGCCCGCCCAGGGCGACGGCGCCGCTGCCGCGCAGCCACGCGTCGAAGTACCGCAGGGCGACGGCGACATTGGCCCGGATGCCTTCGGCCGTGGGCGGGCCCGCGACCCGCCGGACCGACAAGAGGTCGGCCGCGGTGACCCGGACGTCCTCGCGCGTACGGTCGAGCTGGTGCGGCCGGTCGGCGAGCACGCCGTCGAAGACCGTGCGGCAGACGGGCACCAGGGCGGGGTGGGCGACCCAGGAGCCGTCGAACCCGTCCTCGGCCTCGCGCTCCTTGTCGAGCCGGACCTTGGCGAGCGCCGCCTCGTTCGCGGCCGCGTCCTTCCCGGGGACGTGGGCGGACATGCCGCCGACGGCGTGGGCGCCGCGCCGGTGGCAGGTGCGGACGAGGAGTTCGGCGTAGGCCCGCATGAAGGGTGCGGTCATGGTGACCGCGGCCCGGTCGGGCAGTTGGAAGTCGGTGCGGTGGCCGAAGGTCTTGATGATGCTGAAGAGGTAGTCCCAGCGGCCCGCGTTGAGCCCGGAGCTGTGCTCGCGCAGTTCGTAGAGGATCTCCTCCATCTCGAACGCCGCGGTGACCGTCTCGATGAGCACGGTGGCGCGGACCGTGCCGCGGGGGATCCCGAGCAGTTCCTGGGCCAGCACGAACACGTCGTTCCACAGCCGCGCCTCGCCCCGGTTCTCCAGCTTGGGGAGGTAGAAGTACGGGCCGTGCCCGGCGTCGATCTGCCGCTGGGCGCAGTGGAAGAAGTACAGGCCGAAGTCGACCAGGGAGGCCGGGACGGACCGGCCGTCGATCGCCAGGTGCTCCTCGGTGAGGTGCCAGCCGCGGGGGCGCACCACGATGGTCGCCAGGTCCGTGCCGAGGCGGTACTCCTTGCCCTCCGGGGTGGTGAAGTCGATGCGGCGTTCGATGGCGTCGAGCAGGTTCAGCTGCCCGCCGATGACGTTGTCCCAGGTGGGCGAGGTGGCGTCCTCGAAGTCGGCCATCCACACCTGGGCGCCGGAGTTGAGGGCGTGCACCGTCATGCGCCGCTCGGGCGGGCCGGTGATCTCCACCCGCCGGTCGATCAGACCGGGCGCGGGGGGCGCGACCCGCCAGTCGGGGTCGGCGCGGACGGCCGCGCCGGCGCGGGAGAAGTCCAGGGGCGTGCCGGCGGCCAGGTTGGCCGAGCGGCGCTCGCGCTCCTTGAAGAGCCTGGGCCGCCGCTCCGCGAAGGCCTCGTCGAGCCGGGCGAGGAAGTCGAGCGCCTCGGGCGTCAGGATCTCGTCGTGGCGCTCGCCCGGAGCCGCGAGGACCTCGACGCGGCGCGTGATCGCGTGGACGGACATACGGGTCTCCTCTAGGGGGGAAGGGGAGCGGAGGAAGAGGTGAAGGGGAGGTCCCGGGGCTCCGGTACGGGGCCCCGGGGGCGGTGCGGTGCGGGTCCTAGTGGAACTGCTCTTCCTCGGTGGAGCCCGCGAGCGCGGTGGTCGAGGAGGCCGGGTTGACGGCGGTGGAGACCAGGTCGAAGTAGCCCGTGCCGACCTCGCGCTGGTGCTTGACGGCGGTGAAGCCCTGCGCCTGGGCGGCGAACTCGCGCTCCTGGAGGTCGACGTACGCGGTCATGCCGTGCTCGGCGTAGCCGCGGGCGAGGTCGAACATGCCGTGGTTGAGGGAGTGGAAGCCGGCCAGGGTGATGAACTGGAAGCGGTAGCCCATCGCGCCCAGTTCCCGCTGGAACTTCGCGATCTGGTCGTCGTCCAGCGCCGCCTTCCAGTTGAAGGACGGCGAGCAGTTGTAGGCCAGCATCTGGTCCGGGTACCGCGCGTGGATCGCCTCGGCGAACTCGCGGGCCTGCGCCAGGTCCGGGGTGCCCGTCTCCACCCAGATCAGGTCCGCGTACGGGGCGTAGGCGAGGCCGCGGGCGATGACCGGGGCCATGCCGCCCCGGACGCGGTAGAAGCCCTCGGCGGTGCGCTCGCCCGTGCAGAACTCGGCGTCGCGCTCGTCGACGTCGCTGGTCAGCAGGGTGGCCGCGAGGGCGTCGGTACGGGCGATGATCAGGGTCGGGGTGTCCGCGATGTCGGCGGCCAGGCGGGCCGCGTTCAGGGTGCGGACGTGCTGGGCGGTGGGGACGAGCACCTTGCCGCCGAGGTGGCCGCACTTCTTCTCGGAGGCCAGCTGGTCCTCGTAGTGGATGCCCGCCGCGCCCGCCGCGATCATGGCCTTGGTCAGCTCGAAGGCGTTGAGGGGGCCACCGAAACCGGCTTCCGCGTCCGCCACGATCGGGGCCAGCCAGTCGGTGGTGTCCGCGCCGCCCTCGGCGGTGGCGATCTGGTCGGCGCGCAGCAGGGCGTTGTTGATCCGACGGACCACCTGGGGCACCGAGTTGACCGGGTACAGGCTCTGGTCGGGGTAGGTGTGGCCGGCCTGGTTGGCATCGGCCGCGACCTGCCAGCCGGACAGGTAGATCGCCTGGAGTCCGGCCCGGACCTGCTGGACGGCCTGGCCGCCGGTGAGGGCGCCCAGGGCGTGGATGTAGTCCTGCTCGTGCAGCTGGCGCCACAGCCGCTCGGCGCCGCGCCGGGCCAGGGTGTGCTCCTCGCGGACGCTGCCGGAGAGTCGGACGACGTCCTCGGCGGAGTGGGTCCGCTCGATGCCCGCCCAGCGGGGGTCGTCGGCCCACCGCCGCGCCAGTTCCCGGGCCGCCGCCGTCGTCGTTCCCGCCTGAGCCCGAGCCTGATCCTGAGCCTGCTGCGCGGCCATGGCCGTCTCCCCTTGAGTTCACGTCAAAAAGTGGACATGTGAAAGGTGCGAATGAGACATCGACGCGTCACCGGGTGACACTCGGTGCACCCTGCACACCGTGCGGCGCGGTCCGCCTTCCCCGCCCATCGGGCGCATCGGCGGGCTTTCCTGGCCGCAGTCCGACTCTGACAGTGGCACCGAGTGCCATCAACCGTGGCCGCATGCCAGGTTCTGCGCATCTTCTCCGCCGCGATTGCCAAGGTTGCGAAGGGTGCGCGGTCCGCGGCGGCGCCTACACTCACCTTCCTACTCACTGGTAGGTGCGACGGGGGGCACGATGGGCAAGACCTACGCGGGGGCGCGGCTGCGGCGGCTGCGCGAGGAGCGGCGGCTCAGCCAGGCCGAGTTGGCGCGCCGACTGGAGATCTCCCCCAGCTACCTGAACCAGATGGAGCACGACTCCCGCCCGCTCACGGTGCCCGTGCTGCTCCGGCTCACGGAGGCCTTCGGCGTCGATCCGGGCTTCTTCGCGGAGCGGGACGGCGCGCGCACCCTCGCGGACCTGCGCGAGGCCCTGGCCGACGACATCACGGCCGCCCGGGTCTCGGCCTCCGAACTGGCCGAGCTGGTCCAGCGGTTGCCGGCCCTCGCCGGGGTCCTGCTCGACCTGGGGCGGCGCAACGTGGCCCTGACGGAGCGGCTCGCGGACGCCGCGGACGGCAGGGCCGGGGGGACCGTCGGCGGACCCCGGCCGCCGCACGAGGAGATCCGCGAGTTCTTCTACCGCCGCCAGAACTACCTCCACGACACCGATCTCGCGGCCGAGGCCCTGGCGAAGGCGATCGGCATCCGCCCCGGCGGCGTACTGCCCGCCCTCGCGGACCGGCTGGCCGAGCGGCACGGCGTACGCCTGGCCCCGGACGCCGACCGGCTGCACCGCTACGACCCCGCGCGGCGGACCCTGCACCTGTCGCCGCGCCTGCTCCCCGGGCAGCAGGCGTTCCGCATGGCCACCCAGCTCGCGCTCCTCGAACACGGGGCGGGTCTGTCCGCCCTCGCCTCGGAGGACTTCGAGGCGGGCTCGGCCGCTTGGTCGCTGGCCCGCATCGGCATCGCGAACTACTTCGCCGCGGCGCTGGTGCTCCCGTACCCGGCCTTCCACGCGGCGGCCGAGGAGGAGCGCTACGACATCGAGAAGCTCACCGTGCGCTTCGGCCTGGGTTACGAGACGGTCTGCCACCGCCTCAGCACCCTCCAGCGGCCGCGCCTGCGGGGCGTCCCGTTCTCCTTCGTCCGCGTCGACCGGGCCGGGAACATGTCCAAGCGGCAGTCCGCCACCGGCTTCCACTTCTCCCGGGCGGGCGGCACCTGCCCGCTGTGGAACGTCTACGAGGCCTTCGCCGCCCCCGGCCGCATCCACGTCCAGATCGCCGCCATGCCCGACGGCGCGCGCCACCTGTGGACCGCCCGGGCCGTCACCCGGCACCGCGGCGGTTGGGGCGAGCCCGGCAAGACCTTCGCGATCGGCCTCGGGTGCGAGATCCGGCACGCCTCCCGCCTGGTCTACTCCGACGGGCTCGACCTCGCCAACGCCTCGGCCGCCACGCCGATCGGCATGGGCTGCCGCCTCTGCGAACGCCTCGAATGCCCCCAGCGCGCCGCTCCCCCGCTCGGGCGAACGCTCGCGGTGGACGAGAACAGCAGCACCTTCGTGCCCTACCCGGTCGTCACCGAGGGCGATTGAGCGGGCCGGTCGCCCGCCCGGGCCGGTGGGCGTGGCGGGGGCGGCGGGGGTGGACTTACTAGGACGTCCAACTATATGTTCGTGGCACAAGGTCCGCGGTGCAGGGAAGCCGGTGTGAATCCGGCACGGTCCCGCCACTGTGACCGGGGAGTGTGCTGCCCTCCACACGCCACTGACGCTGTCACGTCGGCGAGGCGGACGGCACGCGGTGATCCGGGAGTCAGGTTACCGGCCGCGGAACGTTCCGTGTTGTCCACGAGGATGGAGCAGACACGCATGGCACCGGTCCGTACCCACGACCCTGGTGATCCGGCGGAGCGAGCGGCGACCCCCGCGCTCTAGCTCTCGGGCCGCCCCCGGCAGCCCTGTCCCACGGCACCCCACGCGACGGACCCGAACCGGGTCCGGTCGCCGGTGCGCCGTGCCGTCCCCGGATCCTCACCTGACGAGAGCAGGCTCCCATGGTCCGCGAACTCACCCATTTCATCGGCGGAAAGCACACCACCGGCACGTCCGGCCTCTTCGCCGACGTCCACGACCCCAACACCGGCGCCGTCCAGGCCCGGGTCCCGCTCGCCGGACGCGCCGACACCGAGGCCGCCATCGCCGACGCCGAGGCGGCGCAGCGCGAGTGGGGCGAGTGGAACCCGCAGCGCCGCGCCCGTGTACTGCTGCGCTTCCTGCAACTGATCGCGGGCGAAAGGGAGTCACTGGCCCGACTGCTGTCGGCCGAACACGGCAAGACCGTCGCCGACGCCCACGGCGACATCCAACGCGGCCTGGAGGTGGTCGAGTTCGCCGCGGGCATCCCCCACCTCCTCAAGGGCGAGTTCACCGACAACGCCGGGAGCGGCATCGACGTGCACTCCCTGCGCTCACCGCTCGGCGTCGTCGCGGGCATCACCCCCTTCAACTTCCCCGCGATGATCCCGCTGTGGAAGGCCGCCCCCGCGCTCGCCTGCGGCAACGCCTTCGTCCTCAAGCCCTCGGAGCGGGACCCCTCCGTACCCCTGCGCCTCGCCGAGCTGTTCCTCGAAGCGGGGCTGCCGCCCGGCGTGTTCAACGTGGTCAACGGCGGCAAGGAGGCGGTCGACACGCTGCTGACGGACCCCCGGGTGCAGGCGCTGGGCTTCGTCGGCTCCACGCCGATCGCCGCGCACATCTACGCCACCGCCGCCGCCCACGGCAAGCGCGCCCAGTGCTTCGGCGGCGCCAAGAACCACATGATCGTGATGCCGGACGCCGATCTCGACCAGGCCGTCGACGCCCTCATCGGGGCGGGCTACGGCTCGGCCGGTGAGCGCTGCATGGCGATCGCCGTCGCCGTCCCCGTCGGCGAGGAGACCGCCGACGCGCTGGTCGCCCGCCTGGGGGAGCGCATCGCCACCCTGCGGATCGGCCGCTCCGACGACG
The DNA here is from genome assembly GCF_042730635.1 of Streptomyces sp. NPDC059917. Lineage (NCBI taxonomy): Bacteria > Bacillati > Actinomycetota > Actinomycetes > Kitasatosporales > Streptomycetaceae > Streptomyces > Streptomyces sp. NPDC059917. The sequence continues at coordinate 7,142 of NZ_JBHWLC010000006.1, forward strand.
CCGACGCCGACTTCGGCCCGCTGGTCAGCCGGGACGCGCTGGACCGGGTCCGGCGCTACGTCGACATCGGGGTCAACGAGGGCGCCGAACTCGTCGTCGACGGGCGCGGGTTCACCCTGCCCGGGCACGAGAACGGCTTCTTCGCCGGGGCCTCCCTCTTCGACCGCGTCACCCCGCGGATGCGGATCTACCGCGAGGAGATCTTCGGCCCGGTGCTGTGCGTCGCCCGTGCGGCGGACTACGAGGAGGCACTGCGGCTGCCCACCGAGCACCCGTACGGCAACGGCGTCGCGATCTTCACCCGCGACGGGGACACCGCCCGCGACTTCACCCGCCGCGTCGGCGCCGGCATGGTCGGCGTCAACGTGCCCATCCCGGTCCCCGTCGCCTACCACACCTTCGGCGGCTGGAAGCGGTCCGGCTTCGGCGACCTGGGCCAGCACGGCCCCGACTCGATCCGCTTCTACACCCGTACCAAGACCGTCACCTCGCGCTGGCCCTCCGGGGCCAAGGAGGGCGCGAGCTTCACCATCCCGACGATGGGCTGAGCCGGTGACCACCACACTGACCCCCGATCAGCTCGCCCTCGCCGAGGTCACGCTCGACTTCGCGCAGGAGCAGCTCGGTCCGTACGCCGTCGGCTGGGACCAGGACAAGCACTTCCCGGTGGACGTGCTCCGCAAGGCGGCCGACCTCGGACTCGGCGGCGTCTACGTCCGCGAGGAGCACGGCGGTTCGGGCCTGAGCCGCGCCGACGGCGTCCTCGTCTTCGAGGCCCTCGCCACCGGGTGCCCCTCCATCGCCGGATACCTGTCCATCCACAACATGGTCGCCTGGATGATCGACCGCTACGGCGACCGCGTCCAGCGCGACCGGTGGCTCCCCGCCCTGTGCTCGGCCCGCTCGCTCGGCAGCTACTGCCTGACCGAACCGGGCGCCGGGTCGGACGCCGCCGCGCTGCGCACCCGGGCCGAACGGGTGGGCGACGACTACGTCCTGAGCGGGGTCAAGCAGTTCATCTCGGGTGCGGGCGCCGCCGAGGTGTACGTCGTCATGGCGCGCACCGGCGGTGAGGGTCCGGGCGGGATCTCCGCCTTCGTGGTCGAACGCGACGACCCCGGCGTCTCCTTCGGCCCCAACGAGCGCAAGATGGGCTGGAACGCCCAGCCCACCCGGCAGGTGGTCCTCGACGCCGTCCGCGTGCCCGCCGACCGACGGCTCGGCGCCGAGGGCGACGGTTTCCGCATCGCCATGAACGGCCTGAACGGCGGCCGTCTGGGCATCGCCGCCTGCTCGTTGGGCGGTGCGCAGAGCGCACTGGACCGCAGCCTGGCGTACCTGGCCGACCGGGAGGCCTTCGGGGCCCGGCTGTTGGACGCGCAGGCGCTGCAGTTCCGGCTCGCCGACATGGCCACCGAGCTGGCCGCGGCGCGCGCGCTGGTCCGCCAGGCGGCCGCCTCGCTGGACCAGGGTGATCCGTTGGCCCCCCAACTGTGCGCGATGGCCAAGCGGTTCGCCACCGACACCGGCTACTCCGTCGTGGACCGGGCCCTGCAACTGCACGGCGGGTACGGCTACCTCAGCGAGTACGGGATCGAGAAGATCCTCCGCGACCTGCGGGTGCACCAGATCCTGGAAGGAACGAACGAGGTCATGCGCATCATCGTCGCCCGCGGACTCACGGAGGCCCTGCGATGAGCCCCACCGCCGCCGAAGGCGCCGATCACGTCCTCCTGCACACCGAGGGGCGGGCCGGGTACGTGACCTTGAACCGTCCCCGGGCCCTGAACGCGCTCACCCACGCCATGGCCCTGCGCATCGACGCGGCGCTGACCGCGTGGGAGCACGATCCGGCCGTCGCGGCCGTCGTGCTGCGCGGCGCCGGCGAGCGCGGCCTGTGCGCGGGCGGCGACATCCGCTCCATCCACGAGGACGCCCGCAGCGGCTCCACCGCCTCGGCGGACTTCTGGCGCGACGAGTACCGGCTCAACGCCCGGATCGCCCGCTACCCCAAGCCGTACGTCGCCCTGATGGACGGCATCGTGATGGGCGGCGGCGTCGGGATCTCCGCCCACGGCAGCGTCCGCATCGTCACCGAACGCTCCCGCGTGGCCATGCCCGAGACCGGCATCGGCTTCGTCCCCGACGTCGGCGGCACCTACCTCCTGACGCTGGCGCCCGGCGAGCTGGGCACCCACCTCGCCCTCACCGGCACGCCGGTCGACGCGGCCGACGCGCTGCTGTGCGGGCTCGCCGACCACTTCGTCCCCGCGGCGCTGCTGCCGCAGCTGGCCACGGACCTCGCCCACACCGACGTGCACGAGGTGCTGGAGCGGTACGTCGTGCCCGCGCCCGGCGGAGTGCTCCGCGCCCGGCGGGAGTGGATCGACCACTGCTACGCGGCGGACACCGTGGAGGAGATCCTGGACCGGCTGCGCGCCAGCGGCGCACCGGAGGCGAAGGAAGCGGCCGACCTGCTCCTGACGAAGTCGCCCACGGCGTTGAAGGTGACCCTGGCCGCGCTGCGCCGCGCCCGGACGCTGGGCCCGCTGGAACGGGTCCTGGAACAGGAGTACCGGGTCTCCTGCGCGGCCCTGAGCAGCCCCGATCTGGTGGAGGGCATCCGCGCGCAGGTGATCGACAAGGACCGCGCGCCGCGCTGGAGCCCTGCCTCGCTCGCCGAGGTCGGTGCCGCCGACGTGGCCCGGTTCTTCGCCCCGCTCGGCGAGCGCGAACTGCGCCTCGCCGTGACCGACTCCCCTCAGGAGGTGCCGTGGTGAGCACGACCGTCGCATTCATCGGGCTCGGGCACATGGGCGGCCCGATGGCCGCCCAGCTGGTCGGGGCGGGACACCGGGTCATCGGATTCGACCTGGTGCCCGAGTCCCTGGCCGCCGCGGCGGCGGCGGGGGTGGAGGCCGCGCCCTCGGCGGTCCGGGCCGCGGCCGAGGCGGACGTCGTCATCACGATGCTCCCCGCGGGCCGCCACGTCCTCTCCCTCTACCGGGAGGAGGGCCTCCTCGCGGCGGCCCGGCCCGGCACCCTGTTCGTCGACTGCTCCACGATCGACGTCGCCGACGCCCGGGCCGCGCACGCGGCGGCCGTCGCGGCCGGTCACCGCGCGCTGGACGCACCGGTCTCCGGCGGGGTGACGGGCGCGCGGGCCGCGACCCTCACCTTCATGGCGGGCGGCGGCGACGAGGAGTTCGCCCGCGCCGAGCCGCTGCTGGCCGTCATGGGCAAGAAGACCGTGCACTGCGGCGCGCCGGGCGCCGGGCAGGCGGCGAAGATCTGCAACAACATGATCCTCGGCATCTCCATGATCGCCGTCAGCGAGGCGTTCGTCCTGGCCGAGCGGCTCGGCCTGGATCACCAGGCGCTGTACGACGTCGCCTCCACGGCGTCGGGTCAGTGCTGGGCGCTGACCGTCAACTGCCCCGTGCCCGGGCCCGTACCGGGCAGCCCCGCCAACCGGGACTACCGGCCCGGCTTCGCGGCTCCTCTGATGGCCAAGGACCTGGGACTGGCGGCGAACGCCCTGCGGGCCGGGAACGTGGACGCGCCCCTGGGCCTCAAGGCCGCCGAGCTGTACGCCGACTTCGCCGCGGGCGAGGGGCGCGAGCTGGACTTCTCGGCGATCGTACGGACGCTGCGTCCCGGGGCCGAAGCCGCGCTCGAAGCCGACACCCGCACCCGGACCCGCACCCACACCGAACAGAACGGAACGACCGCCCCGTGACGCAGACGTACGAGACCATCCTGGTCCAGCGCAAGGGCCGGGTCGCCCTGGTCACCCTGAACCGCCCCCGGGCCCTGAACGCCCTGAACCTCCAGGTCATGACCGAGGTGGTCGCGGCCACCGAGGCCCTGGACCGGGATCCGGAGGTCGGCTGCATCGTCCTGACGGGCTCGGCGAAGGCCTTCGCCGCCGGGGCGGACATCAAGGAGATGCGGCCGCGGAGCTACATGGACATGTACCTCTCCGACTGGTTCACGGCCTGGGACCGGCTCGGCCAGCTCCGCACCCCCACCGTCGCCGCCGTGTCCGGCTACGCCCTGGGCGGCGGCTGCGAACTCGCCATGCTCTGCGACGTCCTGCTCGCCGCCGACACCGCCGTCTTCGGCCAGCCGGAGATCAAGCTGGGCGTCATCCCGGGCATCGGCGGCTCCCAACGGCTCACCCGTGCCGTCGGCAAGGCCAAGGCCATGGAGCTGTGTCTGACCGGGCGCACGATGGACGCCGACGAGGCGGAGCGGGCCGGGCTGGTCTCCCGCGTCGTCCCCGCCGACGCGCTGCTCGCCGAGGCCCACGCGGTGGCGGAGACGATCGCGGGCATGTCCAAGCCCGTGGCGATGATGGCGAAGGAGGCCGTGAACCGCGCCTTCGAGACCACCCTCACCGAGGGCGTCCGCTTCGAACGCCGCCTCTTCCACGCGGTGTTCGCCACCGCCGACCAGAAGGAGGGCATGACGGCGTTCGTGGACAAGCGCCCGCCGGAGTTCGTCCACGGCTGACCGGTCCGGGACCGCCGACGCACGGACGGCGGTCCCGCTGTCGGCAAGATCACAGGGCGCGCGGCGGCTTCGGCGGGAGGGATCGGGCGCGGACGTCCACAATGGGCCCGGAAAGAGGGGGGATCCCCCGTGTCCACATAGGGGAGTTGACCGTGCCCACCACGAAACCGAGCCGTCGCGTCCTGGCCGTCGCGGCGCTCGCGTCCGCCGCGGCCGTTCTGACCGGCTGCAGCAGCGAGCCGCCGGCGCTGAAGTTCGAGTCAGCGAAGCCCTCCGGTGCGAAGCTGGAGGCGCGTCCCGCCGCCGGGGGTTCGCTGCCGCTGGCGCAGTGGCCCAACGCGTGCGAGGTCCTCGGCGACGAGGAGATCCGCGCGATCCTGCCGCAGGCCGAGGACTTCCGGCGGACGCCGATCAAGGTGACCGTCATCAACTTCAACCCGCTCGCCAAGTCCGATCCGGGTACCACGGGCGACGTACCGGCCGGGGGTTGCAAGACCGAGTTCGGGCTGCCGGCCAAGTACGAGGGCAAGCACAACAGCAGCGTCCGCATCGTCTTCAAGACCGTCGCCGATCCCGCACTCGTGGCGAGCGCCTACGCCGAGGACCGCGACAACGAGGCGAAGCGCGCCGGGACGGACCCCAAGAAGTTCCGTGACCTGGGGAACTCGCTCGGTACGGCGGGCTGTTACACCCGGGGCACGTCCGCCACGATGATCTGCCACCAGGGCCCGTACCAGTTCGAAGTGAGCGGTTCCTCGACCGCCGACGGCGTCGGGAAGTACCCCGAGACCGAGGAGAACTGGCGCGAGAAGGTCCTGACCCAGGTGGTGCGCACCTTGGGCGCCCGCATGGCGTGACACCGGCGGCCCGGCCCGCGGGACCGGCGCCCTACGGCCTCTCGCCGGGCACGGAGAGGTAGGCCTCGCGGAGCCGGTCCAGTACGGGGTGCTCGGCCAGCAGTGCGGTGTCGTCGATGGCGGCGATCGCCCGGACGCCGATGCTGGTGTTCGTCGCGAAGGCGGCCGCCATGCCCTTCGCCTCCTCGAGGGTCACGGGGGCGACCCGGTGTGCGGCGCGCTGCTGGAGCAGCGCCCTGGTGACCCCGGGCAGCACCGGAGCCTGCGGCCACACGACGCCGCCGTCGGCGTCGACGAATCCGACGTTCCAGGTGGGGCCCTCGCTGACGCGTCCGTCGCGTCCGACGAACAGGGCGTCGTCGAAACCGGCGAGCTGGGCGCCGCGCCGGGTGTGCAGGGCCCCGAAGAGGCCGACGTGCTTCACCTCGGGCAGCTCCCGCTCGTACGGCACGCTCCGTGCGCGCAGCGGAGCCGGCGCGCGCAATGCGCCGGCTCCGCGCACGGTGACCAGGACCTGCGGCTCCCCCGGCGCCGCGAGGTGCCCCATGTCGACCGCGGGGTCGTAGACGGTCACGCGGACGACGCAGGGCTGCGACCGCCCGTGCAGCGCCTCCCGGACGAACGCGCGCACGCGCCCGGTGTCCAGGTCGGCGCCCCACACGACCGCGCAGTCCTTCGCGAGCCGCGCCATGTGCAGCTCCAGCCCGCGCACGGCGCCCTCGTCGACGCGCATGGACGTGAAGTGCCCGACGTCGACCAGGGCCAGGGGCAGCAGGTCGTCGATGGAAACGGGCTTCCCGTTGAGTGTCGCCATACCTCACAGGATGTCAGGACATCCCTTGCCGACGATCAACGGGCGGTGGGTGGCGTCAGCGGTTCTGGAGGGATTTGACGTTGTCGCCGAAGCTCCAGCCCTTCGAGCCGTCCCAGTTGATCGACCAGGTCATGAGCCCCTTGAGCGAACCGCCGAAGGCGTTCCACGACTGGCCGACCAGGCTCGGCGCCATGTAGCCGCCGCCGGCGCCGGGCTGGGCGGGCAGGCCGGGCACCTGCTTGTCGTAGGGCACCTTGATGGTGGTGCCCTGGATGGTCAGGCCGTTGTTGAGGCAGGTGGTCTGCGCGGTGAAGCCCTGGACGGTGCCCGCCTGGTAGGAGTCGGCGGAGCAGCCGTACATGCTGCCGTTGTAGTACTGCATGTTCAGCCACCACAGGCGGCCGTTGTCGACGTACTTCTTGATGATCGGCAGGTACGAGCCCCAGATCGAGCCGTAGGTGACGCTGCCGCCGGTGACGTAGGCGGTCTCGGGGGCCATGGTGAGGCCGAAGCCGGCCGGCATCTGCGCGAGGACGCCGTCGATGATGCGGATCAGGTTGGACTGGGAGGCGGACAGCGTGTTGATGTTGCCGCTCCCGGACAGGCCGGTCTCGATGTCGATGTCTATGCCGTCGAAGTTGTACTTCTTCAGGATCGGGACGACGGTCGCCACGAACTTGTCGGCGACGGCGGCGGAGCTCAGGTCGATGCCGGCGGCGGCGCCGCCGATCGACATCAGGAGCGTCGCCCCGGCCGCCTTGGCCTGGCACATCTCGGCGGGGGTGGAGACCTTGACGCCCGCGTCCATGCCGTCCTGCCACAGCACGGTGCCGTCCGAGAGGATCACCGGGAAGGCGGCGTTGATGACGTTGTAGCCGTGCGCGGCGATCCGGCTGTCCGTGATGGGTACCCATCCCATGCCGGGGTGGACCCCGTTGGAGGCGCCGTCCCAGTTCTCCCAGTAGCCCTGCAGGACCTTGCCCGACGGCTTGGGCTTGGTGGGACAGGTGTCGCCCGGCGGCGTGGTCGGCGGGGCCGTGGTGGGGGGCGCGGTGCTCGGCGGCGGCGTGGTCGGCGGGGCGGTCGTGGGGGGCGCGGTGGTCGGCGGGACCGTGGTGGGCGCGGTGGCGGTCGGGGTGGGGTTGGTGCCGCCGGGACCGGCGAGGGCCACGTCGTCCGCGTAGTAGGCGGGCTGCCCGTACCAACCGTGCAGGTAGACGGTCACCGAGGTGGTGTTGGCGCCGGTGGCGAAGGTGACGCTGAGCTGGCCGTAGGACGGGCTGCTGGGCGTCCAGGTGGACGTGGTGCCGGTGATTCCGGTGCCGGTGGCGCCCAGGTAGACGTAGCTGCCCTGGACGAAGGCGCTCAGCGTGTACTGGGAGTTGGGCTGCACGCTGACGGTCTGGGTGCACTGGGCGTTGTCCGAGCCGGCGGGGGTCGCCTTGAGCGCGGAGGCACCGGAGTGGACCGGGCTCCCGACCGCCGCGCCGGAGCCGCCGGAACAGGTCCAGTCGGACAACCCGCTCTCGAAACCGGAGTTGGCGACGAGGTTGGGGGTGGCGGCCCCGGCCGAGACGGATCCGGCCGCGGCCAGCCCGGCGGCGACGACGGCGATCGCGCTGAGCCCGGCGAGGGTCCTCCTGGAGGCGGTGGTGCGGTGGCGGCCGGGGTCCGTCCGGTGGTGGGGGTCGGCGGACGGGCCTGCGGTGCGCGGCTTGCGACGGAACACGCGGTGCTCCCTTCCCGCCGGGCGACGTGGTCATGGACCGGCGCGTGGGGGCGTGACGCCCGGCTCTGGGTGACGTGGACATGTGGGGCTGTGCCGACCGGATCGTAAGAGGGCTGGAATCGACCGTCAATAGGTCTGGACCAATCCCCCTCGGATCCGCTTCGCCCGCACAGCGGTCCGTACCACCCACCGCGGCCGAGCCGGACCCCGCCGGGGCCCGAGCCCGGCCCGCCTACCGCTCGCTCGACCCGGGCACCCTCGTCCTCGACGACCTGCCGGACGCCTCCGGCGTGCTGCTCGTCCCCGATGCCGACCGGCCGCGCCTGCTGCGGCAGCTGCTGGACCGCACCGCCGTGGTCGGCCCGGCCCGGCCGTGGACGCGCGCGTCCGCCTCGTACGCACGGGCCGTCCGCGCGCGCTCGCTCTCCCCCGACATCCGCGACACCGAGGACCATCTGCCCGAGCTGGTGCTGAGCGCCGACGCGGACGCCTTCGCGGACCTGCGCGCCCGGGCCCTCGCACCGCTGCGGACCTTGTCCGCCGCGACCGCGCGGCGGCTGGAGGAGACGTTGCGGGCGTGGCTGCTGTACCAGGGCAGGCGGGACGAGGTGGCGGCGGCGCTGTTCGTCCACCCCCAGACGGTCCGCTACCGGATGTCACAGCTGCGGGAGCTGTTCCCCGACCTCGGGTCGCCGCACCGGGTCCTCGAACTGACGCTGGCGGTCGGAGTCCGGGCGGCCTGACCCCCTCATCGACACCGTCGCCGTCACCGTCACCGAGCCGGGATCGCCTGGGTGAGGTTCACCGCGTTGCCGTCGGGATCCTGGATGTGGGCGACGCGCTGGCCCCACGGCATGTCGTTGGGCCCGCCGTGGAGCGAGCCGCCCAGCGCCGTCACCCGGCCGAGCATCGCGTCGACGTCGTCGACGGCGATGCTGAGCAGGATCCGCGGCGCCGCCCCCGTCCCCGGGTCCGCCTTGGCCACCAGCCCGAGGTCGGTGTCGCCGATGCGCAGGCCGAGGTAGAAGGCCGGACCTTCCGCCGGCACCCGGAAGACCTCCTCGGCGCCGAACAGCTTCGTATAGAAGCCGACCAGAACCTCCTGGTGGGCGGTGATGATCACGGGCTGGATGGTGGACATGGCACTCCTGTCGAGAACGGCCGTATAGCCGGGTAGACCGTTCTCGGCGCCTGAACTCATCGGCCGACCACCGACGCACTCCCCCACCGCCCGCAGGCACGGTGGCGGGCCCGACGCTCCCCGGCCTCGGCGAGCACCGCGGTTCTGCCCTCCTCTCCGGCGTCGAACGCCGCCGGGGAGAAGCGGTCGGCGGCTCTGACGTGCCGTTCCCACTCGTCCTGCCAGAACTCCACGGTCCAGCCCGGCCACACATCCGGTACTCGGTACGCCCGCGGCACGGAGGAGAGGGACCACCAGCCCAGACGGCGGCGTTCCGGATCGAGGTGGATACCGGCGTTGACGTGCAGGCGGCAGCTTCCGTGCCCGGGGGCGTCTGCCAGGCGGTCGAGCAGGGCGGCGCCCTCGCGGACGGGGTGGTCGAAGGCGTCGGAGGCGACGTGACAGCGGCCGGCGCCGACCGTGATCACCACACCGCCCGGGTCGGGCCCGGCCAACTCCTCGTCATCGGGGGCGAGGAACGGTGCCGCGCAAGGGCCCGCGTCGCGGGAGCGGACGCATTCCGGGTCCAGCCCGACGTACTCGCGCAGTTCGGCCTGGCCATCGAAGAGCCAGCGGACCGTCCAGCCCGGCCACGCGGCGCGGATCAACTCGAACACGGCCGCGCGGTGGCGGAGCTCGGTGCTGGGCCCCTCCCAGGCGAAGAACAGGAGCACCTGACGACCGAGGTCGAGCAGTATCCCGCCCTGGGCCACCGTGTCGTCCAACCACCAGCCGTCCTGGCGAAGATCGGGAAGCATGGCGAGAACCGCCGTCGGCCCGTCCAGCAGATCCAGGTCGATCCCGACCGCCCAGCCGCTCCGGTACAGCTCGTGTGCGCCGTTCTCCCGGACCACGACGACGTTGGCTCTGTCTCCCATCGGGTCAGGATGGCCGGGCGGAAGGCCGTCGGCCATCCGTTTTCGGCGGCTCGAGATGGCCCTGGACCGGTCTCCGAACCCGGTGCGCATGGCCGTACGGCAGTACCTCCACGACATGCCCGTTCTGGAGCTCGGAGCGTTCACACCGTACGGGCCGGTCGGCATCGTCCGGGAAGCCGTCTACTTCGGCCGTATCTACGATGAGCTCGAGGAGTACCTGGACAGCGCCCCCGGTGCGCGGCGCTCTCGCGGTGGCGGAAGCCGCGAGCGGGGAAGGGCGCTGGGTCAGGATCCACACGCTTCTGCACGGTGATCGCGACGCGCCCATCCCGCTACGGGAAGCGGACGAGTAGGCGGCCCCGACACCGGCGGGGCCCGGTCCGGGTCCCGGCGGGCGCGCCTGCCGGGGCCTGGGCCGGGGCCGGGCCGGGCGGGCGGCCGTGGCTCGGTGCGGGAGGTCGGTGTCTCGTGCCTGTCGGGGCCGGGTCCGCGGGTGCCGGGTGTGACCAGGATTGCTACTTGGCATCAGGCAACGTTCCTGACCTGTACTGATGCCAAGTAGCGTCAGCAGTCGGAGGGACAGAATCAGAAAGTTAGTTGGCACTTTGGTACACCGCAGGTCACGAGGCGTGTCACCGCAACGAGTGTCGCATCCGACTGTAGATTCTCGGCGGTACGAGAACAGGCACGCGGGTGCCGGGGTGGCGGCCCTGTTCGACGCATGCATCTACATAGTCGGCGGAGTACGACGTCTGCAACCGCGTAGCCGTGACGGGCGGCAAAGGCGGTTCCCGGCGTGCTGCCGCTCAGACCCGCTCCCCTCATACTCAAGCATCCCGCTCCCAAACCTAAGGGCTGTCCCGCAAATGATCTACGAGTCGCCTCGGGCATGGTTGGCCGCAGTGTGACCCGCTGATCTATCCGGCGAGGGCAAGGTTGTGCATCCGTGCGATGCCGAGCATGGCGTGGTGGACGCCGTCGCCTTTGAGGCGGCAGTCGCGGAGGATGTTCCAGGTCTTCATGCGGGCGAAGGCGTGCTCAACGCGAGCCCGGACCTGCTTGTGGGACTTGTTGTGTTCCTCCTTCCAATCCGTGAGTTCACTCTGGCCGCGCTTGCGGCGGTGCGGGATGACCAGGCCGGTGCCCGGGTAGCCGCCGTCGGCGATTGTGGTCGTTCCGCTGACGGCGGCTTTGGCCCGGACTCCTCCCATGCCTTGGAGTCGTTGCGGTTCCCGGCGAGCGGCCGGCCGACCACGACGACCAGGCGGGTGTCGGCATCGATGACGACCTGGTGGTTGGTGGAGTACCGGTAGTTCTTCGACCGCTCGGCGACGGTGTGGTCCCGGGCGAGACCAAGGTGCCGTCCACGACGAGCACGGTGTCCTTCGTGAACCGCTTGCGGGGCTGGAGCGCGAGCATCGGCCCAAGGTTGTCGATGATCTGGTCCGCTGCCGACTTCGAGATCCCGAACAGCGGGGCGAGCTGCCGCATTGTCAGGTTGGTTCGCCAGTACGCGGTGATCAGCAGGGTACGGTCTTCCAGCGGAAGGCTCCACGGCCGGGCCTTGCGGGCCGTGTCCGCACCTGCGCGACGCAGCACTGTTACCAGCTTCCCGAAGGCGCGCGGGCTCAGCCCAGAGAACGGGGCTATCCAGGACGGCTCCGACGCCGTGATCGCACCAGTCACATCGAGATCATCTCGCCCATGCGAGCACTTCTGCTCAGGCCCGTGGTCGAGAATCCTGCCATGAGCGTAGGTGACCGCCACGAGGCATCCACACGTACATTCCTTGCATGCGCAGCCGAAGTGACTCGCCTGCTGGACCTTGAGGCTGCGGCCGACGTGCCTGAAGACCGACGTGCGCGGCACCTGGCCGGAGCTGCACGAAGGCCACTGTTGGAACGCGCCACCCTGTCTGAGGAGTTCTTCGATCCGCTGATGGCTGCTGCTGTCTACGACCCGGACCCGAGCTTCTGCCGCTGGTTCGTCGAGCCTGCGCTCTACGCATTCGGGCGCCGCAGGGTCATGACAGCGTTGCTCGGCTATCTCCGCACGGGCACGACCGCAGAGATAGCCGGTGCCCGGCGAGCCTGGTACTGCGCACATCTGTCACTACGCGTTGACCGGTCACCGGCCTACGCGCCCAGCGGAAGGCGCGATCCGGCCCTGGATGAAGTGGACGACGTGGTGGACCAGTGGCGGGAGTTGTCAAGCGCCCAGCAGTGGGATCGCAATGCCTCAGGGAGCCACAACCAAGCCTGAGACCCGCGTGGCCAGAGGCCCGTGGCGCAACTCCTCGGGGTTACGGGACAACCCTTAACTGCTCGCCTTTACCGTCGATCACTCACACGTGTGACTTTGACTTTCATATGGCCGGGACCCAGGGCGGGGGTGCCAGCCGTGCCGTCGCCAAGACGGTACGGATCAGACATCGTCTCCTGAATCGTGGCCCCTCTGCGGCGGCGCTCAACAGAAGCTGCGCCGTTTCAAGCGTGTCCTCATCGGCTGCGTCGTCCTATACGCCTGGCAACACCCATATGAGGGACGGTTGGAGAGAGGAGCATCCGACTCCAAGTTGATCGTCGTATCGTGATCGCGCTCTTACATTTCGGCCCGATGTGCATGGGGGTAAGCGGCGTGGACAACGTGTACCAGAGCAGGGCTTGGACAGACTCGGAGTCCCTGGATTCCGTGGGCATCCCGTGGTCCGATGCCTGCAGGCTGGAGGATCTGGCACGTTTGGACGACGGACACGCCCGCACTCACTTGGACCTTGGTGACCGCTGGCCGGCTAGGTGGACGACGAAGTGGAAGTACGGGCAGAAGGACTCCATGACCTGCCCTGTGCAGGAACTCAACACCGTGGATCTCTCCCGCACCCTCCCCGTACGACGCTTCACCTGGCGAACCGATCAGGAACACCGCCCGGGACTTGAGTACCTGACCACGACTAATCGACATCACGGATTCGAGAGCTTTGAAGAGGAGTGTCTCCTTGTAGTCGCTGACTTTGCGGCCGACCTGCTAGAAGCACTTTCCCAACCATTCCGGCTTCGCTTCTTCGCCGACGGCAACAAGGTCGACCACACGCCGGACTACCTCTTGCTGACACGCCAGGGGCCAGTCGTCGTGGACGTACGACCTGCTGGTCGCATCCGCCCCAGTGATCATCTGAAGTTCGCGGCGACGGCCGAGGTCGCGCTGTCGGCTGGCTGGCGCTTTATGGTCGTCACGGGGTGGCGCACGCACGTATGGGGCGCAGTGGACGCGATGTCCGCGGAGCGGCGTCCCCTGGACGAGATACTCGGAATTCAAAGCCAGCTGCGGCGCGCTGCCGCTCAAGGCCCTTTGCCGTACGGCGATCTTGTGGAGAGTTGTTCGATCCCCGCTGTGGCGAGGGCACATGCTTTGCACCTGCTGTGGCGGCGAGAGCTGGGCGTGGATCTGTCCGGCCCATACGGGGACGATCGTCTGATCCGGCTGACGCCGCAGAAGTTCTTTGAGGGTACGCGGTGACGACCGCGACGGCGACGACGTGGGATCTGTCGCCCGGAGTGGAACTGATTATTGACGGTGAGGAGTGGCGGGTCGAATCGTTCCTACCGCAGCTGGGCAGGGTGACGCTGATCGACGGCGAGGGTGCGCAGTGGAAGGTGGCGCTCAGTGAGCTGATCCACCGTCCAGACTGCCGTCCATCCACTCGGACCCGTACAGATCTGCCCGCCGCCAGCCGGGGACGGCAACCCAAAACGATGGAGGACCTCCAACCGGAGCAGCGCAGGAATGTCATGCGCCGACTGGACCATATCCGTGAGGTGGAGACGGGATTTCGCAGCGGGGATCCGTTGGCCGCGTTGCCCCACGAACCACTTCCACAGTATGACCCCGAGACGACCACACTCACTCAGCGCCGCGAAGCCAAGGTAGAAGAGCTCCGCGGGGCCGCCACCGAGGACCCCGACCTGGCAAGGGAGCGCTGTCTGCACCAAGTGAGCCTTCGCACGCTGGTGCGCTGGGACCAGGGCCGGCGAAAGTACGGGCCGGTCGGTCTCGCGGACGACCGGTGGCTGCGGGAGGCGTCGGGGCGCCGGATCTCGCCGGAGATCCGGGAGGCACTGTTCGCGGTGCGCCCCGAGACTCTGCGCCGATCAAAGCTGACGGCGAAGGACCACGAGTTCCTCATCCATCAGTACGTGCGGGAGACGTTCGGCAAGGACGTCAAGATTCCCTGCTACGACACCCTGAGGACGGTGTGGCGGGAGTGGTTTGGCTCCGGCGGAGGACGGCAGCGGTACGCACGTTCGGCTGCCAAGGCACAGCAGTTGACGACGGGGCGGCACGTGGTAGTGCACCGGCCAGGTCAGGTGGTGGCTCTGGATACCACTGTGCTCCCGGTGAAGGTGCTGGAAGAGGTGTTCGGCGACCCGGTCTCTGTTCACCTGACTGTCGCACTCGACGTCTACACCCACTCGATCGTCGCGTTCCGGCTCAGCCTGGTCTCCGATGCCTCGATCGACGTGGCGATGGTCCTACGGGACGTGATGATGCCGCTGCCTATGCGCCCGGACTGGGGCGAGGACATGGAATGGGCCTACCCAGGCGTACCTGGGACAGTGGTCGCCGACTTCGCCGGACACAAGGTCGCTGGGCTGCCATTCTTCGCCCCAGAGACGGTCACCACCGACCACGGCTCCGTCTACCGCAACCACCACCTGGTCGAAGTCCAGCGGGTCATCAAGGCGAACATTAAGCCGAGCCGGGTGCTCCGCCCCCAGGACAAACATGCTGTGGAGAGGGCCTTCGGCGCTATCCAATCATTGCTTTTCGCAAAACTGCTCGGCTACCAGGGCGTGGACACGGCTGACCGCGGAGAGAATCCGGAAGCGGACGCCTGCCTGACCGTGGCGGAGATGGAGCATCTCATCGCCACCTGGATCGTAAAGGTCTGGCAGAACCGCCGGTTCGACTCCTACGCCCCGAGCTGGGACCCAAGCGGCGATCACAGCCCCAACAGCCTCTTCGCCGCATCGATGCACCAAGGCGGCTTCGCACTGCGCATCCCGACCCCCGAGCTCTATTACCAGCTCCTGCCAACACACCGGGTCATGATCCATGGCAAGCGCGGCGTCAAGATCAAAAGTCTCTGGTACGACGGTCCGGCCCTGGATCCGTACCGCGGGGAACTGTCCCGACGCGGGGGCAAGGACAAGAACAAGTACGTCATCCACCGCGACCCACGCGATCCGTGCTTCGTGTTCTTCCAGGATGAGCGCACGCACGACTGGCACACCCTGCGCTGGGTGGGCCTCCCCGACAAGGGCGAAATGCCGGCCTTCAGCGACGCCCGGGTACGCGAAGCCATGCGCGAGCTGCGCAGGCGAGGCCGCGCCCCCAAGGCGGATACCGAACTACTGCCGGTGCTCTTGGAATTGATCGGGAGCCGCGTGCCGGTAGAACAGTGGCCGACGCAGCTATCCAAGAAGCAGCGCACGGAGCACGCCCGCGAAGTCACCCAGGCGGCCGCTGCGGCAGCCGACCGCCCCGCAGACGCCGCGGAGAAAAGGGGCGATGGGAAGCCCCCGGTAGCACCTGTCGTCGCCGTGCCGGCCGCGCGTGTCAGGTCCGCCGACAGCAAGGTCATTCCCCTGCACTGGAAAGAGCGCGCCCAACAGGGCGAGGACGCGGTATCCGGGGAACGCCGCCGCCGCAGAGAAGCCGCCGTCCCCGAACCGCCCGCCCCGCCCCCGGACCTTTCCTCACGGCTCCGCGCCACAAGCCTCATGGCCCTGCCCGACGACGACTTCGACGATGAAGAACCTGACACGACGGCTGCCGCGGCCGAGGAAGAGACCGTCCAGTGAGCCTTGAGAACAACACCCCGTCGTTTCTGCCAGGCCCACCGGTGGACCGCACCACCTGGGAGGGCTGGCAGCGCTGGTGCCAGACCCGCAAGGACTTCATCCCCGCCCCCGTGCTCTCTGCGGAGGAATTCGACCGCAAGTCGCGTCGACAGAAGCGCATCCACAACCTGTACCGGCTCGCCACTCACAGCAGCCTGCCGATCGAAGCCACCCCGATGAGCGAGCGGGTAGCCCACGCGGTGCTGGCCCGGGTCGAGGAGGGTGCCTTCAGCCACAAGGCGGGCACACGCGGCGGCATCATGGTCAATGGGGATGGCGCCCAGGGCAAGACGGAGACCGTTTGCGAGGCGATGGCGGTCTTCATGGAGGAGTGGCTGAACCTGCACAACTACATGAACCCGGACGCGATGGCCGGCACCCGCGACCTGGTCGCACCGGTCGCCTACGTGCGCTGCCCGGTCAAGGCCACCCCCATCTCCACCTGCCAGCGCATCCTCGACTTCTACGGCGAGGTGTACAAAGGCATGCGGCTCGAGGACCTGATCCGCACCGTCAAGACCGCAATCATCGAGCACGCCACGAAGGCGCTCGTGATCGATGACATCACGCGTCTCAAGCTCCACCGTGAGGCCGACCAAGACGTCCTCGACCTGATCCGCGAGATGATGAGCATGCCCGTCGCGCTCGTCCTCGTCGGCGTCGGTATCCCAGCCTCCGGTCTGCTGCGTGAAGGCAGGCGTGACCCGAGGACAGGCGAATGGATCTACCCGCCGATCAAAGACCGCAGCCGCAGCCCCAACGACCACGCCGCCAGCCAGCACGAACGACGCTTCCAAGTGGTCGACATGGACCCCTTTCGGTACAGCACTGCCGAGGAAATGGAAGCTTGGGTCACCCACCTGCGCGGACTGGAAGGCCACATGCGCCTCCTGACCGACACCAAGGGCATGCTCACCGGCGGCGACATGCCGGAGTACCTATTCCACCGCACCGGCGGCATCGTCGGCATCCTGGAGAAGCTCGTCCAGCGCGGCCTGCGTATCGCCATCGAAGACGGCAGCGAGCGGCTGACGAAAGAGCTCCTGGGCCACATCACCGTAACCCCTGGAGACATGCCCGACTTGGACGCCGAAGCCGGCGAGCAACCAAACATCCCGCCGCACAATCCTGCGCCAAAGAAGAAGCCCCGAGGGCGCAACACAGTGTTCGATGACGACGGCCCGCAGGCCGCAGGGTCGGCGGGGTGAACCGTCTGACACACCGGATGCTAGCCCGCAGTCTGGCCCCGCTGCCTGAAGAGTCGCTGCCCGGATTTCTACTCAGGCTCGCTTACCGCCTCAACCAGGCCCCCGCCCGCATCGGCTTCCTGTGCGGACTCAGCGGCATGCACCACCGACTGCCCGCCAAATACCTGCTCGCCCTGCCCCCTCTGCTCGCCGACGCACTCGCCCATGCCGCACGGCTCTCGGACTCCGAGGTCCGATCGCTGACGCTCACCGGGTCCGGGCTCGCCACCGCATACACGCCATTGACCACCACTCACCTAGACCGTGGCTCTAACCACGCCTCGGCGCACCGCCGTTGGGCCATCAACCCGTCCAGTCGATTCTGCCCCAGCTGCCTGGCCGGCGACGGCACTCCCGTACAAGTCTCGCTCGGCGGCGCCTGGAGGCTGCGCTGGCACCTCCCGGTCGTCTTTGCCTGCCTCCAGCACGCACGCCTGCTGTCCATCTCCTGTTCGCAGTGCGGCAATCCGCCGAACCGGCCGCCCGGAACCGAACGCGCTGGTCTACTCATACAGCGAGCCACAGTCGGCCTTCATCCCTCGCAGTGCCGTCAAACGGTGCTGGATACTCTGCCGTCTTCAGCTGGCACGAAGCACATCTGCGGAGCGCGCCTCGATCAGCCCTCCAAGAACTCCCCGCCGATGGCCTGCGGTGACCTCGACCACCTGCTCGAACTGCAACAACGCATCGACCAGCGCCTGCTACCCGATGCGTTAACGTCCGACACAGGAGGCACGGCCCCAGGGCACCACCTCTTCCCCGACCTCATCGCGACCGCGCAACTGATCAAGTTCAGCTGGCCCCGCGGAGCGGACTTGCTCCGCTCCGCGGCTTTGGCCTCGCACATCGACAAGCACGCTGCCACAATCACCCAACGGATCCAACAGTCGCTTGGCCCAGGTTCACACTCATTCAACCTGTGGTCCTCGCCTGAAGATCCCGCCGAGTGCGGAGCCCTCCTCCTGGCCGCAGACACGCTCCTCAGCCAACATTCCGGATCCGATGCCGAACTGAGGGACCGGATCCAGCCACTGGCCCGTGCTGCCTTCGCCGCCCTTCCCGCAAATACGGCTGCGGCCTTCCGGCGGATGGACTTCTCACCAGCCCTCGCCCGCGCCCTGGCCAGCAAGGTCAACGGCTTCTACCGGGCAGGCGGCCACCGGCAGCCCAAACTTCGGGCGCCGTCACGGATGTGCCACTTCACGGCCGCCCACGTTCCCGCCTTGCTGCCCTCGCCGTGGCTCGACATTCACTTCGCCAAGCTCCTGACTCACCTGGGACCCATCACCGACTGGAACAGACGCCACCTGCGCCGGGCAGCGTCACTCAAACTCGTCGAGATGGCTGCTGGGGGAACCTGGTCCGAATGCGCCGAAGCCCTCGGAACCCCTTGGAACACGGCGCAGCAGAGCCTAAAGATGCTCAAACGCATGCTGGCATCCGCTGCGTCCCGGGAAGCCTTTGAGTACGCCGTCGAGCAAGTCGCGCAATATCTGGACTCCGACCCTGTCCGCATCGACTACGCCCGGCGGCGCCGCGCCCTTGCAACCTGGCAGCTACCCGATCCCGACTGGGCCGAACTATGCGACGGGTTGCGCCAGTTCGCTGGAGGACGCACATCACCGAACCCTGATGCCGCCACCGCACTTGTCTGGGCTCAAGTGACGAATGGCGACTACCTCAACAGCCCCGCTATCAACACACTGCGCCAGCTCAGGCAGGACACCAAACACATCGTCGCCTCGGTGAACCAACTTCGCGCCTCCGCCGGCCGCAACGGCGGCAAAGCCCGACTGCTCCGCCGACTCGACTGCTATGCCGGCCGTCTCGGCCTCGCCTGCGATCGACTACAGCATCTCGCCGCCATTGCGCTCCTCGTCCCTCCAGCGCATAGCAGGGCCGGGCAGCATTCTGCTTGGCGCCTCACCCCCGACGAGTGAACAGAGCGGCGGCCTGTGACCGGGGAGAGTTCTCAACCGCCCCGATAGACGTCAGAGGGCAACAGTGGACATCGTCGGCAACCACCTCACCTGCTGCCTGTCCCCGGTGATCGACCACGATGTCGCCAAACCCTTTCTGTGAAGTGAGCCCAGCACGTGCGGGAATGAGGCCCCAGGAAGCGCGCAGCTTCGGGCCACTTGGTCGAGCTCCGCCTCCCCCTCCGTCGCGGTCGGCGGCGGCTCGTGAGCTGACAGGACGAGCAGGAGCAGTTCCTCCAGAGCAGTGCCGCCGTGCCGTCGCGCCGCAGTGGTCGTGCGCAAAGCCCAGTCAGCCGCACGCGCACGGTCGATGCGCCCCGGGCTCTGCATGAGCGCCACACTGTCCAGGACTTGTGCGTCCACGATGAAGGCACCGCTCACCGACTTCCCCGGACGCCAGGACAGCCACCCCTCAAATTCGAGCTCCCGGAATGGGCTGACCCTCCGATACATGCACAGGCTCCGTAGGAGACCTCCGGAAAGTCGGGCACTGCCTACTTTCGAAGCCCGCAATGCGCACTGGACGGCAAGCAGCCGGGCCTGCGCACCCACCGCAGGGTCGAGGCCCGAGGCCAGATAGTTGAGCAGGTACGCCACCCGGCGCCGCTGCGTGTGGCCGTGGCTATAGCCGGCCGGAACCGTCTCGGCCGTGCCAAGCATTCCCCGGCCCGCCGTTACGGTGGCAGGAATGACCGCAGCCTGCTCCGTCGCGCCCGCACACGCCAGACAGGCTTCGGCGAGTGTCCAGCGACGCCCTCCTTCGCTCCTGACCAGGACCCACTCGAGCCTCCCCTGACAACCGCGGCGGCTGCGGTGCCATCGGCAGCCCTGCTCGGAGCAGCGACAGACCCGTAGATGCGGCGGCAGAGTCTCGCGGCGAGCATGCTCCGCCAGATGCGCAAAGACTTTGGACCGCGCGTCCCGGCTCGCGCTCCCCACAAGGCCGCACGTCTGGCAGCTGAGGACCGACCCGTGGTCGCCAGGCTGGATGGCCACGGACCAGACCTGCTTCATTACGCATCTCCTCCTTCCCGTCCGACACCGGCGTCAGTGACGGCAGGCGGTCCGCAGCGACATCACGGCTGCGCGGATTCTGTCAAATAGGGCAGAGGTCTGCACTGACATAACCCGGGTCGGGACCGTGCGATAGCCGGGTGACGATCTTTCCGCCCGACCCGAATCTCGAGGCCCTCCGCGTGGAGCTGTCTCGCCTTCGGGCTGCGCGCGGGTGGTCGTACGACCAGCTGGCCGAGCGTAGCGGCCTGGCCCGTCGCACCCTGATCGAAATCGAGCAAGGACGGACCATCGGCAGCCTGAATACGTGGCATGCCATCGCACACGCCCTCGGTACGCCCGTTGGTGAAATCCTTGGCCTGATGTGCCGTGGGCACGAACCCCCTGCACCCCCGAAGCCTTGAGCGGTTCGGATCTCACATCCGTTGCCACCCTCTCGGGTGACGACATATGCACACGACTTCGCACACCGCATAAATTATCGAACGAAGTCGCCGGGACGGGTGCCCAGCGTTGAGCGTGCGGGCATGAGCGACTCGCCGGCTGCCAGGGTCGCGCCATGCACACGCACACCTCTGCACCCTCCCGACCGACGGCCCGACCGGCCTGGCACCTCTCCTCCACCGATGTCCGGTCAGTCGCCTGCCCCACGTGTGGGGCAACCCAGGGCCAGCCGTGCCTTAGCCTGCGCGACCGCCCCTTGACCGTGCTCCATCGTGGCCGCTCGCACCGGTATCTCAACCTGCGCTTCGGCCTCAGGGCAACAAAACCACGGCGCGGTGAGGTTGATCCGGCTCCGCGACTGGCAGGTCCGGGCCTGCGAGCCGTTCCTCTGCCGCACGCCGAACCGTGGCGCCTTCCGATGAGCGAAATCGCCGATCTCATCGACTTCAGCTTCATCGACCACGCCAAGGTGGTGGTCGCCGAAGCATGTGACATCGGGCGCGCCGGACTGACCGAGCTGCTCTACGACGGCGACCGACTGTCCGCCTCCATCGACGCACTGACCTACGCCTCGCACGACCTACAACTCCGCGGTGAAGAACGGTGTCTCGTGACCGGCTGGCGGGACGAGGAGGCGGAGCACCTCCACTGGCAGCACACCGCAGTCGCACAGCGGTTGGGCGAGGCCCGGAAGGAATTCCAGCGGCGACGCAGGGAGGAGCTCACCGCTGCCGGGATCCTGCCCGTTCCCCTCCCCACGGATGATCCACGCGAGCAAGCTCTGCTCTGGCTGGCCCAGTACCTCGAGCCTCAGTTCCGTCAACTGTTCAATGAGCAGTCGGAGACCGCAGGACTGTCACCCGAGGCATCAGCGGCCATCCGGACAAGGCATGCTGCCATCGAGCGTGCCGCGGCACGCGGTCTGCTTCAAGCTCCCCTCCACGGCAGGGCCTTGAGCATGCACATGATGAGCGAAGGCGAGTTCCGACTCCACGTCCTCGACGACGCCAGCCGCCAGTCCGACCGCGACGATGCTCTGTGCCACCCTCTCCTCTTGCATCGCTGGCAGCGCCACCTGAAGTCTCTCCAGGCCGAGGTAGCTTCCGGGGCGCTCAGCACCTCCACTCAGGGCCTCCTGCCGCTGGCCTGGGAGAAATTGAGGCTGCAGTCGCTTCGCGAGGTCAGAGAGCTGATGGGCCGACGCCGTTTGCTGGGGAACCTGTTCCAGAGGTACAGCGAGAACCGACGCCTGCGGTATGCCGTTCATGACGCGATCAGCATCGCGGAGCATAACCATCCCGAGAAAGCACTTCTCACCGCAGCCGCGCGTGATGCCCGTGAGGAACTCGGGCGTCGCCATCCCGATCTCTACCGACTCGTACGGAACCTCTTGGATCCACACCTGACCCGTTATGGCCGGCTGCGGTTGCGCACCGATCAGGACAGGAGGCAATTGCGCGGCAGGGTGATGGACGCGCTCACCGACTGGGCTCAGCAGACACTGTCCGCCCCCCATGTAGAACATGGCCAGCAGCGGCAGCCGATGCACACGCTGGAAGAGTGGCGCACCCGGGCAAACGGTGCACCGCCGCCCCCGTAACTCCAGGACAGAAACGTGTGTGACTACGCACGCCCTCGATTGGACTGCCGCCGTCTGCGGTCTCCGCGCTTGCTGGGCACCCCCACGCTGGCCGGGCGTCGTGGCGGGACAACATCGGCACGTCGCTAAAGGAGAGGCAGCAGGCAGGATGTTCAGAAGAGGGCGGCCACGAACCCAGTGGAAGGTGCTGGTCAGCGTCCCTACGCCAGTGGGTTCGTGGCCGCGGGGTCGGCCGGTGACGTGGGTAGGCCAGCGGCTAGGTCCCCTCCGGCTTGATTGTGGAGGGGTGTTCGCTGGCGGAGCCTTCCCGGGTGCGCCGGCGCCCCGGTGTCCGGCCGCCTGGTAGTCCGCTTCGTCTGGGTGGAGTCGTACGCGTGTCTGGCGCCAGGCCACGTCGAAGGACAGGTCCCCGCCGGAGGCCCGTACCGCGAGTCGGGCGTTCCAGCTTGTCCTGGGCGAGAGGAGCCAGCGCCATATCCTCTGGCTGACTGGCGCCGCCTTGCGTGGTCCGGTGAGAACGGTCCCCTCATGGACCACCTGCCGGTACCGGTTCAAAGCCATCCGCCAGTGCCTCGACCAGGTCTGCGTGGGCATCGCGGTACACAGCACGCATGCCTCCGGCCGGATGGCGTGGAGCATCCTTTTCTAAGACGCCTTGGGGAAGGTGCTGAGGAACTGGCGGACGACATCGACCAGTGCGTACTCCACGCCAAGGTGTTCGACGGGCCGGTACTGGGCGAGGCGCTGTGCGATCACTGCGGCCTTGCTGTCGTCGGGCGCTTTGGACCACTCGCTGTATTCCAGAGCCACCCCATGGTCACGACTCCGCAGGTCCGGCATCGGCGTCGCGCCACGGCCGGAGCTGGGAGGGGATCCGAAGCGCCTTGCGCAGCGAGACGACTGCCGCGTCGTAGGCGACTCCGGGCTCGCCGAACAACAGGTCGGAGATGGGCGAGCTGGCCAGGTGCCGTTGTGACCTGGTCGAGGATGTCCTTGACCGTCTCCAGCTCGACATGCCCGTCGTCATAGGCGTGTGCCCAGCTGTAGAGGACTCGGTGTCGACTCGGGCGTCCCCCAGGGCTGCACTCCACCTATTGACGAGTGCGTCCTTGACGTCGGGGTGCTGCTCGGCCGAGGACAGCATGACCTGCACGATCCAAGGGTCATCCTGTGGGTCGAGGAGCGCGAGGAAGGCCCGGTGGGCGGCCAGATGTCGGCCTTCCGCAGACCATTTGCCCGGTGCCGCCCAGAACCGGGCCAACTGGTTGGGGCCTCTGGCGGTGCTGCACAGGGCCGCTTCAGCGGCCAGGACAGCCTCGTCGCGGTCCTCGCGGCTCAGGACATGCTTGACTCGGACCAGGGCCTGACTGGGGTAGTGCTCGGCGAACTCCCCGTGACAAACCCAGGCCACGACCCAGGCCACGGATTCGGAGGCTTCCTGGGGCCAGTCGAGGAGTTTGGAGCGGACTTGAGGTCCCGGACCGGGAGCCTCGGCGGCCCGTGTCGGGACAGTGGCGATCAGGTCCAGGTGCTCGACCCGGCTGTCCTTCCCGATCCACTCCTTGATGGTGGTGATCGCCCTGAAGTCATTCTCGGCAATCGCGAGTTCGACCAGCAGATCGCTGATCTTCTTCAGCCGGCCCGGCCCGGTCTCGGCGGTGATGAGCTGATCGAGCCAGGCCAGCAGCGGCTGGTGGATGTCGGCACGCTGGTGCCACAGGATCACCAGAACCGCGCGGGCGTAGCCCGCCTTGTGCTCAAGGGAGATGTTACGGCCCATGACCTCGACCCCGACGTCGGACAGCCGGCTCGTCAGGTCAGGCCCGGTGAGGATCTCCCGGACACTCTCGGCTGTGTTGTCGGCGAGCAGGGCACGCGCCGCTTCCTGGACGGTCAGTGCGTCCTCACCGTCGAGGAACAGGGCGGCGATCAGCAGCGCCCGGTCGTCAGGGTTCTCCCGGGTCTTGTCGAACACGTTCTTGACGTCGGTGCGCCATTCCTGGAAGGCCGCCTTTGCACCCTCCAGTCCCTTCGGTGATTCCTCGACCTCTGCCAGCCTCGCGGCCAGCGCGCCGCGTCGGCGGGGGTAGAACTGGCCGTCAGAAGCATCGCCGCGGGACCGGGGGTTGCCCACGTTGGGCCGCTGCAACCAGTCGGCACATCCCGGCTTCTCGTACAGGTTCCTCAGGTGCGCGCCAGCGACTTCATAGGCGGACAGCCGGAGCTTGGCTGTGACCACGACGCGGCCGAGCGCACCGGACTGATCACCGGGCACCGACGACCAGCATGAGAACCCCAGGATCTGGTCACACCAGCCCTCTCACCTGCGACTTCAAGTTGGCGAAGGCTCGGTGGGGGTCACCGTCAACGTCCGGATGGTGACCGCCTCGCCGAGAGCCACTGGACCAGGACGTTAGGCCGGTCGGCGACGCCCATTGCGACCTCTACCGTCGGCCGTACCCCCACCAAGTTCGAAGCCCCACTAGAGCCTGTCTCCTTGATGAGTCGATCCACTGATCGGCGCCCCCTGAATGCTTGCGACATCGCGCATGGAAGCCTGTCCACATGGACACATTCGAGGACCGACTCGACGGCGGGTGGAAGTGGTGGGAAGCCGCCATCGAAGAAGCGCAGGAAGGGCGTTGGGTCCGCGACGCCGTGGAACGGCAGGTCATCAAGGACATCGCTGCCGCCACCAACCCTCTCCATGGTGGGCGGATGGCCCCGTTCACCGAGGACTCGTGGCACGTACGCATCGGGAGGATCGCGAACTGGGCCGGAGTGCTGCGGCTCGCGGCCCGGTCAGGCGGCTGGGTTCTCCAACCGGTCGCCGGACGCATCCCGTCAAACCCTGCCGGCATGGCCGAGCTGCTGTCTGGCATCTACGCGGTCGGCGAGCAGGGAGAAATCTGGATGCAGCGGCTACTGAAGGGCGAACTGCCAGCAGAAGACGAGATCGCGAAGGCTGAAGGCTTCCTCACCGGGCCGGGGTCGATCGAGGACCTTGAGCTCTTTTTTTACGACTGACAGGCCGACCCTTCATCGTCACCGCCGTGCCCAGATGAGGATGGCGGCGAGGTGGAGTGCGGCCTGGTAGGCGATGGCAAGCTTGTCCGTTCGCATGGCCAGGCCGCGCCACTGTTTCAGCCGGTTGATGCGTCGCTCGACCGCGTTGCGTTGCCTATATGTCTCGGCGTCGAAAGCCGGTGGGCGACCGCCGGCGCGGCCTCGCCTCAGACGGTGGCTGATCTGGTCGGACGGCTGGGGAATGACAGCGCGGATTCCGCGTCTGCGGAGGTGATTTCGGATCGCGCGGGATGAGTACGCGCGGTCCGCCAGCACGGCGTCGGGTCGGGTCCTCGGTCTTCCCGGGCCGCTTCGCAGAACCCGGATGCCGGCCATGACGGTCTCGAAGGCTGGGGCGTCGCCCGCCTGGCCTGCGGTGATGCGGAGGGCCAGGGGCCGCGCATGGCCGTCGCTGGCGAGGTGGACCTTCGTGCTCAGGCCGCCGCGGGAGCGGCCGAGCGCGTGATCGTCGGGTTCGGCCCGGCCTGGATCCCCTTTTTCCTGGCTCCGGCGGCGTGCTGGTGAGCCCGGCAGACGGTGGAGTCCACCGACACGGTCCAGCTGATGTCGTCAGCACCCTCGGCCGCTGCCAGGACCGCGAAAAGGATGCGTTCCCAGGTGCCGTCCACGGCCCACCTGATCAGCCGTTTGTGGGCGGTCTGAAATGAGCCGAGCTCGTCGGGCAAGTCCCGCCAGGGCGATCAGGTTCGGTACTTCCACGCGATGGCCTCCACGGTTCGGCGGTGATCGGCCCACCGCCGACCACGGACCGGATCGGCCGGCATCAGCGGCTCGATCCGGTCCCACATCGCATCAGTGATCACTAACCGGACGGACACATCCGATCAACTGACCAACCGACCAAAGAGACACGCTCTAGTCCTTACGGGCGCCACGAATAGATTTGAGCCTCACGGAAGATGGCGTCGACCTCGGCCGACTCCGAGGGGCTGAAACACAGATTTCTGCATGCCTTGACGTTCTCCCGGAGCTGATCGACTGACGACACTCCCACGACCGCAGAGGTGACACGCGAGTCTCTCAGCGCCCAAGAGATGGCGAGCTGAGCCAGCGTCTGCCCGCGCCTCGACGCGAGGCCGCTTAGCCGCCTTACTCGGCTTAGCAACTCCGGGGTGATCAAACGCCTTTTTGGGTGCTTCCCTTGAGCCGCGCGTGAATCAGCCGGCATGCCACTCAGGTAGCGATTCGACAACAACCCCTGAGCCATGGTGCCGAAGACAACACAGCCCATCCTTTCTTCTCCAACAAGATCGAGCAGGCCATCCTCCTCTATCCATCGATTCATCATCGAATAAGACGGTTGATGCAGCAGTACATTCACTCCTAGACTTCGCAGGATCTCAAGACTCCGGTAAGAGTCATTACGGCTATACGAAGAAATTCCCACATATCTGGCTTTCCCTGACTTGACGGCAAAAGCCAAAGCATCCATGGTTTCTTCGAGAGGAGTGTCGGCACAGTACCGATGCGAATAGAAGATGTCCACGTGATCCAGACCCATACGTGCGAGCGACTGATCCAAGGCCGCAACAATATGCTTACGTGATCCACCTTCACCATAGGGCCCTGGCCACATTGGGTAACCCGCCTTGGTAGAGATCACGATCTCATCTCTCCGCCTCGCCAAATCTGATCCCAGCACACGCCCAAAGAACATTTCCGCCTGGCCGTTTGGCGGACCATAATTGTTAGCCAGGTCGAAATGCGTCACTCCGATGTCCAGAGCAGAGAGGATCACTCTACGTCGGTCGGAATAGTCCCCATCTGATCCAAAGCCCTGCCAAAGTCCGCAAGACACTGCCGGCAGCACCAGCTCACTGTTGCCGACGCGCCGGTATATCATCCGTCCCCCTAGGGTGGCCATCAGTACAACCCGAGGCTGCTCTCTCGTCATTCCAGCGGGCAGCTTAAGGCACTCCTTCTACTTTTTGATCTTTCGGGTGTCCAGATGACCAACCGAAGCCGAATAGGGTGTCATTCCGATCAATTCCATCAGACGTCGCGCAGCGTCATGCGGCGACTGGCCCCGCCCATTGGAGATGATGGGCCAACGCTTCTCCTCAGCCACCACCCGCAATTCCTTCGCGATTCTGGAGGTGAATTTTCCGTAATCGCGTGCGTCATGACTGACCACACCGCTATCGTCGAATACTGGTTCGTAACGGTTAGCATCGGAATACCATCGGACCCTGTCACTCTCAGGGGTTTCCACGAGTACCGTCAGATCAGGCGTCGGGACATACGGAGACGGTGGGAAGATTGGGCGTTGCCACTCCCAGAACTCATGAAGTTGGGCATCATCGAGCTTGAGACACAACTGGGCTTCGATACCGAGTCTAATCCAGGTCTTGTCCCACCAGCTTTCGGCGATGACGATCTCCCCAGCCGCCAAGGAAGGAGACACCTGGCTGTGATAGATAGCCGCGTACTGCGTAGCGGAAGCCAGCGTCAGCAGATCGAAAGAAACTGCCGCCTCATCCCCGACTCGAAACAGATTTCGCACGGCCTCGACTAGGTTCGCATATTCCTCGCTATAGTGCTCTTCTGATTTCTCACGGTGAATTCGGCGAACTACACGACCCTCCTGGCGAAGGATTTCGATGATACTGTCTGTGAGCGTACTCTTACCTGAACCGTCAGCACCCTCCAGTACTACGAACACCCCACTCTGGGGAACCTCTACCGAAGACGTCATCAACACTCCATCGCTCTGTCGGGAATGGTTCAGCTGCTGGCTACATGGGAATTTCGAAGTTAGTGGGGGTCATGGTCGACGTCCGGATGGTCCCCCTTCGCCGGGGGCCACTCGACCATGGCGTTCGGTCGGTTGGCGATGCCCGTTGCGACCTCTACTGTCGGCCGTACCCCCACCACGTTCGAAGACTCGCGATAGGTCAATCCATGGATTAAGACACAAACGTCATCAATGCCGCATCCACGAGACGATCCAAGGAAGATGCTATTTCCGGCCTCGCTTGTCTCGGCCCACGTTCGACAAGGGAGTCAGCAATCGCCATCCCGACAGATGCAGCCACTCCTCTGTAACGGGCGACAGTGAACAGCGCGCTCGCCTCCATGTCAGCCGCGGCCAGACCGCATCGCTGATAAGCCACCACCTCGGCTTCTGTCTCACGGTAAGGCGCGTCAGTTGTCCAACTGGTAGCCCGTGTGAACGGGAGTCCGGTTGCCGTCATGGAATGTGCGTAGGCACTCGTCAGGTTGGGATCCGCATACGCGTAGAGAGTCGGTGGCGCGTAGTGATGCGACGTACCCTCGTCTCTCAAGGCTTGATCGCACAGAACGACGGAGCCGGCACCCAGTTCAGGCGTCAGTGCGGCAGCGGTGCCGACCGCGATGACGGCAGATGCTCCCAGCGAAGCCAACTGCTCCAGAACCAGAGCTGCGGCGGGAGCGCCCAGGCCAAACCGTCCGCAAAGTGCGACACGTACGCCTTCATGCTCCGTAAGCCACAGCTCCCCCCTGCACCAGCCTTCCCGCAGGGTCGGCTGGTATCGCGCCACAGCCCGCCGCAGCACCGAGTCCTGATACAGCAGAACCACTCCCTGACACGTTTCTAGTTCCGCGCCGGGGTGTCGGGACCGAACGTATTCTGCGTGCTCTGTCGGCGCGATCAGCGACGGAAGTTTGTGCTTCGCCCGCGTCCTGGGCACCTCGTAAGACGAGGCCGGCAGCGTCACCGGGCCGTGCCCTCACACACGTCGTCTTGCACGACCTCTCGCTCGTCCAGAGACTTGAGGAGTTCGCGCTCGTGCGCTGAGTCCACCACGTCGACGATGTCCCAGGGAAGGACGTCGTCATCCATCCGGCGCAAAAATTCTTCCTGCCGCAACCCCTGCCGCGCGAGCGCCTCATGAAGCTGCTCGGGAGAAATGGCGCTCAAATCCACACCGCTGTCGTGCAGGTCTTCCAGTACCGTACCGACCCGGCGGTCACCGCGGATGCATACGCTTTCCAGGTGCATGCGCGCGGATTCTCCCCACATGACACGGAAACTACGTGCGAAGCGGTCTGGACCGACCAACCCCCTCAGGCGTTCCTCGACTTCCGCCACCTTTTCATCCGTATAGATCGGATTGGCCATACTGGTGCGCTGGCTGACTGTACCTGGCTTCGGCATGTATTGGGTAAACTTCACTATCACCGTGCCATCCTCGCGAGCGAGGCGGTCAAACACATCGACAGCATAGTCAGCGATGGCGAGACGGTCTTCTTTACTCTCGCCGGGGGCGCCGACGATGAAGTAGAGCATCACGGTGTTGAACTCAGGATGCTTACCACACATCTCAATTGCACGGTTCACACGTTCTTTGGTGAGAGTCTTGTTGAAAATACGCACAAGCTCCGCGTTGGCGAACTCCGGAGCTACGGTAATCACCCCCCTGACCTCGTTCTCCAGGGCCAGCTCCGTCAGCATGTGCCCGAAGTCACCCAGGTCGTTCACCGCGTCCAGATAGCTGTTCGACACCTCATCAGCTCGCACGGAGCCAATGATCGTCGTCACCTTTCCGCCGACCCTCTGCGAGTAGTCACTCAACTTACCCAAGAGATCGAAGCGTTTTCCATACTGCGTAAAGGTTGGTGAGCTGATCACGAACTTACGAATGCCTAGCTCTTCACACTTGTCCAGGTATGCAGAGAGCAACGAGTATGGAGCCTGCCGGAATGGGGGCACACCCAGAGTGCAGAAGTGGCAGTCCCAGCGGCACCCCAGCGTCGGCACCATCATCGCGATCTCACCGTCCGAAATCGGAGCTGTGAAGTGCGTCGCGGGAAGCTCACTGAGCGAAAGGTATTGCGGTCGCACCTTCGCAGGAACGCGCGGGTTACACGGCTGTATCGACAGCACTCCGCCGCCGTCACGGTAGGTGACCTCATACAAATGCGGGACATACAGGCCGGGAATCTGAGCGATGCTTTCTAGCATTGCTTCGCGCCGGCCTGTCCCCCGCGCCTCGGAAAATTTCTGGACCAGCTCTCGCATGCTGACCTCGGCCTCGCCGAGCGCCACGACATCCACGTAGTCACCCAGGACCTCAGGATTCGCGAATCCAGCGCTGCCACCAACGATCAGAGGATGGCGCGCGGGGTCGCGGTCGCTTGCTCGGCGAGGGATTCCCGCTAAATCAAGCATCTTGAAAATGGTCGCAAGATTTCCTGCGTTCGTGATACTAAGAGCAAGGATATCCGCATCAGCGACCGAGGCTTGATTTTCTATCGTTCGGTAGACGTTTTCTCCCTCCGGGAGAAGAATTCGATTCCCTTCCTGCCTCAGTGAGTCGAAGACCAGAGCTCGCTCCGCCACTGCCCCCAGGCTTCGATCTCGGTTGATCATGTCGTAGAGCGACATGGTTCCCAGTGATAGGAGAGAGTATTCATGCCCATAGGGCATGAGGAACACAACTCGCAGAGAGTCATTCGGCTTATCCGACAACGGATAGGGGCCACCAAAATTGACCTCTCGTCGAGTGATCTCTTCAATTTCGCGACTAAGTGCAGACATGAGCAGGCCCCTAGTTATTTTCGTCGGCGACGGATCGCATCACATTAATGATCGCCGCACAGATGAAGTCATTCTCTGACGAACTCATCGACGGATGCAGTGGAGGACAGAAAAGCCTCGCGGCTGTTGATTCGGATACTGGGAACGAAGGCTTCCCCAGGTGTTCGCGAATTCCTGGATGAGTTAGATAGGTTGGCGGGTCGGCCACCACGCTTCCGATGCCATGCTCTTCCCGTAATCGCTGCCTCACTCGGTCACGCAGCTGCCCGGCCCAGTCCTCGGGGACGAGTAGGTTGTACCGGTAATAGACGTGGCGCCGCCCCGGCAACTCGGGAGGAACTGTCAGCTCGTGGACCGCCCGCAGGAGTTCAGACCTTCGACGAGCGAGCCGGATACGGGCATCGTTCATCGAGCCGAGTCGGCCAAGCTGCACGAGCCCTACCGCAGCCTGGAGTTTCGTCATCTTGTAGTTGGAACCCCAGTGCTGGTTCTTGCCGAACGATCGTAAGCGGCGAAGATTGGCGGCCAGTCCGGCATCCTGTGTGGTGACCATGCCACCTTCACCAAGCGTCGTCATCAGCTTCTTCGACTGAAACGAGAAAACTGAGGCCCAGCCGCGAGCTCCGACCGGGCCTGCACCGTCGTCGGCACCGCAAGCCCGCGCAGCATCCACAATCAGCTTGGCCGGCCCGTGCACCGGATTCAGATTGCGCGACACAATATCTTCCAGCACGTCCATGTCGGCCGGTAGGCCGTTCATGTGGGTAACCAATATGGCGCGGGTGCGGTCAGTGATACGACTTTCCACATCCGCCGGGTCAAGATTCAGCGTATTCGGATCGATCTCGCTCAGCACGAGTTTCCCGCCTTGCCCCGTCACTGCCAGGTGGGTTCCGACGAAGTTGAGAGCTCCGGAGATCACTTCATCCCCTGGTTGCAGGTTCAGACATCGAAGGACCATGTCGAGTGCAGTGCCGGCACCGTTGTAGGCGACCGCGAACCGAGCTTCACAGCTTGCCGCAAATGCATCTTCGAAAGCCATCTCGTGCTTTTTTGCCCGAAAACCCACGTGCGGATCGATCGACTCCTGCAATGCCTCGATGACGGCGTTGATTTCTTCTTGAGTGTAAGTCGCGCCGAGTGCTGGCTCGTCAGCCCATGCACGACCTTGCCCTCCATCCCGAGAAGACCTCATATCTCGCCCTTTCCGGCGGGCAACGTCATTCGGGTGCGCCAACGCGCGAAGTCTATCTCCGAATGTCTCGACCCCATCGATTCTTGATAGGCACTCACTTGTCCATCAAGGACATCGCTGACCAGAATGGTCGTTTGAGTCAGAGCGGATTCATAGAAGGCCAGAGAAGTCGCGAGGGTTCGCAAGGCGGAATCAGAATCTATTTCCACGTCAGACCCGTCACGGATAGCGATCAAGAATTCAGCGCACTCCACAGCAAAGCCATCTTGCAGCCCGAACGGGAAAAATCGTTCGCGCTGGTTAGTGGAGAGTCCGTCCATATAAGGATCGTGGAAGTCTCGCAGCGTCTGCTGCCGTCCATCGGACAAGAGCACGCGGGCACCGGGCAGCGGAGCATGGAACAGTTGACCTCCGTCGTCCACTATCGCTCCCTTCGTCCCTCTGATAGCGAAACAGAAGTCATCGGCACCGGGCAGGCTACTCACGCAGGAGAAGATCCCGGTCGTACCGTTCTCAAAGACCAACAGGGCCGTGAGGAAATCTTCCCTCTCGTCGAAGCCGATCTGATCGTCACTGTGAATCACCTCGGCATCTTGGATACGTTTCCCTGTGGCGGTGACACTTCTCACGGGGCCAAGGACGTAAGCGAGTGCGTCCAGCAGGTGGGCGCCGTTGTCGATGGCCCAACCGCCCCCGCCCGAGGCTCTTCTGGCTCTCCAACCTGCTCTGGGAGGCGCCGGTTGGTGTCGGACCCGCTGCGCCTGAACCATTTCCGGGCTCCCCAGTAGACCTACCTCCTGGACCAGCCACCGGAGTGTCCGGATGGTCGGCGTCCGGCGATGATTTTCAGCTAACGACAAGGTACGGCCGGCACTCAACGCGGATTGACGCATCCGCTCTCCCGCAGCAACGGTCGTCGCCAGCGGTTTCTCGACCATCACAGAAATGCCCGCCGCCAGGGCAGCGCAGACAATCTCCTCATGAAGGTGAGTGGGCAGGCACACATCCAGGCCGTCGAGATTCTCACCGAGCAAATCTTCGTATCGGGTGTGCACGGTGACGTTCGCCCGTTGCCAGCGAGCTATCTCCCTGGCAGCGCGTTCCGCCAGTTCTCGCTCTGAATCGCAGACCGCTATAACCTCGAAAGGCATGTCGGCCACCCGGGCCACCGCCTCCCACGCCCTTATGTGCTCTGCCCCGATCAGTCCGCAGCCGATCAGTGCTAGCTTGATCGTCCCAGTGCTCACGCCGTCTCCGATTGCCGAGGCGTCTGCATGTCAGTCAGTACGCGCATGCCGGCTCGATAAGCTTCTTCAGCCGCCGATTCAGGGGCCATGGCATGGAGGCTCGGATGTTTCAACTCGATCGACACCGGCCCCTGGTATCCGATGTCAGAGAGCGCGCCGAGGAACCCCAGAAGGTCGATGACGCCGGAACCCGGCAGTTCACGCATCGTGTCGTCGAGCCTGCGCGGGTCACCGGCAGGAGCATCATTGAGATGCACGAAGAGAGGGGTATCCCTTGAGATGAGTGCAATATCTCCTATTGCGCCATCCGAGGTATACCAGTGGTAACTGTCCAGGAGAACGCCCACATTCGAACGGCCAACAAGGCGCACGACCCGAAGTGCCCCTGCGAGCGTTCCATAAGCCATCGCTTTCGGCTGCGCTTCGCCGATCCCTATGTACTCCAGGACCAACGCCAACCCGTTCCGTCGTGCGACGTCCGCAGTCCGCCCAATGCGGTCCAGTAAATCCTCTTCACTGATTCCGTCGGGTGCACCGGAGAAGCTCTGAGGTAAAATCAGGGCACCGCTGC
This sequence comes from Streptomyces sp. NPDC059917, assembly GCF_042730635.1. Taxonomy (NCBI): domain Bacteria; kingdom Bacillati; phylum Actinomycetota; class Actinomycetes; order Kitasatosporales; family Streptomycetaceae; genus Streptomyces; species Streptomyces sp. NPDC059917. Next base: position 40,920 of record NZ_JBHWLC010000006.1, read on the forward strand.
GACTGCCCCACTGAGCGGCAAAAGCCATCTCGCCCTCGGCCGCAGCCAGACCCTCCGTGAACCGCTTCCTCTCCCAATTCAGCCGCAGCGACCAGCCGCCATGGACGGGGAGGATCTCGCCACTCCGCAGGAGACTCCTCGCCTCTCTGTTCTCGGTGGCTTGCTTCAATCGGTGGGCCGACATCTCTATGTACCTGAAACCGGCCCCGTGCGCCGAACGCACCACACGCGCCGCGGAGGCCTGCGGGTTCAGGACTGCACGATTTAAACTTAATTCCACGAACTTGCCTTCCATCATCCAGGCACCGCAATAGCGACTAGTGCTGTCGCGACGACTATGCAGGAGCCTTACTGTCGGGAGCGGCCGGTTCCACGGTCACAATCGGCTCGCCTGGCCGAGTAAGAGCTGCGACAAACGCGAGGATGGCCTCGACGGCGCCTAAGGGCATGCCAAATTATGCGGGCAGGCGGGTTCGGTACAGCACCAGCGTGACTTACGCCAGTGGACGTTCACTGCGCGTACACCCCAAGGCAGGTGCCGCGGCCGGGTGGTGCGGTAGTCCCTCAGCCGAGTGGAGAAGACCCCGCAGCCGCGGCAGGCCCTGGCGGAGTCCTCGCTTGCCACCATGTTCACCAACGAGCCCCTCCCGTAGTCGTCGCCCTGCACCACACTCACCCCCTCCAGCCCCAGCAGTCGCGTCGCGGCAGTGTTGATCTCGGTATCGTAAGCACTCGAGCCCGTGGGGTTTCTTGATCGGTTGCCTAGAGACCAGCCGTGATCAAGAAGACCCGAGGGCTCCTTGTGTCCGGAGTGCCCCATACCCCTGATCTCTTACACACAGTGACCGACCGTCAGGTCATCACCCACGCACCCCCATCAAGTCCACAGACCTGGGTTAATGGGTCCTGGGGCAAGCACGGTAACGTCCTCGCCCATGTCCTGCGATACCGCATTGATCTTTGGGAGGCTAACAGGCTATGACGTGAGCTGGCTATGGGTTCATTGGGATCGTTCGGGACAAAGACAGTAACTGGGTGTCAAGTGGCCGTGGTGCTGGTCAGAGTATGTGCATGCACTGGCGAGGCTTCAACGGGCCGACGGGTCTGGTTTCTAACGGGGCGCCGGGATAATGCGGATCCGACATAGAACGGTTCTGGGCATCCACGATCCCCTACAGCCTGTGATGCCTTGCCGTATACCGCCCCTATCGAGGGCGCTGCGGCGACCGTGCTACGCAGCCGGTCAGTCGCTAGGGGCTGGAAAGTCTTATCCGCCTCGAATACTCGGCAGGGCTGGTCATGACGCGCACACCGAGCCCCAAGGCGAGGCTCTCCACCGGCTGGGCAAAGCCTGTCCCATCCAATCTGGCCGCGATGGCATGCCCAGTGTTGATGGCCTTGCCAGACTGATCCTCGGGCGCAGAACGGAGCGCCCGAGTCCCCTTCTTGCGGCGACCAGATCCGGTGATATCACCCAATCACCCTGGATCGGGAACTTCCGCTCTCCACACCACCGGAACCAGGCGAAACGGCCGCTTCAGCACAGAACTTGGCGATGATGTCCGCTGTTTGCTCAGGCTGTTCGAGCCAGAACAGATGACCGGCGTCCAGAATGGTCAACCGGGCATCACGGATGCCGCGAGCGACCGCGATCCCGTCCTCCGGGTGCACCATCCGGTCTGCTTCGCCGTGGATCACGAGAGTGGGGACTCTGAGCTCCTGCAGGCGGTCGGCTGTCGTGTGTCGCGCAAGCGCGCCGGTCTGTAGCACGGTAGCGCGAGGATCCACAGGGAGCGTCAGCACTGAGTCCTGGTACTCCAGCCATGCTTCCGGAGGGAGCGCGTCCTCGTCCTTGACCCCCAGGCGGAACATGTTGCGGGCCGTCGCAATGCGGTTGCCGCGCACGACTGCGGCAGCGACCTCAGCTTCGCACGCGGCACGCGTGGTCGATGCGGCGGCGCCACCGGCATGTGTGCAACCGAGCACGAGCCGGCGGACCCGGTCCGGATGACGAAGCGCGAGCTCCTGGGCGATGACGCCGCCCATGGATACACCGACGATGTCCGCCCTGGTCCAGCCGACTCGGTCGAGCACCCTTGCGGCGTCGTCAGCAAGCTCCTCGATGGTGAACGGGCCGCTCACAGGCGCCGAGTGTCCGACACCGCGGTGATCGTAGGCGACGACGTCGAACGCCCGTGCAAGCAGCGACAGTAGCCTCTGGCCCCAGTGCAGATGGCTGGCCGCGGCTCCTTGAATGAGCAGCAGTGGCGCCCCCACGCCCCTGCGGACGTAGTGAAGCGAGTCATGTCCGCTGAAGTCTAACGACGGCATACGCACCTACCCTACGTCCGCAGATCGCATGGAGAATTCGGATCCGACGGGATGCCCGAACTTCGCCACAGCGAGCCGCACTTCTTCGGCCAGCTTCGTCCAGGCGTCACCGCTGAACAGATGGTCGGCATCCTCGATACGGCGGCAGACAAGGCCGCCGGTGGTCTCGTCCGCCCACCTCACAAGGTCGTCTTCCGTGACGCCGTCGGCACCACCGATCGCGGTTATCGGAATGTCCAGGCGCTCGCCCGGCACATACTCATAGCGACGGATCATCTGCATGTCCGCTTCCATGACCGCGACCAGAAGGTCCATCAACTCCGGATCGACGCTCGCACCCTCGGGAATGTAACGACGTGGGTCGTCTTCCTCTGACAGCGAGTCCGCGAGCAGGCCCGGAGCCACTTGATTGACAACGACGAGACCGCCGAGTGCAGGTGCATCCATCATGCGCAGCGCTCGGGCGACTTCGAAGGCGATAATGGCGCCCGAGCAGTGGCCGACGAGATGCACCCGCTTCTCGCGCAGCTGCGCAATCGCCTGGGCGAGCTCGGCGGCGACTCCTGCGATGCTCGCTGGAGGGGGTTCGTTGAAACGCGCTTCGCGCCCTGAAAGCCTTGCGCCGTATAGGCGTGCAGTGCCGTCGATCGTCGACGCCCATGCCCGGAATGGGCGGGCACCGGCCCCCGCCCACGGGATGCACACCACCGCGTCGTCGTGCGGGGACGACTCGTTCCAGCAGATCAGGCTCTTCGCAGGTACGGCGGCCGCTTTCGGGGCGGCCGGCCCGTGTGCCTCGTTACGCGCGGAGATCTCCAGCCCGGTCAGCTCGCTCACCGTGCCGTCCTCGAATCGCAGCGAGAGAACGATCTCCGGCAGCAGGCGTTCGAGCGTCGCCAGCATGGCCTCGTGATCGTCGGCGACAGCCTGAAGGAGGTCGAGTTCCTGCGTCGCCACTCCTCGGCTGAGTTCCGTTCCGGCCGAGACGAGGAGCCGGTAGAAATCGACGTCGGCGAGGCCGCCCAAAGCACTCGCCGTCGGAGCGGCGACGAACTCGACCGCACCGGGCGGAGCCAACGTGCTGTGTTGGAACCGGACCCGATGCGGGCCCGAGGGCTGACTCTCGTCGAGCACCGTCGGAATCTGCGCACCGAGCGCTGCCTGCGCCGCGAGCGCCACCATGTCGACCGCGGCGCCAGCGTTCAGAAGCTCGGGGATGAACCCGCCGAGGCGGCCGTTGATCTCGATGATGTGAGGGCCGTCTTCGCAAACCTTGACCTCGACGTGCAGGGCGCCGACCGTGATGTCGAACGAGCGGACAGCCCGGAGGACGAAGTCGCATATCTCCGAGCGCTCGGATGCGGACAGGTGCGACGGCCAGAACTGACCGGGCTCGCGGAACGGCTGGATGAGCGGGAGCTTTCCCGTCACGGCGAGCACCACCGGCTCCCCGGCGGCCATCAGGACTTCGACGGAGACGTAGTCCCCGAACGGATGCATGTCACGGCCCTGCAGGAGCCGCTCGACGATGTACCCGCCCTGCTCGTCGGCCGTCACCATCGCGGCGGCGGCCTCCAGGTCCGCCGGCGTGGCGACCTTCCGAGTGTCCCGGCTGCCCGTCCCCCGGTCCGGTTTGACCACGACGGGCATGCCGAGGCGGCTGACCGCCGAGCGGACCTCGTCGGCCGTCGCGGCGGCGAGGAACGGCACATCATCGCATCCCGCGCCGGCCAGTCTCTCCCGCTGCGCCAGCTTCGACCTGAGCGCTTCGGCGGTCCGGCGCGGCATGCCGGGAAGCCCCCACCGCTCTGCGGTGTCTGCGGCTGCCACGACGCAGAGCTCGCTATAGGTGACGATGCCATCGATCGTGCCGAACTCCGCCCTGGCCGCCTCGGGGGTGTCGAAGACCGGTACGTCGAGCGTCTCGAAGATGTGTCTGCCCTGCTGCGCGTGCCGGTCATCCGAGCTGATCACGACGACCAGGTCGGCGATGGGCTCGACGGCCCGGACGATGTCCCACGGCCTGGCCGATCCGTAGGCGTAGAAGCAGAGCAGCCGCGGGGTCATTTCTGCCTCAAAATGACGGGGGAAACGAGGCCGCTGCCGAGGAATACGGCCCCGAGCACGACCCAGCCGGGCAGTCCGGCGACGACGACGGCCGAGGCCAGGAGCGGACCCAGGATCACGACGGACTGGCTCAGCAACCCAAAGCTGGCGAGGTACTTGCCCTGTTCGGCCGGGGGCGCAAGCCCGTAGGACAGGCCCCAGGAACCGGCCGAGCTGTAGAGCTCCCCTGCTGTCAGCAGGAGTGTGACCACGATCAGCACCACGATCGCGACGGCCGCCGGGAGATGTGGCACCAGCGGGAAGAGCAGACAGCAGACGAAGAGCGCGATGCCGGCGAGACGGTTGGCCTGGGCCGCGCCGCTCACCGTCTCGGATCCCCTGCTCACGCGCACCTGCAAAGTCACGGCCAACACCGTGTTAATCATCAACAGGACCGAAATGATCCAGCGCGGCGCCTGCGAGTGCAGGGCGACCTGGAGCGGCAGGGCGACATCGAGGATAGCGGCGCTGAGGTAGAGGGTGCCGCAGATGACGGAGGCCGCGGCGAATCGCGGCTGGCGCAGCGGATGCCGGGATTCTGCGACCTCTACCTCCGCATTCGCATCTGGTACCGACTCGGCCTCCGCTTCCGGGGCCGCCGCCTTGGCCAGAGGGGGCACGCGGACGCGGCTCAGGAGTGCGCCGGCACCCACCAACGATGCCGCGTTTCCCCAAAGCAGCATGTTGTAGGCGAGCTGGCTGTCGGCCGCCAGGGCCACAGCCGCGAGGAGCGCGCCGACACTCATGCCGACGTTGAGGATCATGCGGTTGTAGGCCGCTGCTGCGACAACGCGCGAGCGGCCCCCCGCAAGATCGGACAGCAGCACCCCACGGACCGGTATCGCGGCGTTTTGGGCCAGCGCAATGCCCACGATGACCGCGACGAATGCGACCTGGCCGCGGACGAGGGGGAACAGCGCGAAGAAGACCGCCTGCACGCCGAAGAGGAAGACCAGTGCCTGCTTTGCGGACCGGGACCGGCGGTCCACGAACCGCCCTGCAGGCAGGGAGGAGAGAAGGCCCACGGCTGCCGCGACCGTGAGGCTCGCGCCGACGAAACCCGCACTGAGATGTAGGGACCGAACAAAGAAGACAATCGCGCCGGTCGTGTAGAGACCGGTGCCGAGTGACGTCACGAGACTCGCGAGTGCGTACGTGCGCAGAGCGGGAGTGGGTGGGGTTAATGCTATCGCCAGGCGGGTGACTACGCCTTGAAATCCGGCGCTGAATACTTGCTGATCTGCACCGTCCGGGTCTCCGGCGCGCGCCGGCGGAACGCTGGGATCGACATCGCCAAGAGTGTCGGGACTGTCATGATTCGCGACGATTACGTCAGGGTCGCCCGACTTACTTAAATCTGCTTCGCCCATGCCCTTGTTCATTGGCATCACGGTTCCTCAATGGAGCGGAATCTTGCAAGTTTGCGGGATCATAGCGGATCATGTTCGGGGCTTTACAGGCATCGCACCTCGCATGCGGCGGCCTGGCCACCGGCTCGATGTGGCAGCACACCGGCGGAATCCGGCCGAAGACTTCGTCTTGGTCCCGCAGTTCGCCGAACCGCAATTGGGAGACGACACCGAGGTCATGAGGCATCGCGACGACGTTCTGCGCTCGTGGTTCGATCCCCAGCACCGGCTGGTCCGAACATTTCCGGTCGCCGAGACCGGCGCGCAGGCCGAAGTGGCTGGGAATGGCCTCCCAAAGGCCGACGTCGAAGGATACGAGCTCTCGGTGCTCGAAGGCTTGCGGGATGTGAGCGTTCAGCACGCCGTCATCGAGGTCGCCAGTAGGCGATCCTCTCCGCCCCCATCAGAGCGGCCCCGAGCCCCGGGGCCTCGAGGTGGTCGATTCCCGTTCGGGGAGTCGGCCTCTCCCCTGTCATTCCTGTTCGCACACGGCGAGTAGCACGATTGGATCCTGACGATGACTCAGAACCGCATACGCCACGAGTTACAGTCCATTTGGATCGCAGTCCTAGGCGTGCCGCAGGTCGGCGGCACGGACGACTTTTTCGACCTGGGCGGCGACTCGCTCGCCGCGGCCCGGATGACCTCGCTTGCACAGAGTGCGGACATCCCCCTGCGTGCCATGGACGTGCTGAAGAACCCGCGCTTCGCCGACCTGGTGACGGCGGTCGAGGGAAAGGTCGTGGATGCACCTCGGTAGCCCGGCGGCCACGCAGTCCGAGTCGGCCGAGACAGCGCGGCTCACGATTCTCTCCCGGACGGCCACGCTCACCGAAGCACTTGCAGAGTGGGCCCGGTTCACACCGACCGCGGTCGCGGTCACCCATGGCGACCACCGGTTGACATACGCCGAGTTATGGGCCGCCATCGAGCGGCTCGCGGGCACGCTCCGCTCGTCCGGTGCCGGCCCCGGGTCGGTCATCGCGCTCCGCCTGGCCCGCGGTTGGCGCCAGATCGTGGCGATCGGCGCGGTGCTCGAGGTCGGAGCAGCGTTCGTCCCAGTCGACCCCGCCTATCCCCCATCCCGCCAGGAGTATGTCCTCGGTGACTCGGCGGCAACGATGGTCATCGAAGACCAAGGCGACGATTTCGCCGTGCGCCACGTCGAGCTGACCGAGGCAGCCCCCGCCCCACCCGGAACGGCGTACATCCTTTACACCTCGGGCTCCACGGGGCAGCCGAAGGGCGTCGTCGTCGGGCAAGCCCACGTGCTCTCCCTTCTACGCTCCTGTTTTGCGCTCCTCGACATCGACCACCGCGACGTGTGGACGCTCTTCCACTCCTACAGTTTCGATTTCAGCGTCTGGGAGATGTGGGGCTGCCTCCTCAGTGGCGGTCGGCTCATCGTGGTGGACCTGGAGACAGCCATCGAGCCCGCGGCGTTCTCATCGCTGTTGACTGAGCAGGGCGTCACGATCCTCAACCTCGTGCCGAGCGTGTTCAGCGTGCTGGCCGAGTACGCGGTTTCAGGCGCCGTCGAGTTCCCGCGTCTGCGGTACGTCGTCTTCGGCGGAGAAGCGATCAAGGTGGAGGCGATCAACCGTTGGGCTGAGGCCGGTGTCGCGCCAGCCGCCTCGATGGTCAACATGTACGGGATCACCGAGACCACCGTCCACGTGACCTTTGCCCCTCTCACGGTCCCGGCCCGACGCCGCGATGGGTTCACCCCGATCGGCAAACCGCTGCCGCACCTCGACGTGGTGATCGCCGACGAGGATCTGCGCCGGGTGCCGCCACTCTGCGTGGGAGAGATCCTTGTCGCGGGCGAGTCGCTCGCATACGGGTACTGGCGTCGTCCCGAGTTGACGGCGGAGCGCTTCACGACCCGCGATGGCGTGCGGTACTACCGTTCCGGCGACAGCGCGTACGCTGACGAGGAGGGGTTCCTCTATTACGTGGGCCGCATCGACGAGCAAGTCAAGGTCCGTGGGCACCGGATCGAGCTCGCTGAGGTGGAGGCGGCGCTTCGCGAACCCGCCTACGTCACTGACGGAGCCTGCGTCGTCAAGCGCGGCCCGGCGGGACACGAGGTGCTCGTCGCGTACGTCGTCGCGCTATCACGCGGCGACGCGTCCGACTCAGAGCTGCGCACATCCCTCCGGTCGCATCTTCGCACCAGGCTCCCTGCGCATGAGGTGCCAGGAATGGTTAGGTTCTGCGACCGGCTTCCGCTGACACCGTCGGGCAAGGTCGATCGGGCACGGTTGGCGGCCGCAGAGTCGTGAACAGCGAAGCTCCCACGGACTCCGCGGGAGCTTCGCTGACGATCAGCGGACAATGTCTACGTCAGGCTGTCACACCGCAGGTTTGCCCTCGAGGAACTCCGCAAGGCTGTTCACTGTCGGATACAGGAAGAGATCGACGGACCTAAGACCCGGCCAGCGGACGCGGAGCCGCTCCACAACCTGAAGGACGTGCATCGACGAGCCGCCGAGGTCGAAGAAGCCGACTTCCCGGTCGACCGTGCCCTCCCCGAGCACTTCCGCCCAGACGGCGCCCACGACCTCGTTCGCCGGGCCGCTGAGGTCGATGTGCGCAGAGTGTGCAGAGTGTGCAGACTCAGTCATCGAAGCCCTTTCGCAGAGTCTCACCGACGCGTCGAACGTAGTCGACGTCTCCCGAGTCGAGGACAGTTACGATCACGCCATCCACACCGACGGACCGATAATTCGCCAGCTGTTCCAGCACGTCGGCTTCGGTTCCGCAGAGCGCGAAGCCGCGGGTGGCGCGAGGAGACAGGTGGTACAACCGCGCGAGTCGATCGACGGCGATCTGCAGCTCCTGCTCGTTGTCCGAGATGAGTACGTGCCCCAGCCAGGTCTTCGTGATCTCGTCCGGGTCGCGCCCCACCGACTCGCAGGCGCGAGTGAGCACCTCGATCTTGTGTCGCACGGTGGCCGGCGCGCCGAAGAAGTTACATGCGTCGCCGAACTTCGCGACCGTGGGGATCAGCACCCGTTCGCCGCCTCCCCCGATAAGGATGGGCGGACCCGATCTGCTGATCGGACTCGGGCTGTTCAGCGGCTGCGCTATCCGATGATGCCGACCCGCAAACTCCGGTGCGCACTCGGTAAACATTGCGCGGCAGATCTGAACCGCTTCGGCGAGCTGCTGCATACGGTCGCGCGTCGATGGGAAAGGCATGCCGTAGGCGTGGTACTCCTCCTCGTGCCATCCGCCTCCGATGCCGAGGATGGCGCGGCCACCGCTGATGACGTCGATCGAGGTGACCATCTTCGCGAGCAGCGCCGGATTACGGAACCCGCAAGCCGTGACGAGTACGCCGAGCTTCGCTGATCTCGTTACGGCGGCCAGCGCTGCCAGCGTCGTATACGCCTCCAGAATTGGCTCTTCACGATCCCCCACAGCGTCGATCTGCTGGAGGTGGTCCATCGTCCATAAGCTGTCGAAGCCGGAGTTCTCCGCCGCCACCGCCACCTCGGCGACTCGGGTGAAGATCCCGGCGTCGGGGACGCCGGGGAACGAGTAGCCGGCGAACTGCAGACCTAGACGCGTGACAGGCGCGCTCATCAGCGGACCTGCTCTCGGTCGCCAGCCGTCGCGCCCACGAGCGCTTCCTCCACGTACTGCGCTGAGCTCGCGACCGTGGGCGCGATGAATGGCAGGTCGAGCGGCAGGTCGAGCTGGAAGATCTCGGTGAGCCGGGCACCGATCTCCACGGCGTACATGGAATCGCCGGCGAGGTCGTGGATGAAGTGCGCGTCACGATCGACGGCATCCAGTCCCAGAACGCTTCGCCAGACCGTCTCGATGGCGCCGAACACGTCGTCGGCTCCGACCCCGGCAGCCGGGCCCACCGTCTCCTGCCTCGGTTCGGGCAGTTCGCGGACCACGCGCGGAAGCCAGTACCTACGGCGATTGAACGGATAGGTCGGGAGCGGGATCCGGCCGCGCGATTCCGCCGCGAAATACCGGCGCCAGTCGATCCGTGCCCCGTGCGCCCAGGCCCGACCGGCTGCTGCGGCTACTTCGAACTCCGGACCGATGAGAAGGCAGCCCGTGCCCTCACGGGCCACGCCCGTGTCGTGATGTGCCATACAGGCGTCCAGGGCCTGATTCAGGGTCCCGGGATCACCGCCACCGCTCAGCCAGTCCACCGCGGGGCCCATCCACTGCGGCGCGTCGATGCGGCCGAAGCTCATACCGAGCCGCTTGAGCAGCTGTGCTGCAGTCAACGCCGATACGGCTGCGGCCTGCAACACCGGCAGGTGGTCGAGCTCTGGCTCACCGATCAGCTCGGCGAGCGCCGTGCGGAACAGAGGCTCCTCCGCCAACAGGCGTCGGCCCATCTCGGCCTGCTGCTCATGAGTGCCGTGGATGCTCAACGACCAACGGAGAGCAGGCCGCGCGGGCTCGGCCGGAGCATTCAGCTCCGCGACGAGAGCCGTGGAGTCCGAGACACAGGTCGCCCACCGATATTCGAACTGTGGGCGCCCGACGGCCAGAGTGAATGCGGCGTCTGCCAGGTCGGCGGCGGTGAACGAAGGCTGCCCCTGAATCCGGGCCGCGAGAGCCGACCGCAGCTGCTGCAGCTCGGCCTCGGAGCGCGCCGACAGCCCGACCACCTGGCGCGGACGCTCCGACCCGCCGGTCGGCAGGGCAGCCGGCTCCTGGACTAAGACGTGGGCGTTGTTGCCTCCGAGGCCGAAGGCGCTGACGCCAGCAATCCGCGGCCCGCCGCCCGGCCAAGGCAGGGTCTCGGAGCTTAGGGCGAAGGGGGAGCCCGGCAGGTCGATCGCGGCGTTCGGCGCCCGGAAGTGCAGCGTCGCCGGGATTGTCCCTCGCTCGACGGCCAACACAGCCTTGATCAGGCCCGCGATGCCGGCTGCGGCGTCGGCGTGGCCGATGTTGGTCTTGACCGCGCCAAGCACACACGGCTGATGGGCCCGTTTGCCGGTCTCGAAGACCCGCCGCAATGCCTCGAGCTCCACCGGATCCCCGATCGGGGTCGCCGTGCCGTGGGTCTCGATGTACCCGACTTCGTCCGGAGAGATGCCGGCCCGCGTCAACGCGGCCTGGATGACAGCCTGCTGGCCCGACGCGCTCGGGGCGGTGAACCCCGCCCCCGAGCCACCGTCGTTGTTGACGGCCCACCCGCGAATGACGCCACGTCTCCGGTCGTGCGCCACCTTCGCGTCGTCATCGCGCCTGAGCACCACCAAAGCCGCGCCCGATCCCGGGACCGTTCCCGAGGCCTCAGCATCGAAGGAGCGGCAGCGGCCGTCGCGGGAGAAGATCCCGCCGGGCGCATACACGTAGCCGTCCATGTCCGGCATCAGCAAGCTGACACCGCCGGCCAGAGCGATGTCGCAATCGCCCGCTGCAAGGGCCGAACAGGCCAGGGCGACGGCGCTGAGACTCGTTGAGCACGCGGACTGGACCGTGATGCTCGGACCATCAAGTCCCAGTTTGAAGGCTATCCGCGAGGCGAGGAAGTCCTTCTCGTTCGCTGTCAGGACGCGAGTGTCGGTTCCGTTGGCTAACGTGCGCGGGTTATCGGGAGCCGGTACCGCATGCTGTTCGTGGGGTGTGACGAAGTCGCGGAGATAGTAGTTCTCGCCGCATCCGACGAAGACACCGACGACCGCGTCGTGCGCACCGTGGTAGCCAGCGTCCTGCATGGCGGCCACGGCCACTTCGAGCAAGACGCGATGCTGCGGGTCCATCAAGGCGGCCTCGGCCGGAGGTATACGAAAGTATTCCGCGTCGAAAAGTTCGACGTCGCCCACCTTTGCCACGGCTCGAACGAATCGTTCATGGCCGGACTGCAGATCGGGCCCCTCCACGGCTTCCGGGCCGCGATGGATGCTCTCGACAGCTTCGACTAAGTTCGTCCAATATTGTTCGACATCGTCTGCGCCGGGAAACCGGGCGGCCATACCGATTACGGCGATCGGTGGAACTGCTTTGGATATTGCCATGTGCTCATCCTGTCATGTCGCCGTGGTACTCAGGCTGAACTCGTAGAGCCTGTCGATGCGATCACCAGGGTCCGATGATCAGGCCGGTCTCGGCAAGGCGGCCATCGCGGAGGCGGGGCCGGTACTGGACCTTATTGCGCTTGCGCTGGCTGATCCAGATGAGGCCGTACAGGTCGGTGGCCACGAGACTGGCCACGCTGGAGCAGTGGCCCAGACGCCTCCAGCGGTGTTGGGCTCGGGAGCATAGGCAGGCATCTGGAACACCCGCAGTCACTCCTTGTGCTCGACGGTGAAGTCCCGTAACTCCTGCGCCAGATGAACGCTCCGGTCGCCCAGCACCACACCCGAGGGGCGTTCAGCTGCTGGCGAATGATGACGATGAGATCGCGGTACTCGTGCCAGGCGCAGGTCTTGGGCTCGCCCTTGCGGCCGTGGTAGATGTGCAGCCGGTACACCAAGTGCGCTCACCCTTCGGGTAGTGGTACGCCTCACCGGCACGGAGCCTGCCTGGACGGGCGTCTGCAGGGGCCGCGCCAGGAGCGGATGGCGGGTACGCCGCGGACCAGCGGCAACAGCGCCTGGCTGTCGTGGACGTTCCCGCCGGAGACACCGAGCGTGAGCGGTAACCCCTGCGCATCGGACGGGATGTGCAACTTGCTGCCCTGCTTGCCCCAGTCGACCGGATTGCCCCCGGTCAGCGATGCCTCCTTTTCGACGGATGGAGGCGGCGCCTACGAGCGCTGAGGGAGTGCAGCCGCCCGCCACAACCCGTACCTGGTCCATGCGGAGAACAGGCGGGTGCGCTGTCGTCGGCGAGACACCGAACGTCCTCGGCAGGTGTCGCCAGGTACACCCGCTGGTCAGCACGTACACCATGGCCGTGAACACCGCCCGCTCATCAACCAGGGCCGTACCTCCACCCGGCGGACGGGAAGCACGCAAAGGCAGCAACAACGCGACGAGCCACCAGAGTTCGTCAGGGACACAACCGCTGCGACAACCTAACACCCATGACACGGCATCATGCCGCATCAGCCTCAAACCATGCGAGACAAGCTCAAACTACAAACAACTACCTTGAAAGGGCCAGGCGCCATGAAAGGTGACATTGAGACTCCTGCATGGTCGCTGCGATCACCCAAATGATATTGTCGCGACCGATCTGCCGTTTCGCCGCGTGGTGAGGCTCGCACTCAGGGGGCGTTCACCACATTGCACTAGCACGAGAGGCAACGTCATGAGCCCCGTCGAGTTAGCAGTTCTTGTCCGTCGGATGGACGTCACAACCCGAGTGTCCGACCAGGTCGCCGACATGTCCGAGCATTCGGAGGGGGGCCTGCTCCTCGAAACTTTCATCGGACGCTATGTGCTGGACAGCGATGCGCGTGCTGTATGGCGCCTGATTGACGGAACCCGCACTGTCACGCAGATACACGAGGATTTGGCGGCGTCGTCCGGCCTCTCGGAAGAAGAAGTTCGGGCACCCGTCCTCGCCCTTTGCGAGAAACTGCTCGATCTCAGACTCGTCGAGTATCTCCGCTAGTGGCTCCGGTCAACAGGCGCAACAATCCAGGACGGATGAACATGTTCAACCCGACAATCGAAGTCATCGTCACCCAGCCCTCCACCCCGAATCCGCCCAATCTGGCGTTCGACGCGGTCCTCCAGCGCTTCCCTAGCCTCGCCGAAGCAGACGCGGTGTGCATGACAGGCTCGATCGCTGCGGGCTGGGGCAACAGCTACAGCGACATCGACCTCTTTGTCTTCTCCGACCGCGAGCTCGACCTTCCGGTGGACGAGACGATGGAGACCTGGCCCGGGGAGGACGCCACCAGCGGAATCCGCTGGGTCAACTGGATGGGTCAATACGAGGAATCCCTCGTCGACCTCCAGGTCTGGCCGACCGACACCCTCCCCAAGGTACTCAAGCCGTTCCTGGGCGACACCGAGCCGGAATTCGGAAATCCCGGTTTGTGGATCGAGGACCTCATCTATCGGATCTCCATCGCGACCCCGCTCAAGAACCCGGCCTTCATCGAAAACATGAAGCAGCTGATCGCGAACTCATCCTACAACCGGGCGCTCGCGCGCTATCTCAAGGCACGGATCGAGAGCAGGCTCACAGACGTGGCCGGCCAGCTCGAGGCGGGCGACATCCTCGGCGCCAGGATGGCCGCCCTCCTAGCCGCCGAGCAGGTCGTAGACCAGAGTCTCTTGCTCGCCGGCGACCTCTGCCGAGCGCGGAAGTGGATCCTTCGCCGACTGGAACAGACGCCGCAGTGCGGCATCACAGTGGACGAGTACAGGTCGGTGGTGCTGGACGGTAAGCGACCCGACGAGTCAGACCGCGAATGCGCAGTGCGCGTCGCACGTTGGGCCCAGTCTCAGCTGGTCCGCACGGAAGACGCGGCCTTGACGCGACGCTAAGAGGTGTGACTGGAGCGGACCCGAGGAGGGAAGCGGGGCCCGTCGCTGCGTCAATCGCGAGGTGTTCGGCCTCCAGTCGAGCAGGGCCGGGAGTTCCCTCACAGGTCAACCTACAGAGGGCCTTCGCCTACGCCGTCTCCGTCGCCGCGTCGCACCCGCATACGTGCTCCTTCCACCCACGCTGTACGGGGCCACCGCACCGCTGACGATAGGTCATGGCAGAGCACGCCGACCGCATCGCCTGGAGGCGGGCCGGCGGTTGCACGGAACCGGCCTGCATGTCAGACGGAAGCCTCGGCCACAGCCCGGAATGCTTCGGCGATTTCACGCAGCACCTCGACAATGCCATGCGGCACATGGCCTCCCACCGGCAGCGGCCCATCGTCGACAACCGCTCCCTCTCCGGGATCGCCCACCCGAACTCGCCAAAACCCTGACCGCCCTCATCGTTGAGCACCTCAACGCACAAGACCCCAGCCCATACAACCCACCTCGCTGCCCCCCCCCCAGCACGAAGGAACGCCATGCGCAAGCCCAGCGTGGACGTCGTCATCCTCACCATGAACGACCGCCCCGAGGAAGAATCCAAAGCCCTCGATTCCCTCATGGCTCAAAAGGGTGTAGACCTCACCATCGGCGTTGTCGGGAACGGCTGCATCCCGGACATCGTTCCCCAGGGGGCACTGCAGATCAGCCTTCCAGAAAATCTCGGTATCCCCGAGGGCCGAAACGTTGGAGCCAAGCTCTTCAAAGAGCCAGGACCGCCCGCAGAGTTCATTTTCTTCCTCGACAACGACGCGATCTTCCCCACCGACGACGTCCTGATCGGGCTCGTCGCCGAGGCCCGTGCACACCCGGAAGCTGCCTACATCCAGCCCCGCCTGACCGGCCCAGACGACGAAACGACACCCCGCCGCTGGGTGCCGCGCCTTCGCGCATCCGAACCGGCGAAGCCAGGGACCATCACGACCATGACGGAAGGTGTTGTCATGGTGCGCCGGAAGGAATTTGATGCAGTGGGAGGCTGGGCCGGTGAATTCTTCCTGTACCACGAAGGCATTGACCTGGCATGGAAACTCTGGTCACTTGGATGCAACGGATGGTATGCCGCTGGTATCCGAATGCATCATCCGATCACCAGTCCCGCTCGCCACGCTCGCTTCTACCACTTGGCAGCCAGGAATCGAGTGTGGGTCGCATACCGAAACCTGCCCCGCCCATTGATCCCCCTTTATCTTGGCCTCTGGATCGCCGTCACCGCCCTGCGCTCCCGGAGCGGCGGTGGCCGCGAATCACTCAAAGGTCTACGCGAGGGATGGGCCGGCCGACGCCGCCAGCAGCGTCGCCCTATGAGCTGGCGCACGGTGTTGCGCCTCACGAAGGCCGGCAGGCCCCCCATCATCTGAGCGTCTTCCTGTAGCGCGAGTCAGGCCTGTCAACCGGCGTAACGGCTTGAGCCTCCACCAAGTTGAAACCGCAGTTCGAAGGGCTGGTATGACCGGTTCTCTGGATGCTCACGATGGTGTCGGCGCCAGTCTACGTACTAGATTATCCGTCAAGCTATGTTTTCGGCGGCAATCAGACCCGGTGCTCACAGCGGCAGGTGGGCCTCGTCCGTCCGGCCGAAGATGTCTCCGCACGCGGGTGGACGGCACCGGCCCGCGGGCGGTGGGGACGGCCAGCATATGACGCACTTCCGTGCCCAGACGAAAGAGCTGGAGACTGGTCTGACCGCCCTTACAGGCGTACAAGCGGAAAACCTTAACTGCAACGTCGTCGCGGTCGTCGGCGAAGGTATCTGGGAGGCCAGCAAGTAGTTCGAAGTCTTACTTGCCGGTCGCCGCGTCGGCCACGGCGCTGAGGGACAGGGTCTCGAACTCTGAAGCGGACAAGGATGGCTTCAACACTCTGCGGCGGCCTCAGTGCTCCGGCTTCCGTCGGCTCCACCCAAAACGGGCTCACGTGGTTCCGGCTCGAGGCGGCTCCACCGCTCACCAGGGCCAACAGCCGCGTATGGAGCGACGCCAAGCCGAAATCGAACGGACTCTTCGGTCCAAGGGCCGGGTTGGTGGGGCCAAGTGCACCGTTAGGTCGTGTATCGAAAATGGATCTTGCGCGATGAATGATCGTGGTCATGGGGCGGGGAGATCTCACGGATGAGCAGTGGGCGTTGCTGGAGCCGTTGTTGCCGAAGGCCAAGGCAGGGCGACCGCCCGCCTGGCCTCGGCGTCAGCTGATCGACGGCATACGGTTCCGGGTCCGGACCGGTGTTCCATGGCGAGACGTGCCGGTCGAGTACGGACCGTGGAACCGGGTCTACGACCTGTTTCGCCGGTGGCAGCGCAACAGCACCTGGCACCGGCTCCTCACCCGACTCCAGTCACTGGCCGATGCGAGGGGTGCGATCACGTGGGAGCTGAGTGTCGACTCCACGGTCTGCCGCGCGCATCAGCACGCAGGCGGGGCGCGCAAGCAAGGCAACCTGCAGAAGGAACCACCTGGCGGCATCTTCACCGAACCCCCTGATCACGGACTGGGAAGGTCGCGTGGCGGGTTCACCACCAAGCTCCACCTGGCCGTCGAGCAGGGCCAAAAGCCCATGTCGATCGTGGTCACGGCAGGACAGCGCGGGGGCTCGCCGCAGTTCGAACCCGTGCTGGCAAAGGTCCGCGTGCCCCGCATCGGACCGGGCCGGCCGCGTGTCCGCCCTGATCGGGTGCGGGCTGACAAGGCGTACGCCTCCCGCAAGAACCGCGCCTACCTGCGCCGCCGCGGGATCCCCTGCACCATTCCCAACAAGGCCGACCAGGCACGCAACCGTCAGAAGCTCGGCTCCCAGGGTGGCCGGCCACCGCGCTTCGACCCGGTCGACTACCGAGAGCGCCACGCGGTCGAGTGCGGGATCAACCGTCTCAAGAGGCACCGTGCCGTCGCCACCAGGTACGACAAGCTCGCGGTCCGATACGAAGCGACGGTTTTGATTGCAGCGATCAACGAGTGGTTGTGACTTCCTGGTCTGGCCGTGGCGCGATGCGGGTGGGGAGCAGTCCTCGAAGGAGTTCCACGATGAGGTCAGGCTGCCCCACAAACGGGGAGTGGCCTGTCTGCCATTCGCGCATGTCGGTGCAGCGCGAGGCCATGGTTCGCTGGAGACCGGGGTCGATGGCCCGGTCCTGAGCGCACACGACGTAGGTGGAGGGCGTTTCCTTCCAGCTGTGGTGCTGGGGGACTCCTCGTCCGCAGCCCGGGGCTTGCGAACGCAGCAGGCCGACCGCCCGCGCGGCGAGGGGGCCAGGGCAGTCGCCGTAGAGGGTGCCGATGGCCAGCCCGGGGTGCAGGGTGGTCGAGCCGTCCGGCTCGGCGACGATGGCGTCCTTGAGCTGTTGGGACGCACCGCCCAGACTGGCCGCGCTCTCGTCGGCGTCGAGCACGAACGCTGCCAGGTAGACCAGGTGTGACGCTCCGCGGACCCCTGTGATCACCGATCCTCCGTAGGAATGGCCGAGGACGACCGGGGGCTCGGGCAACGCATCGATGACGCCCTGGACGGCGGCAGTGTCAGCAGCCAACGATCCGCGGTGGAGCTCGGGCACAGCAACCTCGGTTCCGTCGGTCCGCAACCGTTCCGCCAACACCGCAAAGTGCTCGGGAAGGTGATACAGGCCGTGAACGAGCACCACAGCAGCCAACTGGTCCGTCTCCTCAGATCGACACCAGACCGGTGAGCCTAGCCCCGAAGCACGGCCACCCCATCACCTTGATCCACTTTCGATACACGGCCTAAAGCCACGAGGAAGTGTCCATCGCGACAGCGTGAGCGGCCAAGGACGCGAAGACCTCCATGGGTCGTTCCCCAACCGCCACGTCAATGCCCCAAGAGAGCAGCCGCTCTCGGCGGCGATCCTGACGCCATAGCTCCTGGTCCAGCAGTGGCAGCAGGACGCGACCCAAGTGCGCGCAGCGACTCCACAGCATGTCGTGGTCCGAGGTCGTGATCGATCCTCTCTGCAGCAGTTGGAGGGCTTGCCGCCCGAGTGGCGCAGGTCCTCCAACCTCCCATTACACGCAGGCTGGGTACATGACAGGGCTGGACGTTGTCTCAGCGGTTGACTTCGAGGTTCGTCAGGACGAGCAGGGCGCGCAGGAAGTGGGTGGCGCGGGCGGGGTCAGGGCGGAGCTTGGTGAGGATCCGCCAGTTCTCGAGATGAGCGAAGCCGTGTTCGACGAGGGCGAGAACGCGGTTGGCGGTCTTCTCGCCGGGGGTGAGTTTGTGAGTGCGACTGGTGTGGAAGCCGGTGACGATCACGGGGTCGAGTACGCCGTTGTCCAGGCCGCGGAAGCCGAGGTCCGCCAGCGCCCCGAGGCCGGCGGCGCGCAGGTGGGCCAGGACGTGGTCGTGTCGGGCGGCGGTGTTATCCCCCGGCGCTCGCCGTCTTGTGCAGTTACCTGTCGAAGTTGAACGTGGCCGTACTCTGTCGGCTGCTTGCTGGCGACCGTGACAAGCAGGGTGTCCTCAGCAAGCGCCGCGTCTGGCTATTCCTGTTCAGGATTCCGCTGGGTCCATCCACGAGGAGGGCACGAGCGCTGAGTCGTTGCCGTAGCGCCAGCGCTCGACGACGTGCTGGCTGAAGGCGGGATCGTCCAGGTCGGCGTGCTCCATGACGATGATCTGCATTCTTCCGTCGAGCTGCTGCAGGGTCCGGTGAAGGGTCTCGAAGATGTTCAGCAGATGCGTGCGGTCGTTGGTCTGGAGGTCTTCCTCCCCTGTCGCCTCTGCGGGGAAGTAGACCTGCGAGGGCTGGTCGAGAAGCAGTACGCGGGGTACGGGGCTCTGGTGTCTGGTGAACCACTCGTGGAGGCTCAGGAGGGTGGAGACGTGGTAGCCCAGGTGGTTTTCGGCGCTGCCCATGTTCTTGAGCTGGACCGGGCCGTCGAGGGTGTCGGCGACCACCGTGAGCCGGATGGTGTCCAGGCGGATGGGCGAGTCGGCGAAGTCGAGGTCGAGGGCTTGAGCCTTCTCTTTGATCTCCTGGTTGATCAAGGACAGGAAGCTGGTGAGGCGCTCGTCTTGAGTGCTTCCGCTGAGCTGCCCCTCCAGCTGGGCGATCTGCTCACGCAGTTCCTCACGGCGGTCCAGGACTCGTGGCGCGGCTGTGTGCTGGGCGGCCGTGTCGAGGTAGAGGCTGATGCGTCCTTGGACGATGGCGGATCGGCGCAGGTCGTCGGGCTCTTGCTGGATGGTGCGCATCGCCGTGGTGAGTTCTTGGATCTGGTCCTGGTTGCGGGCGAGCTCGGAGCGCAGTTCTTGTAGCCGGCTTTCGTGGTGGACGAGCAGCCGCCGGATGGCGGGGGTGTCGCTTCCGATGGCCTGCAGATCGCTGTCGAGGTGGGCAAGGTCCCGTGTGAGGCCAGCGATGGTGTCGTTGGCAGAGGGGACGGTGCTGTCGCAGACCGGGCAGCGGTTGTGGCCGGAGGCGTCTTCGTCTCGGTTGAGGAGGCCGAGGGAGGTGAGGCGGGCGCGCTGCTCGATGGCCTGGTCGTTGAACTCGTTGTTCTCGGCCAGGGCCATCTTCAGGTCCGCGATCTGTGCGCGGCTCTGCGAGAAGAGCCGGCGCAGCTCGGTCCGGCGCGTGTTGAGGGCGGCAAGGGGGTCGGTGTCTGGCAGGTTGGGCCGCAGTTCGCCGTGCACCATGGCGTTGCGGAGGTGCCGGAGGATGAGATCTGCGGTCAGTTCGCCGGTCTGTGGGGGCAGGAGGCCGACTTCGACTGCTTCGCTCAGCAGTGCTTGGGCCTGGCCGCTGGCGGGGGTGAGGTCCGCGGAGACGGCGATCACGGCTTCGTTGTCGGCCAGGTCGCGGCGCAGGTTTCGAAGCTTGTTCTGGAGGAGGGCCTGCTCGCGGTCGACCGCTCCGAGGAAGTAGGGAAGGACTCCTCGGATGGTGTTCGGCCGCCAGTCTTCGCCTTGTGAGTGGAAGAGAACGTCCGGGTTGGCGACTTCGTTCTGGGCTTGGAAGCAGAAGAACAGGGCGTGGCGGATCGAGGGTGCTATGAGCGCGTTCTTGCCGACGGCCGGGACCCGGACGGTGCTGTCGATGCCGCAGAAGCTGCTGAGGAGATCCTTGGCAACGTCCCCGGGCGTGGTGAAGCGAAGGTCCTCAAGGGCTGGAGGCGGGGTACCTGGGGCCTGGGTGAGGACACACATCACGGTGCTGACGGCTTTGTCCTCAGGGGCGCGGCGTGCGACGAAGAGCTGCTGGCCGGGCTTGGTGAGGGTGACGGCATAGGTACTGACGTAGTCGCGTACCTTGCCTGCTTTGACTGGGTAGTCGGAGCTGGCGAGGCAGTAGTCGATGATCGTCAGCAGCGCGCTCTTCCCGCGCCGGGAGTCGCCTGTGACGATGTTGAGGGCCCCTGTTTTGAAGGGGACGGTGCGCATCTGTCCGGGCTGTTTGCCGTAGATGGTGACCGCTTGGATCTGGAACGTCACGGTTTGACTCCGAGGAGGGTCAGGACGGTGCTGAGGCTGCCCGTGCTGGGCAGCCAACGCCCGAGAAGCAGGGCTGCCTTCTGGGTCGCGAGGGTCTGTTCGGTGGCTGCCTTGACCGCGGCGGTGGCGGGGCCGACTGCCAGGGTGAGCCCCTCGTTCGTGGCCTGGAGCACGCCGGTCTGGAGGGCGAATAGGACGCCGGGGCGCACCACAGCGGACAGCGAAGCGGCGTTGCGGGTCATGAGGATGCGTACGTCCTCGTGTGCATCGAGCCACTTCATCAGGCCGGGCTTTGTCGTGCTGGGAAGTGCGGCCCTGATGGCGGGTTGCAGGGCCATGATCGCGGCGACGACGGCTACGGGCAGGGGGCAGGGGGCGCCGTACTGCTGCTCATGGCCTTGGACGGCGCGGGTGCACAGCAGTGCGGTGAAGGCCGGGTTGTACAGGGCGCGCTCTTCGCGGCTCAGGTTCATCCGTGAGCCTCGGCGGGCTCAAGGAGCTGCATCAGCCGGGCGGCGAAGTCCGGGTGCCATCCAACTCTGCGCTCGTCAGCAAGCATGTGGAACGAGCCCTTGGTGACGAACACTTCGTCACATCCACTGCGGATCTGGAAGCGGGCCTCCTTGTCGACCCACCCGTAGATCAGCCGGGCCTCGGCCTTCTTCTGCTCCTCGGTGGCCTCAGAGCCAAGCTCCTCCTCCATCTCCGCGAAGCGGGCCTCCCACTCCTCCACCAGTCGCCGCTCGTACTCACCGATCTCACCGGCGCGCAGCAGGTTCTCGTTCAGCCAGCGGGAGCGCTGCGCGAAGGCGCGGACGTAGTCCCGCACTGCGTAGCCGATCCGGGTGGAGCCGACTCCGATGATGCCCAGCTGCTGGACGAAGACCTTGTCGGCCTGGTCGCTGACGTCCCCAGACATGACGGTGATGTCGCGGTCGATCGGCAGGTTGTCGTACTGGAACTGCCGTTGCAGGCCCGTGAAGACCTCGTCGAACTCGACGCCTGTGACCGGGCTGCCGCCCGGGGTGCGCATCTGTTCGATCACACGGTCGTAGAACCAGCCCTCCAACCGGTTCAGGAAGGACTTGGCGGCGGTGTGGCCAGCGGCCACCGCGGCGATGCGAAGCATGGTGGCGCGGACATCAGCGATGTCCTGGGTACCGCCGATGACCTGGATCCGTGCGAGCAGTGATTTCTGCAGAGGCTTCGGCAGGCTCGTCAGCGCGGCGAACGATTTCAGCAGGTCCTTGCTCGTGGTCTTCGAGGCCGCGGCCGCAGCGCCAAGCAGTGTCAGGGCTTGCTCTTCATCGCGGTCCCCGGTGTCCCGGTGCTGGAGAAAAGAGCCGACGCTGCCCCTGGGGAGATCTGCCGTGGTGAGCAGGTACAGATTCGTCTCGTCCAGGTCAACGCGTCCCGCCGCAGCCGCCTCCGCCCAGATCCTCAGGGTCTTCCAGAGGTCCTTGGAGGTGTTGGTCAGATGCACACCCTCGGCGCGCTGCTTGAGCTGAAGGAGATCAGTCATGGAGCCCACGTGCTGCTCGATGTCATCAGCAGCCTCGACGGCAATACTCCAGTCCGGGCCGGCGCTCATCCACTGTTCCATACACATGTGGAGGGCCTTGGCGAACTGGAAGAGGTAGCCCAGGGCCGACGCCGATGCTTCGTACTGCTCACCCCCGTCTGCCATCACACCTCCCAAACCCAGACCGGTCCGGCGATCATTTCATGAGGTTGCCGACGCGCATAAGGGCAGGCGGCGAGCTCGAAGGTTCCGTACAAAGAAACGATGCACGCAGCAGGCCACCGGCGAGGCTTGAGTGCCGATAAGGGACACGGCACTCTTTGGGATGCGCCGCAGCCTCCAAAGAGACAGGGCCAGCGAGTGGGGACTGCGTCACTGCGGGGAGGACGGTTCAACTCCGACGGTCACACCGCCCTTCGGTTGCGGCTTGCGAGCCGCCCGTAGCGCGACGGCATCTGCGGACAGCCTCCTTAGCGTTCATCGGGGCCGCGGGTTGAATAGGCTCTCGATGTTCAGCTGGTGCGCTCGAGGAGGCGTGCCATGGAGAGGTAGTACGCCGTGCCATTCGCTCGTCCATCGATCTCACCACCACCTGGGGTTCCAGCTGGTGCTGCTTCCTCCAGTGAACGTCCAACGACCTCCTGCAGCCTGCCGGGCACGGCTTGGCGCATACCCGAGGGTGCGCCAGCTCGTAGAACCGCTCCCCGGCAGGCCCCCTCCTCGGCCGCGAGCACCCCTCCCGACGCCACACCAACCGTCCTGGGGGGTAACAGCCCGACCCTCTGTTCGCCATGAGACTTCTCAATGCCAGTGTCAAGCCGTTGCGGGTGCTGTCCGGACGGGGTTATGTCGCTGGTTCAACGCTCACCGCGACGGATCGTCTCCGAAGGTGAACCGCCAGAATCTCCATCTCGACGAGCGTGCCGATGAGACCGGTCTCGGCAAGTTGCGTGGCCAGCACTCGTGCTTCACCCAGGGACAGTTCTCGCGCCTTGCGGAGGGCCTGCAGCGCGGGAGCAAGGCTCAGCAACTCTCCAGACAGGCGAAGCCTTGCCGCCCCGTGCACTTGCAGCAGAGCTTGTCGAATGTTCTCGGGTGTGACGGGTCCGCTGTCTTCCTCGCACCACCCGTTCAGGCAGTCTGCACATCGTCCTTCGGTGCCCCAGCAGAGCATGCCGTTGTCGAAGAACTGTCCGACATCGCAGGTCGTGGTGCCTCCGCAGACACTGCACCGGCTTGTGACCCGTACTCCTTGCGTAATCACAGGGGCTCCTCAGCGTCATCGGTCCATGCTGATGGGATCCTGTCTGAGAGGTCGGCTCTCGTCGATCAGGTTTGCGATTGAGGAGAAGCCCTATGGGGCGGTTGCCGCCGGTGGCGTGAGTTCGTAGTGCCGCTGATCTCGGAGAAGTGCCCACAGCACGTTGACCCGTCGCCGGGCCAGCGCCAGGACTGCCTGGGAATGGCTCTTGCCCTCGGCCCGTTTGCGGTCGTAGTACCGACGGGATTCCGAGCAGCAGGTGATGCTGCTCATGGCCGCAAGAAAAAGGGCCCGTTGCAGACGTCGGTGGTATCGCTTCGGCCGGTGCCGGTTGCCGCTGACCTTGCCTGAGTCCCTGGGAGCCGGTGCCAGGCCGGCGTAGGTCGCCAGGCAATCAGGGTTGCCGAAGAGACCCATGTCGCCACCAATGGCGGCCAGTATCTCGGATCCGAGCAGGGTACCGATCCCGGGCATGCTGGCAATGATGGCGGCTTGCTCGTGGGCGCGGAAGGAAGCCTCGATCTGCCGGTCGATCTCACTGATCTTCTCGTTGAGCGCGATCACCTCCCGGGCAAGCGTGGCCACCATGGCTGCGACCGTCTTCTCCCCGGCGACGCTGGTGTGCTGCCGCTCGGCGGCCTCCATGGCGGTGCGGGCCAGAGCTCCGCACCAGCGGAGCTTCCGGTTCCGGAGCCACTGTTCGAGCCGGCTGGCGCCGAGCCGGCGGATGGCCGCTGGTGTCTGGTAGCCGGTGAGGAGGACCAGGGGCCCGTGGTTGCCCAGGTTAAGGGCGCGCTCAAACGCGGGGAAGATGCCGGTCAGGAGACCACGGAGGCGGTTGACGGCTCGGGTGCCGTCACAGACCAGGTCGGCGCGGCGGCCGGCGAGCAGACGCAGCTCGATGATGGCTTCGTCGCCGGGCCTGATCGGCTGCAGATCGCGGCGCATGCGGGCCTGATCTACGATGACGTGGGCGTAAGCGGGCATCGGTCTTGCCCTCGCCGCGGTAGCCGGCCGTGGCCCGGTTCACGGTCCGGCCGGGAATGTAGAGCACCTGCTGGTCATGGTTGAGCAGGAGCGCGATGACGAGAGCAGCCCCGCCGTCGGCGAGGTCGATGGCCCAGACCACCTCGTCGCCCAGGGCGAGAACATCGGTGATCAGCTGCAGGAGGTCGGGCTCGTCGTTGGCCACCCGCCTCGATAACAGCTTGGTGCCCTCTGCGTCGATGACGAAGCAGTGGTGGTGGCCCTTGCCGGCATCGATGCCGGCCCAGATGCGATTCATCTTTATCCCGAGTCAGTCGTACTGATCTTCTGCAGACGACCTCGCCGGCGTTGTCCTACTCAGCGATCTACTCGCACCTCTCAATGAGCGGCCCGGTCGTCGGTGGGGTCCCAGGCGGCCAAGTCTGTTCAGCCACGAGCGGCGACACCTCAGTAGCCCCTCCCAGAACCCCCAGGCGACAGGACCCTACGAATGGCCCGATCAACCCGCCTAGAAGGTAGGACACCTCAGCGCCCTGGCACAGGTCCGCGCCGGATGGTTCCGGGTAGCCTTCCTGCGCTACGAGGGCGTCTCCCCCTACCTCCGTCAGCTCCGTCCAGAACGGGTCCACGCGGAGTTGCGGGCCGCGGATCCCGCGCTGACCTCAGTGCGGGACGTCGCCTACCACTGGGCCCTTCTGCGCCGGTTCGCCCACTGCTACCGCCAGCGATGTGGCCACGCCAGCCAGCAATGCAGCCATTGGGGGCTCGACGTGACGCGGCTGCGCCGCTAGTTGGCTCGCCGCCCGTCGTGCACGCTTCTTCGCCAGTCGTACGGTTCGCATGTTCTGCGGAAGGCAGCGTCAACGTTCGCTGCCGGCTCCAGACGCATGGCGATCCCAATCGCTGATGTCACAACAGGCTTCGCGTGGCTTCGGCTTCACCCAAAGAATCTGCGAACTCGGTCAAGGTGTCCGCGAGGATACGACTCCGCCTCCCTGTAGGCCGCATGATCAGCCCGAGCATCGCTCGCTGGTCCCCGGTGAGAAGACGCTCGCCTTGGGTTTCCGGTGAGGTCACGGAAGGAGCTAGGCGCCACTCACTTCCTGTCAGGCGTGCCCAGATGTACGTGGATGCAATGTCGCGCATGGATTCGTCCAGTGAAATCCGAGATGCTCGGGCAGACTGAATTGAAGCTTCTCGCGTCAGCACCCGGTCGGTGATCAGATCCCAATCCGGCAATCCGAGAGTCCATTGTGTGTAGCGCAGGCGGCGAGAGCGGTAGTCTGTGCGCCCCGACGCCTGAGACAATGAGGATGCCAGACTGGCAAGTATTGCTCGCAGTTCTTGCGACGAATAGGCGTAGTACCAAGGGGTGAGCAACTTCCCCTTTCCGGTACTGACATCATGCCAGATTGAAGGAATGCCAAGATAGTTGGCAGATTCAGTCATATCCATGCCTGTCACGGCGTTGATAAGCACCACGGCTGCAGAGCGTCGAATGGAGTGCGCAAGAGCAGCTCGTCGTGGGCAACCTAGGGCGGAAGTCATCCACGCGTCTGGAAGCCGTTGCGGAACATCCTCCGGTGAATACTTTGCTCGGCGGGCTGACGGAGCAAGAAGTGAGACTCGATACAACGGGTGGCGCGTTGACCCGCCACTCTCTCGCGGCTCTCTAATGCCTGATTCCTTGATTATCGCGCGAAACTTTGGTGAACAATCGCGGCGGACCAGCTTCCACGAATTGCCCCATCCATGGCTTGAAGGTGCAGGCGCTCCACTCATGAGCAGCGACAACGCCTGACCTAAAGCAGCAGTCGGCAATTCCAGCATCCTAGAAGCGATGTCGAGTAGTGCTGCCGTGGCTGGCGCGCCTGGGGGAGGCCCCGCCCAGAGATAGCCTGACTCGGAAGGTGTACGCTCCCCCTTCGCCCTGTTTTGCTCCCACTCGATATGACGATTAAGCAACCTGGCTGGATCGCGTTCAGGCGTGACAGTTGCGGCAGCAGGCCACGTCGCGCGAACGATGGAAGCTGCAACATGCAGATCACTGAGAGTCTCTCGCGCAGAGATTGCAGGGTCTCCAGCGTCCAGGTACCGGATAATTTTATCTTGCAGTTCAAGCAACTGACTCGACGGGCGCCTCCCGCCAGCCGAAGTAAGCCTTAGCGGGCCGATGTCAAGGCGCTTTCCGCAAATCTGGCCACGCCTCCACATCACCTTGTTACGACATTGCATCGGCTGAAGCCCTCGCACGCTTGGGGCCACGATTAGGGAACGTGGATGGCCTGGATATCCGCTATGAACGGGTAAGCGACACGCCTGACAGAAATCAGACAGAAACACTTCATGCTGCAGACAGGCGAACACTGCCGCGAATCGCCACCGGATATCCCAGGCCCCGCCGAGCACATTTTGAATTTTACTGCCGTCGCCATGCAGGCAATACGGACAGTAGCGCGTTCGCGACCCTAGCACCCAAGGCGGAAATGGCCCCCTTGGGGTCCAATTACTAACACCCGCCCTGCTTACGCAATCCTTTAGTGGCGGATAGCGGTGCACGTACGGGAGGAATGTAAGCCTGTCCGCCGCCCCCATAGACAAGCCGGTGGCCCTTGCCAAGTTTTCACGGGATTCAGCATCGAGCATGATCAAGTGGCGTGCTGATACCGCGTTTGCCTTTCGGCAGAGCCCCACCCTCACGGCGACTTCTCCCGGGCTCTGGTCGAGACGGTGAGCCAGCCTAAGCAAGAAGCCCGACAGGCTCTCACTGGGCAGAGGAACGAGGCTGCGCGGTAGTGAACGCATGGCCGCACCACTCACTCCCTGTTCACGTGACCTTCTGGCATGGAGGAGACTGCGCTCTTCAGTCGTGCTTCAACCGATCTGTCCACGGGCCAGGACCGTGTTGGCTAGCGAAGTCGGCGAGTGCAGGCAGGGCCCAGGCGAGCTGAGTTGGCGACAGCCAGGGGGTCCCAGATAGGGGGCCGGTGGTCTCGTTCTGGATGGGCCTGAGAGCGATGGGCAGATGGCGGAGTTGGTTAGGCCGGGTCAACATCCTGCCCCCGGGGACGGGTGCGGCGGTGTTCCCGACGGACACCCACGGCGGTCTAGTCGAACTCGATGATCTCCAGAGTCTTGCGGTTGATGACCTCACTGCCGTTGATGATGGCCTCAAGAGCGGCGCCGCGGACGAGTTGGGAGAGGCGGCCGATCACGCCGTCGGTGCGTTCGTGGAGGTAGCTGTTGAGATCGGCCAGGGTCCCGGGCTTGTGCCGGTGGAGTCGCAGCGCGTCCTCGAATGAGGCAATCAGGCTCCGCCAGTTCTGCCGCTGCGCGGTTGTGACATAGGCGCACGGTTTCGTGCCGGTGACGGTGTACCGGAAGTGAGGCTGCTGGCCTCGGGCACCGCTGAACAAGCTGCCCGAGGCGACGTCGATGCCAGCTAGAACGAAGGTAGCGGGGATCCGCTCAGACAGGTACATGAGCTCGTCAGAGGCTCCGACCCCGACCTGGGTCGCGAGGTTGAGGTTGTGGACATCGTCGATGAGAGCGAGTTCGACGCGCATTTTGATCAGCAGGTCACAGACGGCATTGGTGATGGAGGTCTGGGGCTCCTCCCTGACGAACCTGAGGCCGAGGAACCGGGCAAACTCGATGAATAGCATCTTCGGGGTAGCACGGGGCGGCAATCTGACGTAGACAACAGGCAGCCGCCTCGCGGCGGCCCGGCCCAGTCGCTCGCGGACCAGGCGTTCATAGTTACGGCCGAGTTGCGCAATAGCAGTCGTCTTCCCGGTCCCCGCTTTGCCGGTGACGATCAGCCCACGACGGCCGGAGAGCCGGTGCCGGTTCAAGACAACCAGGCTCTGTCCGGTGGTGAACACGTCGTGGGCTGTCGGGGTGTCCACGATCACGAGCCGGGAGTGGTAGTCCAGCCGGGGCTCGTTGTAAGCGAGCCGCTTCTCCTCAGTCAGAGCCTTGAAGGCTCGCAGCGAGAGCATGGACGGGTAGAACGGGGCATCATCGACGAACTCTCGCCAACCGTCCTTGGTGGTAAGCGGATTGTTCCTGTCGTCATGAGCGCCAGGCAGAGTCGCCACAGCTGATTACCTTCATCTTGGGGATGGTTGAAAAAGCCGAACGGGGCGGCTGGGATCTCCACCGGCCCTCCGCTCTCACTGCCAGGCCCATGACTCACCGCCACGGCCATCACAGGACCGTCTCCCAGCGGCTCCGACAGGTCAAAGCACAGGTCACCGCACCAGAGCAGTTGGTCGGGCATAGACAGGATGGACACTGGGTTCTTGCTACCTCGGCACCCTCCAGGGCTGAGGGCTATCAAACGCGTCCGTGGGCCGCTTCGCGATGTCGCCAGCCCGGCTGCGTAGATGTCGCTAGCCAGCGGACATTGACCATCTCCGCCGGATCGGGCTCATGCACCAGCAGTACATCCTCTGACACGTCGCGTCGGTCACCGAGAACTTCACCTCGTCCTCCGACCACCTCTGCCCGATATTGACGACCAGACCCAAGCAGCCCTCCAGCCGTGCGAAGAGTCCGGAGCAAGACCCGATGCTTCTCCCCTTGCCATGGTCACCCGGAACGGCTGCGGTGCCAGCCCGACCACCCTCCGGTCGTGATCGAGGAGCGCGGCCCGGTCCTGCTCCAGTTGCGACTCGAACCCCACAGCGAGCCCGTCGTTGCCGCCCAATACCAGCCCGTGAGGCGCCGCTGCCCAGGTAGGACGTGAACCGCCGCACCGCAAACACCGACTCGAAGCGAACCCGGGATACCGGCTCCAGCAGGACTGTCGCAGTCCGCCGCCCTCACTGTCAGCCCACTCGACACCGACCAGACCCAGATCCATCGCCGCCTCCGGCTCCGCGTACCTGCCAAAACGACCGTGACAGGTGCCGCGTTAACCGGACCAGGGAACTGCGATCAAACCCCACGTACGGGTCAAACGCTGCCACTCAGCGCACAACGCAGTGAGAGTCCGACAGGCCCACCGCGACAGGACAGTGATGCACCGCCACCTCTGACAGGAGGTTGATCTTGGTGCCAACTAGAAATCTTAAGTGCCAACTAAAAATCCTTGTCACACGGGGGTCAGCGGCGGACGCGGGGCATGCCCAGGCCGATCCAGGAGATGATCTCGCGCTGGATCTCGTTGTTGCCGCCGCCGAAGGTGAAGATGACCGCGCTGCGGTAGCCGCGTTCCAGTTCGCCGTGCAGGACCGCGCCCGTCGAGCCGTCCTTGAGGGCGCCCGCCGCGCCGACGATCTCCATCAGCCAGGCGTACGCGTCCCGGCGCGCCTCGGAGCCGTAGACCTTGACTGCGGAGGCGTCCTGCGGGGTGAGGGTGCCGCTCTGGACCGCGTTGACCATCTGCCAGTTGAGCAGCTTCATGGCGTCGAGCCGGGCGTGCGTCCGGGCGAGGCGGCCCCGCACCCAGCCGAGGTCGATGACCCGGCGGCCGTCGGCGAGCTTGGTGTCGGCGGCCCAGCGCTGTACGTCGTGCAGGGCGCGGATGGCCATGGTGCCGTGCGCGGCGAGGGTGACGCGCTCGTGGTTGAGCTGGTTCGTGATCAGGCGCCAGCCCTTGTTCTCCTGGCCGACCCGGCGGTTCGCGGGGACCCGGATGTTCTCGTAGTAGCTCGCGGTGGTGTCGTGCGAGGCGAGGGTGTTGATGAGGGTGCAGGAGTACCCCGGGTCGGCGGTGGGGACCAGGAGCATGGTGATGCCCTTGTGGGCCGGGGCGTCCGGGTCGGTGCGCACGGCGAGCCAGACCCAGTCGGCGGTGTCGCCGTTGGTCGTCCAGATCTTCTGCCCGTTGACGACGTAGGTGCCGCTCTCCTCGTCGCCCTCGCGGACGGCCTTGCACTTGAGGGCCGCGAGGTCGGTGCCCGCGTCCGGTTCGCTGTAGCCGATGGCGAAGTCGATCTCCCCGGCGAGGATCTTGGGGAGGAAGTAGGCCTTCTGCTCGTCCGTGCCGAACTGCATGATGGTCGGCCCCACGGTGTTGAGGGCCATCAGCGGCAGCGGGACCACGGCCTGCGCGGCCTCGTCGAAGAAGATGAACTGGTCCATGGGCGACATCCCGCGCCCGCCGTACTCCTTCGGCCAGCCGACGCCGAGCCAGCCGTCGGCGCCGAGCCGGCGGATCGTCTCGCGGTAGAAGCGCTTCTGCGCGGCGGCGTCCTGGTAGCGCCCGTAGACGTCCTCCGGGACCAGCTCTGCGAAGTAGGCGCGCAGCTCGGTGCGCAACTGCTGCTGCTCAGGCGTGTATTCGAGGTGCACGGCCCCTCCGGGAGTCTCACGGTCCGTCCGTCGCTGGCGGGCGTAGAGTAGAACGTGTTCCAAGAATCCGGAAGGGGCCTGCGCCGTGCGGTCAGCGGGAGGCGTCCAGCGCCGTGATCATGGCCGTCGTGGTGGCCGTCATCGCCGTGCGGGCCGCCGTCAGGTACGGGCGTGGGTCGGCCTTGGTCAGGTGGGCGCGGATGGCCTCGGTCATCGCCACGTTCAGGGCGGTGCCGATGTTGACCTTGCGGATCCCGCCCAGTACCGCCGCCGCGAGTTCCGCGTCCGGCAGCCCGGAGGAGCCGTGCAGGACCAGCGGCACCTCGACCGTCTTGGCCAGCCGGGCGAGCAGCGCGTGGTCCAGGGAGGCGGTCCGCGAGGTCATCGCGTGGCTGCTGCCGATCGCCACGGCGAGCGCGTCCACGCCCGAGTCCGCGACGAAGCGCCGGGCCTCGTCCGGGTCCGTCCGCGCGCCCGGAGCGTGCGGGTCCAGCGGGGCGGCGCCGTTCTTCCCGCCGACCTCGCCCAACTCGGCCTCGATCCAGAGGCCGTTGGCGTGCGCCCAGTCGGCGGCCGAGCGGGTGGCCTCCAGGTTCTCCCCGTAGGGCAGGTGCGCGGCGTCGTACATGACCGAACCGAATCCGGCGTCGACCGCCTGCCGCAGCAGGTCCACGCTCTTGACGTGGTCCAGGTGCAGGCCGATCGGCACCCCGGCGGCCTCGGCGCAGGCCACAGCGGCCCGGGCGATGGGCAGCAACCGGCCGTCCCGGAAGCGGACCGCGTTCTCGCTGAGCTGGATGATGACCGGCGCGGCGGCGCGCTCGGCCCCGGCGACGACGGCCTCGGCGTGTTCGAGGGTGATGATGTTGAAGGCGGCCACGGCCCGACCGGTGGCGGCCGCCTCCCGGACGAGGTCGCCCGCCTGTACGAGGCTCATCGGACGGCCTCCTCTTCGCTGCTGAGGATCACCGAGCGGGTGAGGTTGCGCGGCCGGTCGGGGTCCAGCTCCTGGTGCGCGGCCACCGCGATCGCGAGGCGGTGCACCCGTACCAGCTCGGCCAGCGGGTCGTGCCGGGCCTCCACCCACTGCGCCCCGGTGTCGCGGACCTGGTCGGCCAGGCCGTCCGGGGCCTCGTCCAGGGCCCAGGTGACGGTGCCGGGACCGCTGATGCTGATCGGGCCGTGCCGGTACTCCATCGCCGGGTAGGACTCGGACCAGGAGAGCGCGGCCTCGCGCATCTTGAGGGCGGCCTCGTGGGCGAGCCCGACGCTCCAGCCCCGCCCCAGGAAGGTGAACTGGCCCCGGCCCGCGAGCTGTTCGGGCAGCGGTTCGGCGAGCGCGGCGCGCGCGTCGGCCACCACCGACGGGCTGTGCAGGCCGACGTGGGCGCGCAGCAGGGTGAGCGCCGTGGTCGCGAAGCGGGTCTGCACGACCGAGCGCTCGTCGGCGAAGTCCAGGACGACCAGGTCGTCGGCGAGGGTCATCACCGGCGTGTCGGGGTCGCCGATGACGGCGGTGGTGGCGATCCCCGCGTCGCGCAGCTGCGCGAGCAGGTCCAGGACCTCGGTGGTGGTGCCGGAGCGGGTCAGGGCCACGACCCGGTCGTAGCGCCGATGGCGCGGGAACTCCGAGGCGGGGAAGGCGTCGGTCTCCCCCGCGCCCGACTCCTCGCGCAGCGCGGCCGCGGCCTGCGCCATGTAGTACGAGGTCCCGCACCCGACGATCGCGGTGCGCTCCCCCGGTTGCGGGAGGACCGCCCGCTGCGCCGGGGCCATCTCGGCGGCCCGTTCCCAGCAGTCGGGTTGCGTCGTCAGCTCGTACGCGACATGGCTCATGTCGGCTCCCTGTGCAATGGAGTGCGTGTGATGCATTTTTCTGCAAGATAGCCGGTGGTTTCGCGCAACTTCAAGCATCGGCAGGGTGGTGGCCTGAGTTAATGTCGACGGATAGCCCGAACGCACAGACGTGAACACGAACGAACGAACACGAACGCACACAAGGGGGTACGCCGCCGTGGGGTCCATGTCCCGGGAGGTGCGCTGGCAAACGTTGCTGGATCTACTGGTGGAACGCGGCCGCCTGGAGGTCGAGCCGGCCGCCGAGGCCCTCGGCGTCTCCGCCGCCACCATCCGGCGCGACTTCGACGAGCTGGCCCAGCAGCAGTTGCTGGTGCGCACGCGCGGCGGGGCGGTGCTGCACGGCGTGTCCTACGAACTCCCCCTGCGCTACCGCACCACGCGGCGCGCGGCGGAGAAGCGCCGGATCAGCGAGGCGGTGGCCGCGCTGATCGCCCCGGGCGAGGTGGTCGGCCTGACGGGCGGCACGACGACCACCGAGGTCGCACGCGCCCTCGCGGGCCGGGCGGACCTGAGCGCGGGGACGGGCGGGGCGCCCGCGCTGACCGTGGTGACGAACGCCCTCAACATCGCGGGCGAGCTGGTGATCCGGCCGCAGTTCAAGACGGTGCTCACCGGGGGCGTGGCGCGGCCGCAGTCCTACGAGCTGACCGGCCCCCTGGCCCAGGGAGTCCTCGGCCAACTCACCGTGGACACGGCGGTCCTGGGCGTGGACGGCTTCGACCCGCTGGACGGGGCCGCCACCCGCCATGAGGACGAGGCCGCGGTCAACCGCCTGCTGTGCGACCGCTCCCGCCGCGTGGTGATCGCGGCGGACTCCAGCAAACTGGGCGTCCGCGCCTTCGCCCGCATCTGCCCGGCCTCGTCGGTGCACGTCCTGGTGACGGACACGGGCCTCTCCGACCCCGGCGCCCTGGCCTTCGAGGACGCGGGGGTGGAGGTCATCCGGGTGTGAGGGCGGGTGGCGCGCCGCTCAGGGGCGCCCCGCCACTCCGCCGCGTCCCGCCGCTCAGGGGCGCCCCCTGCGGATCTGGCTGACGATCGTCGGGTCGGTGATCTCGGTGTCCTTGGCCAGCATCAGCGCCTTGCTGAGCACGACCGCCAGGGTGCGGTCACCCTCGAAGGGCACGTAGCCGCTCTGGACGGCGGTTCCCGCCGACGCCTTGGGGACGATGCAGAGGTACTCGTCGTTGGGCGTCATCAGGATGTTGCCCGAGCCGAGGTGGATCTTGTACGTCCGCAGTTCGCCCTTGACGTGCAGGAACCGGCCCTCGATCGTGCACTGCCCGGCGATCGCGAGCCGTGGCACCAGGCGCTCCAGCAGGGCGCGGCGGGTCTCGGCGCTCTGGTTCAGTTCGCCGAAGCCGTACGACGTCCAGTACTCGCGGAAGCGGCCGTCGGGCCCGCCGTCCTGCCAGGTCGGATCGCCGCCCACGCTGGCCACGCCGACGAACAGGTCCACGTCCCGCAGGACTTCGGACAGGACGAGCGGCGGTATCCCGGCGAGCGGGAGCGGTTCGACCGGCTGCGCGCCGTCGCGCAGCCACATGGCGTACCCGCCGCCGTAGCAGTGCGCCGAGTTCTGCGGTGCGTCGATCGGATAGAAGCGCACCTGGTCGGTACGGAGCCTCAGGTAGCTGCCCGACTCGGTGGTGTCGACGCCGTACTCCTCGCCCTCGCCCTCGATCCAGTACTCGGCGCGCAGGCCCCACTGCGGGAGCTCACGGGTGGCGGGCGGCGCCGAGTCGTCGACGCAGA
The DNA here is from genome assembly GCF_042730635.1 of Streptomyces sp. NPDC059917. Classification (NCBI taxonomy): domain Bacteria; kingdom Bacillati; phylum Actinomycetota; class Actinomycetes; order Kitasatosporales; family Streptomycetaceae; genus Streptomyces; species Streptomyces sp. NPDC059917. Next base: position 75,367 of record NZ_JBHWLC010000006.1, read on the forward strand.
GCCGCAGCTTGTTGCGCCAGCCGCGGACCGCGGCGAGGGAGTGGAACTGGTGCTGGCGCAGGACGTGCGCCGCGAACCGGTTCGAATACGTGCCCGTCGCCCGCTCGGCGTCCGTCAGCAGGTACACCTCGCGGTGGGCCTGCTTGAAGGGCTGCGTGATCGCGTGCCGCTCCAGCCAGTCCCGCCAGGCGACCACCTCGGCGGGCTCGCGGCCGACGGGGTGCCAGAGGGCGACCTCCGTGCCGTGCGCGACCGGATCGTCGGTGAGGGTGCGCAGGGCGCCGTCGGCGAAGCCGACCGGGGTGCCGTCGACCGTCCACAGCAGGCGGCGGGCGAGGCTGCCGACGAGGGGGTGGTCGAGGTAGCGCTCGCGCCAGGCGTCGTGGGACCAGGTGCGACGGGCGAGGAACTGCCGGTCCAGGCGCTCCACTTGGGCGCCGAGCATCTTGTCGATGTCCTTGACGGCGGCCTTGAGCTCCTTCAGCTCCTCGGGGTGGTCGCGCCGGACCGCGGCGGGGACGGACTTGACCTCGGCGCCGGTGGCGGAGCGCCAGCGCAGGACGACCTTGGCGCCCTGGACCTCCAGCAGGGCGGTGCAGCCGCCGAACTCCGCCGCGCCGCGGCCGACCTCGGTCAGCCCGTAGGCGGGCACGGCCAGCTCCTCGATCTCCTCCCGGCTCAGGCCGAGGGCTTCCGCCCGCTGGTCGAGGGCGGTGCCCAGCAACTTGAGCGTGCCCTTGTAGGTGGTGCGGGTGGCGAGCCGGGCCAGCTCCGCGAGCGCCGCCCCGCCGTCGATCCGGGCGAGGGCCGTGACCCCGGCGTTGGCGACCTTCGGGTTCACGGGCCCGAGCCCGGGCACCTTCTTCAAGGCCGTCTCGACGAGCGCGCCGAGCGCGCGGGCGGTGTCCGGGTGCGCGGGCAGCAGCGCGAGGATCCAGGCCAGGCCGCGCAGGGCGTTGGCGTTGTACGAATCGAAGGTGAGGTTCGGGTCGGGCCCGTACCGCACGTCGGTGAAGGCGAAGGTGCGGGGGCGACCGACGAGGGCGAGCCAGCCGAGCACCGCCACCCGCACGGCGTCGCCGCCGAGGGGTTCGATCAGGGCGAGCGCGGCCTTGTCCCACTTGACCGTGGGCTTGGCCGAGGTCGCGGTCGCGGCGTGGGCGAGCAGGGCCCGCCAGGGCTCCTCGGCGCCCTCCGCCATGGCCTGCTCGGCCCACGCCTCCCCCACGTTCAGCACGGGTTCCGTCAGTGTCCTGGTCAAGGCCGCCATCTCCGCTCCGCCGTACGTGTCCAGGCCGCACCTGCGCAGGAACGCCACGACGGGCGCCGGCAGCGCTCGTCCGGCGGCCCGTTCGTGCTCGGCGACGAACTGCGCCCCGCCGCCGGACCAGACGGACGCCTGCGTGCCGAGCTTCGCCAACTCGGCGGTCCGCTCGGCCGCGAGCGGATCCCCGGGCAGGTCGGCGCCCACGACCTGCAGCAGCCGCAGCACCTTCATCTCCATCCGCTCCGGGGAGCTGAACTTCGGGTACAGCCGGCCCATCTCCCCCGCGACGGCCGCGCGCACCGTGGCGTCGAGGCCCTCCAGGAGCTCGACCGTCCGGGTCCACGCCTCCCAGGTGATGGCCGCACGGGCCGTCGCCACGCGCAGCGCCTCGTACGCCAGCGGGCCGGTCTCGCGCGCGGCCGCGTGCCGCCGCATCGTGTCCAGCTTGCTCACCATGTCCACGGTCAGCCACCCACCAGCGGCACGAGCTTGAGGAAGGTGACCTCGAGGCCGAGGGGCAGCTCCAACTCCTCGTCCGGGTCGGTGACCTGACGGTCCCCGACGAGCACCAGGAAGCCGTTCCCGGCGAACGCGGCCAGCGCGCGCTCCGTCTGGACCTCCGGGTCGATGCGGCGCGGGGTGCGCAGCGCGTATCCGTTCAACACGCGCTCGGTGTCCTGCGGTTGGACGAGGCCCTGGAAGACCTGCGACTGCTCCCGCGCGTTGAACTCCGCCACCTCCTGGAAGACCCGCCGCCGGATCAACTCGCGCGCCGTGAGGCGCTCCTCGGCGATCTCCAGCCCGAAGGCCGCGCCCCTGTCCCCTGATGTCGTCTCGTCGACGAAGGTCACCGTTCCCATGCCGAGGACGCTACGGGGCGCCACTGACAACGGGCCGGGGGGCTTGGGCCCGCTACCCGCCGACCAGTTCGCGGGCCCGGGTGTCGGAGACGAGGCCGGCCAGGGACGCGCGCGTCTCCGCGAGCGCGGCGATCCTGGCGTCCAGGCCGTCGAGGTGTTCCTGGAGGGTCTCCAGTTTGCATGCGGAGACCGTGCCGTCCTGGCGGATGCACGGCTGCAGGTCGCGGATGACCCGGGTCGGCAGGCCGGCGTCCAGCAGCGCGCGGATGCGCCGGACCACGGCGGGCGCGTCCTCGTCGTAGCGACGGTGCCCGGCGGCGACGCGGTGGGACTCCAGGAGGCCCTGCTCCTCGTAGTAGCGCAACAGCCGGACGGAGGTGCCCGTCGCGGCGCCGAGCTCGCCGATCTTCATGTGGCGCTCCTCACAACCCCTTGAACCTCACATCGATGTGAGATCTTAGCGTGGGGGCCATGACGAACACGGAACGCCCCCTGTCCCTCTACGGTTTCCTGCGCCCCCGACCGCAGCGCGCGGACGAGGTCCGGAGCATCCTCTCCTCCTTCGTGGAGCCCACCCGGCAGGAGCCCGGCAACCTCCAGTACCACCTGCACGAGCAGGAGGACGGCCGCTTCTTCCTGTACGAGGTCTGGCGCTCCCAGGAGGACCTGGACCGGCACAACGCGACGCCGCCGCTGCGCGCCTTCCTCGAGAACCTGTCGACCTACCTGGAGGAGGCTCCGGACGGCCACTTCGACACCATGCTCAGCCCGTACCCCGCCGCCGCCTGAACCGGCCCGCGGCGGACGCCGTTCGCGCAGCGGCCTCAGTGCGCCGGCAGGCGGCCCGCCTCGCGGGCCAGTCCGGCCAGGACCGGGGCGATGAGGGGGTGGGTCTCGGCGCCCCTGCGGGTGGCCGCGAAGACGCGGCGGGTGGCCGCCGGGCCCTCCACCGGGCGGACCTGGACCTCCTTGAGGTCGGTGCCGCGCAGCGCCGAGCGCGGCACCAGGGCGACGCCCGCGCCCGCGCCGACCAGGGCGATCACGGCCCGGAAGTCATCGGATGAGTGCCGCAACCGCGGCTGGAAGCCCGCCAGTTCGCAGGCCAGCAGGGTCACGTCGTGGCAGGGGTTGCCGGGGTACTGGCCCACCCAGTCGGTGTCGGAGAGCCCGGCCAGGGACACCTCGGGGAGCGCCGCGAGGGGATGCCCCGCGGGGAGCACCGCGTCGAAGGGTTCGGCGTAGAGCGGGAGGACCGACAGCCGGGTGTCGTCGGCGCCCGGGCCGCCGCGGTACTCCACGGCGAGCGCCACGTCGGCCTCGCCGTCGAGCAGGAGCGGCAGGCTCTGGTCGCCCTCCGCGTCCCGGACCCGCAACCGGATGCCGGGGTGGTCCAGGGCGAGCCGGGCGATGGCCGGGGCGAGCACTTCGGTGATGCCGGTGGCGAAGGCGGCCACCGTGACCTCGCCCGCGACGCCCCCCGCGTAGGCCGCGAGCTCCGCCTCGGCGCGCTCCAGCTGGGCCTGTACCTCGTGGGCGTGCCCGACGAGGATCTCCCCGGCGGCGGTGAGCCGTACGCCCCGCCCGCTGCGCGTGAGCAGTACGTGCCCGCTCTCCTGTTCCAGCGCCGCGAGCTGCTGGGACACGGCGGAGGGGGTCAGGTACAGGGCTGCGGCCGCGGCGGTCACCGTACGGTGGTCCGCCACGGCCCGCAGGATGCGCAGCCGGCGGGGGTCGATCACCCCTCCATGATGTCAGCCCTCGGAGGAGCCGAGCACCGCGCGGGCCTCGATGAAGGCGGCCACGGCGCGCTCCACGTCGGCCGTCGAGTGGGCGGCCGAGAGCTGGACGCGGATCCGGGCGGCGCCCATCGGAACGACGGGGTACGAGAAGCCGATCACGTACACGCCGCGCTCCAGCAGCAGCTCCGCCATGCGGGCCGCCTCCGCAGCGTCACCGATCATGACGGGCGCGATGGCGTGGTCGCCGGGCAGGATCTCGAAGCCCGCCTCGGTCATCTTCGTACGGAAGAGCGAGGTGTTGGCCGCGAGCTGCTCGCGCAGGTCGCCGGCCGATTCGAGCAGGTCGAGGACCTTGAGCGAGGCGGCGGCGATGACCGGGGCGAGGGAGTTGGAGAAGAGGTACGGGCGCGAGCGCTGGCGCAGCAGGGCGACGATCTCGGCGCGGGCGGCGACGTAACCGCCGGAGGCGCCGCCGAGGGCCTTGCCGAGGGTGCCGGTGATGATGTCGACGCGGTCCATGACGCCGTGCAGCTCGGGGGTGCCGCGGCCGCCGGGGCCGACGAAGCCGACGGCGTGCGAGTCGTCGACCATGACCATGGCGTCGTAGCGCTCGGCCAGGTCGCAGATCTCGGCGAGCGGGGCGACGTAGCCGTCCATGGAGAAGACGCCGTCGGTGACGATCAGGCGGCGGCGCGCGTCCTGGGACTCCTTGAGCCGGGTCTCCAGCTCCGCGAGGTCGCGGTTGGCGTAGCGGTAGCGGCGGGCCTTGGAGAGGCGGATGCCGTCGATGATCGAGGCGTGGTTGAGGGCGTCGGAGATCACCGCGTCCTCGGCGCCGAGCAGGGTCTCGAAGACGCCGCCGTTGGCGTCGAAGCAGGAGGAGTAGAGGATCGTGTCCTCCTGGCCGAGGAACGAGGAGAGCCGGGCCTCCAGTTCCTTGTGCACCTCCTGCGTGCCGCAGATGAAGCGGACGGAGGCCATGCCGTAGCCCCAGCGGTCCAGCGCGTCCTTCGCGGCGGCGACCACCTCGGGGTGGTCGGCCAGGCCGAGGTAGTTGTTCGCGCAGAAGTTCAGCACCTCGCCCGAGGCACCCGCCACGCCGCCTGAGGTGACGCCGACGGACGCGTTCTGCGGGGTGCCGATGACGCGCTCGGGCTTGTGCAGCCCGGCGGAGCGGATCTCGTCGAGGGTGGTGCGCAGGTCGTCACGTACGGAATCGAACATGGTGCTCTCTTTCCACTGGAGCGGCGGCGGACGGAGGGGGCCGGGCCCCGCGGAGGGGGGAGGGTGGTGCGGGGCCCGGCCGGAGGGAGATGGTTCGGGGCGGCGCGCGGGAGGGCGCGCCGGGGGGTGGTGCGGGATCGAGCGGACCGGACGGTTACGCCGTCCAGTCCAGGATGATCTTGCCACTGCGGGCGGTGGCGGCCTCGTCGAAGGCGGCGCCGAAGTCGCGGTGCGAGTAGCGGCCGGTGATCACCGGGGTCAGGTCGAGCCCGCCCTCCAGCAGCACCGTCATCGCGTACCAGGTCTCGAACATCTCGCGACCGTAGATGCCCTTGATGGTGATCATCGAGGTGACCACCTTCGCCCAGTCCACCGGGAACTCCTGCGCGGGCAGGCCCAGCATCGCGATCCGGCCGCCGTGGGTCATGTTGTCGATCATGTCGCGCATGGCCTCGGGACGGCCCGACATCTCCAGGCCGATGTCGAAGCCCTCGCGCAGGCCGAGCTGCGCCTGGGCGTCGGCGATCGTGGCGTCGCGGACGTCGAGCGCGAGCGTGGCGCCCGCCTTGCGGGCGATCTCCAGCCGCTCGGGGCTGACGTCGGTGATCGTCACGCTGCGCGCACCGGCGTGCCGTGCGACGGCCGCCGCCATGATGCCGATCGGGCCCGCACCGGTGATCAGCACGTCCTCGCCGACCAGCGGGAAGGACAGGGCCGTGTGGACGGCGTTGCCGAAGGGGTCGAAGATCGCCGCCACGTCCAGGTCGACCTCGGTGCGGTGCACCCACACGTTCTGCGCGGGCAGCACCACGTACTCGGCGAAGGCGCCGTCGCGCCCGACACCGAGACCGATCGTGCTGCGGCACAGGTGACGGCGGCCGGCGAGGCAGTTGCGGCACTTGCCGCACACCAGGTGGCCCTCGCCGCTGACCAGCGCGCCGACCTCGATGTCCTGGACGTCCGCGCCGACCGCGGCGACCTCGCCGACGAACTCGTGGCCGAGGATCAGCGGGGTCTTGACCGCGCCCTGGGCCCAGCCGTCCCACGAACGGATGTGCAGGTCGGTGCCGCAGATGCCGGTGCGCAGGACCTTGATCAACACGTCTCCGGGCCCGTGCTCGGGCTCGGGCACGTCCATGAGCCACAGCCCGGGCTCGGCCTTGTGCTTGACGAGTGCCTTCATGGGGTGGCTCCAGGCATGCGGAGGGGGCGCAGCGACCCCTGGGACGGGTGCGGCGCATCGACGGACACCAATCTGCCGACCCGGTAACGATCAGTCCATCGAGGATTTCTTAAGCGGGTCGACAGCCCAGCTTCACGCCTATGCTCCTCCCGTGACGGGGCCGGGGCACGACGGGGAACAGGGAGGTGGCGGCGGGTGCCGAGTCTGCGCAGTCGCGCGCTGTCGGCCGCGCTGATCGCGGCGGGGCGACGGAAGAGGTTCGCGAGTGCCGAGGCGGTGCGGGCGCGCGTGGCCGAGTCGGCCCGCAGGCCCGCGTCGCACCTGCCGCCGCGCTGGTTGGGCAAGGTCGCCGAGGTCTCGCGCACCTTCGTCGGGGCGTGGCCGGTGTACGAGGTCGCGCCGCGGGACGCGGAGCCCGCGGCCCGCGTGCTCTACGTGCACGGCGGCGGCTACGTGGGCGAGTTGGTCCGGCCGCACTGGGCGCTGGTGCGGACCCTGGTGAGCGAGGCCGGGGCGCGCTGCGTCGTACCGGCCTACATCCTGGCGCCGCGCGGGACCGCCGACCGGACGGTGCCGGTGGCCGCGGACCTGCTGAGCGGGCTGATCGCGAGCGGCGGGCCCGGTGGCACCGTGCTGATCGGGGACTCCGCGGGCGCGGGGCTCGCGCTCGCGGCCGCGCAGCGGTTGCGCGACCGGACCGGCGCGCAGCCCTCCCGGATCGTGCTGGTCTCCCCCTGGCTGGACGTGACGATGACCCATCCCGAGCAGGGTGCGCTGGAATCGGCCGATCCGATGCTCGCGCGGCCGGGGCTGGTGGAGGCGGGGCGGCTGTACGCGGGGACGCTGGCCACCGACGACCCCCGGGTGAGCCCGCTGCGCGGCTCCTTCGCCGGGTTGGCGCCGCTGACGGTGTTCACGGGCTCGCGGGACGTCCTGGTCACCGACAGCCGGGAGCTGGTGCGCCGGGCGCGCGCCGAGGGCGTCGAGGTGGACTACCACGAGCTGCCGGGGCTGCCGCACGTCTACCCGCTGCTCCCGGTCCCGGAGGGGCGCGCGGCGCGCGCCGAGATCGTCCGGCTGGTCCGCTCCGCGACCGACCCCGAACCGGGCCCTGACCCGGCCTCCGCGCCCGGCTGAGCGGTCGTACGGGAGCCGGTCAGGCCGCGCAGGTCATGAGGGAGCTGATCGGGCGGGCCCGGTACGCCGCCCAGAACGCCTCGTCGCGGTCCGCGTCCGGCGGCGGGGTGCGGGCGGGCTGCCAGGCGACGGTGGTGAAGCCCGCCTCGACGGCCGCCTCGGCGAAGTCGGCGTGGGCCCATTCGCGGAACTCGAAGGGCACGGGCGGATCGGTGAGGAACTGGGCGCGCAGCAGCGGCGCGTCCCCGGACGGGTCCCGGTCCAGGATCCTGACGCCGTACGGCGACCAGTCCTGGTGCGGGAAGGCGCCCGGGTTGGGCACGATGGCCAGCAGTCGCCCACCGGGGCGCAGGTTGGTCCGGATCGAGCGGAACATGGCGTGGAGGGCGCTGCGGTCGGGGGCGTAGTTGAACAGGTGGACGGCGGTCGCCAGGTCGAAGGGGCCGAGCTGGGGCATCGCGGCGGCGTCGCCGACCACGTACTCGATCCGTGCCCCGGTGGCCGCGGCCACCGGCTCGTGGGGCTCCTCCCGGGCGAGCGCGATCATCCGTTCGGAGATGTCGACGCCGACGGTCCGCCGGGCGCCGCCGCGGGCGAGCAGTCGGGTGTTGTAGCCGTATCCGCAGGCGAGGTCGAGGGCGTCGAGCCCGTGCACCCCGCCGAGCGCGTCGAGGGCGCCCAGCAGGGTGCAGGTGTCGGCGGCCGAGAAGGCGGCCGTGGTCTTGGACTCGGCGTAGCGCGCGCCGATGGTGTCGTACTGCTTCCGCATGATCCGTATCGTGCCCCGCGCGGGGCGGCGGGGCCGGTCGGGCCGGTGCCCCGTCCCCCGGACGAGGGAAGCGGTAGGCCTATCGGGGGCGTGCGGACCGCGCGGGGCGTACGGGGCGTACGGGGCTCAGCGCGACCAGCACCGGGCGCGCCGTGGCGCCCGTACGGCCGGACGCACCGCCCGGGTCGTCCGGGCACGTGGTGCAACCGCGGCTGGCGAAGAAGCACCCGGAGCAGTCCGGGGCGCCGATCTCCTCCCGCTTCAGCCGGCCCTTGCGGACCCAGTAGTCCGCCAGTCCCGCCGCCTCGGCCGTGCTGATGCCGAGCCGGGCGGCGATCCGCGCGAGCCCCTCCCCGGGAGCCGCCTCCTCGAACTCCCGCAGCAGTCGGCGCAGCATCGCGGGCCCGGCGGCGCCACCCGGGCCCCCGTCCGGCGCGCGGGTCACCACACCAGCCTCGCGAGCTGGAAGACCCCGGTGGCGAGCAGCCAGGCGGCGGCCAGTTGGAGGCCGAAGCCGATCAGGGTGAGCCGGGTGCCGATCTCGGCGCGCTGCGCCGCGAGGGTGGCCATGCAGGGGGTGTAGGCCAGGACGAAGACGAGGAAGGCGAGCGCGGCGGCTTCCGGATGGCCGCCGGAGGACTGCGTGAAGGTCGCGCGCAGGCTGTTCCTGAGCACGGGCCCGCCCTCCTCCTGCGCCGAGTAGGTCTGGGCGAGGGTGGAGATCACGCCCTCCTTGGCGATGAGCCCGGTGCCGAGGGCGGCCGTGGCGTGCCAGTCGCCGAAGCCGGCGGGGGCCACGACGGGGGCGACGGCCTCGGTGACCCTGCCGAAGACGCTCTGCTCGACGGCGACGTTCCCGAAGCCCCCGGCGCCGTCGGGGCCCGCGGCCGCGCCCGCCGGGATGGCCATCAGGAGCCACACGGCCGCGGCGGTGGCCACGATGATCCCGCCCGCGGTGCGCAGGAAGGCGGCGAGCTTCTGCCACACCTGGGCGCCGGTGACGCGCAGGGTGGGGAGCCGGTACGGGGGCAGTTCCAGGACGAGCGGCTCCTCGCGCATGTCCTTGAAGAGGAGCGGGCGCAGCAGCAGGCCCATGCCGACGACGAGCAGGACGGATCCGACGTACAGGCCGAAGACGACGGTGCCGGAGTTCGAGCCGAAGAAGATGCCCGCGATCATCACGTAGACGGCGAGCCGGGCGGTGCAGCTCATGTACGGGATGAGCATGCCGACCAGGAGCCGGTGCGAGCGACGGCTGAGGATCCGCGTGCTCGCGAAGGCGGGCACGTTGCAGCCGAAGCCGACGACGAGCGGGAGGAAGGCGCGGCCGGGCAGCCGCAGGGTGCGCATCAGGCGGTCGGCGACGAAGGCGGCCCGGGCGAAGTAGCCGGAGTCCTCCAGCAGCGCCAGCAGCGCGAACATGATGATCATCAGGGGTACGAAGGTGAGCAGTTGCCCGACGCCGTTGATCAGGCCGTCCACGAGCAGGCCGGTGAGCCAGTCGGGCGCCGAGGCGGCTTCCAGGAGCCGGGTCGCCCCGCTGCCGACCGGACCGGAGACGAAGTCGCCGAGGCCGTCCTGGAGGGGTTTGGCGAGGGTGGTGGTCGCTTCGAAGACGCCCCACATGACGGCGAGGAAGAAGGGGATGCCGAAGGAGCGGGACAACAGCAGCCGGTCGACCCGGTCGGTCAGCGTGGGTCGGGGCCGGGCGCCGGTGGGCGTGGCCCGGGCGATGACCCGGTGCGCCCAGGCGTAGCGGGCCTCGGCGATCAGCAACTCGGCGTCGGCGCCCGCATCGGCGGTGTCGTCGTCGGCTTCCTCGTCCGGGGCGGCCAGGCGGGCCGCGGCCGCGCGGGCCAGGGCGGTGAGCGGCTCGGGCGCGGCGGGGGGTTCCTCCGCGCAGAGCAGGCTCACGGCCAACCAGCGCGCGGGGTAGGGGTGGTGGACGGCTTCGGCGGCCCGGACGAGCGGGGCGAGTTCGGCCTCCACGGGCGAGCCGGTCGCCCAGCCGGGGTCGGTCGCCGCGGCCGTGGCGGGGGCGCGCAGGGCGTCGGTGACGGCGTCGGCGAGGAGGTCCAGTCCGGTTCCGGTGCGGCCCTCGACCACGACCACGGGCAGGGCCAGTTCGCGGGAGAGCGCCCGGGGGTCGGGCGCGCTCCCGCGCCGGGCGGCGACGTCGGTCATGGTGAGCGCGACGACGACGGGGATGCCGGTGTCCAGGACCTGGGAGAGGAGGTAGAGGTTGCGGGCCGGGTTGGCCGCGTCCAGGGCGAAGACGACGACGGCGGGCCGGGCTCCCGGGGGCGCGCTCAGGACGTCGCGGACGAGTTCCTCGTCCGGGGAGTCGGGGAGCAGGCTGTAGGAGCCGGGCAGGTCGGCGACGCGCAACCGGCGGCCGTCGGGGAGGACGCCCCGCCAGTCGCCCTGGGCCACCGCGACGGTCTTGCCGGGCCAGTTGCCGACCCTTTGGTGGGCGCCGGTGAGGGCGTTGAAGAGCGTGGACTTGCCGACGTTCGGGTTGCCCGCGAGGGCGACGAGCGGGGCGGCGGCGCCCTGCGGGCCGTCCGCGCCGTCGTCCGCGAGGGCGGCGCCCGCGCCGGTGTTGCTGCGTGCGCCGGGCGCGTGGCAGCTCATCGGGCCCACCGCAGCCGGTCGGCGGTGCGGGAGTCGAGCGCCACCCGGGTGGCGCCGAGGCCGACGAGCAGTCCGCCGGTCGCGCCGCGGGCGATCACGGTGACCTCGGCGCCCGGTACGAAGCCGAACTCCAGGAGCCGTCTGCGGCTGCCGCCGCGGTGGCCGGGGTCGATCCCGGTGATCCTCACGGTCGTCCCGGGACGGCTGTCGTTGAGCGACGGCACCAGTACACCTTCTTCGCTGATTCTTCGCTGATCGATTCCACTTAGGTAAGCCTAAGCAGCTCCGACCGGACCGGAAGGCGCGCAAAGTCCCTGATCGTTCGGGACTTTCAGCCCGTCACCGGTGGGGCGGGCTCGTCCTTTCGGTCGCTCAGCCCAGTTCCGCGAGCGTCTTGAGCACCGGGGCGGCGCCGTCCTCCCGGGCCAGTGCGGCCGAGAGGTCGCGGGCCCGCGCGCGCATGCCCGGGTCGGTGGTGGCCTCGCGGACGGCGGCGGCCAGCCGGTCGACGGTGAGCCGCTGGTAGCGCACCGGGCGTGCGGCCACGCCGAGGGCGTGCAGCCGGGCGGCCCAGAACGGCTGGTCGAGCTGGACGGGCACGGGGACGGCGGGTACCCCCGCGCGCAGCCCGGCCGCGGAGGTGCCCGCGCCCGCGTGGTGGATCACCGCGGCGGTCCGGGGGAAGAGCCAGTCGTGCGGGACCTCGGGAACGGCGATCAGGTCGTCCCCCTCGGCGCTCAGCCCGCTCCAGCCCGCCTGGACGATCCCGCGCACCTTCGCCTTGCGCAGGGCGGCGGCCAGCAGCGCGCCCAGGCGTTCCGCGTCCCCGGCGACCAGGCTGCCGAAACCGGCGAAGACGGGGGGCGGGCCCGCGTCGAGGAAGTCCAGGAGCCGCTGCTGCGGCTGCCAGCCGGCGGGCCGTTCGGGCCACCAGTACCCGCCGACGCGGTGTCCGGCGGGCCAGTCGGCGGGGCGCGGCAGGACGAGCGGACTGAATCCGTGGTGGATCAGCCGGTCCGGGTCCATGCCGAGGGGGCCGCTGAACCGGCGCGGCGGCAGGCCCAGTTCGCGGCGCAGCGCGCGCACCCCGGGGGCGAAGGCCCGGTCGCCGCAGGCCCAGATGGCCCGTCCGGTCAGCTTGTTGCCGTGGGGGCCCAGCGAGCGGCCCCCGGCGACGAGCGGCGGGATGGCCCGGCTGGGGGTGACGGGCAGCAGGTGGGCGCCGACGCAGGGCAGCCCGTACCCCTCGGCGAGGGTGGCGCACAGCGGTTCGGTGAGGGTCGAGGCGAGGACGACGTCGGCCCCGGCGCGCACCGCGGCGGCCACCCCGTCGGTCAGGGGCGGGATGAACTCGCGGGCCAGTCGCACGACCCGGGCCATGGCGACGGGGGTGCTGACCGCGCGGGTCAGCCGCTGGCCCACGGGCGAGGCGAGTTCCACCCGGGGATCGACCGGCAGCGGCCGAAATCCCAGGCCGAGCGCGGTGACGGCGCCCTCGAAGCGCACGTGGGTGGCGATGACCACCTCGTGGCCGGCGGCGCGCAGCCGCGTCCCGAGTCCGGTGTAGGGGGCGACGTCGCCCCAAGAACCCGCTGTCACCATCAGTACGCGCATGGTTTCACTGTGTCATCCCGCCCTCGGCCCGCGCGAGTTCGCAGCTCAGGAGGGCGCCACGGGCGGCCCGTCGGGGGCCCGGGTGAGCTCGCGGGCGCAGGAGCGCAGCCAGGCGTGGGCCGGGTCGGCGTCGTGCCGCGGGTGCCAGGCCATCCCGAAGGGCATCGTGGGCAGGTCGAGCGGGATCGGGAAGGTCTCCAGCCCCAGCGCGTCGGCGAGCGGACCGGCCTGGTGGGTGATCAGCCCGACGAGGTCGCTGCGGCGCAGCACGAACAGGGAGGCGGGGAAGGTCCCGACGCTGCCCACCACCTTGCGGGTCAGGCCCAGTTCGGCGAGCGCGGCGTCCACCGGCCCCTCCAGGCGGCCGCGCCGGGAGGCGATCAGGTGCTCGGCGGCGGCGAACCGCCGGGCGGTGACCCGGCCGCGCAGCAGCGGGTGCCCGGGGCGTACGACGCCCAACACGCGCTCGTCGGCGAGGTGTTCCACGTGCACCTCGGGCGAGCGGGTGTCCACGACGCCGAGCTCCAGGTCGGCGACGCCCTCGCGCAGGGCGGCCAGGTCCGCGTGGCTCTCCGGCAGGAACCTCAGGCGCACGCCGGGGGCCTCGCGGGCCACCCGGTCGAAGAGCGTGGCCGCGCAGGTGGCCACGTAGGCGTCGTTCGCGATGACGCTGAAGGTGCGCTGGAGCGTGGCCAGGTCGATCCGGCCGCCCGAGAGGAAGAGGGAGCGGGCCCGCTCGACGACGGCGCGCACCTCGCCGTGCACGGCGAGGGCGTGCGGGGTGGGCACCATGGACCGTCCGGCGCGGACAAGGACGGGGTCGCCGAGGGCCTTGCGGATCCGGCCGAGGGTGCGGCTCATGGCGGGTTCGGACAGGTGCAGCCGGGCGGCCGCGCGGGAGACGCTCGACTCCTCCAGCAGCACGTCGAGGGCCACGAGCAGGTTGAGGTCCAGGCCGGATTGCGTCACGCGCATTCATTCCTTGCATAACTTGCACTGGAAAGCAGGTCACGCCAACCCTACGGTGAGGGCATCCAGATCACCCCTTCCAGCTCCGAGGAGGAGCCGTGCTCCGCCCTGCCCAGAACCGCCCCGGGCCCGCCGCGCCCGCCCCGCCGACGGCCGCGGCCGCCCCGTCGGGTCCCCCGCGGGCCGTGGTGCTCGTCCTGTGCGCCTGCGTCCTCGTCGCCCAGGCGATGGTCGCGGCCGTCAACCTGCTGATCCCGCAGCTCGCCGCGTCGTCGCTGCGCCCCGCGCCCGGGGAACTCCTGTGGGCGGTCGACGCGTACGTCATCGTCTTCGCCGCGCTGCTGATCCCCGCCGGGGCCCTCGGCGACCGGTACGGCCGCAAGGGCGCCCTGCTCGCGGGGCTCGGCCTGTTCGCGGCGGGCGGCGCGCTCAGCGCGCTGGCCGACTCCCCCGCCGTGCTGATCGCGGGGCGCGGGCTGTGCGGGGTGGGAGCGGCGCTGATCATGCCCGCCACCATGTCCGTACTGGTCCACCTGAGCGCGCCGGAGCGGCGCGGCCAGGCCCTGGCCACCTGGACCCTGTCCGCGGGCCTCGGCGGGCTGGCGGGCAACGTGGGCGGCGGGCTGGTGGGCGAGTTCCTGACCTGGCGCGCCCTGTTCTGGGCGGTGGTGCCGCTCGGCGTCGTGCTCGCGCTCGTGGTGGCCCGTACGGTCCCGCGCACCCCGGCGCGGGCCGATGCGGCGGTGGACCCGCTGGGCGCGCTGCTGCTGGCGGGGGCCCTGTTCGCGGTGGTCTACGGGATCATCGAGGGTCCCGCCTTCGGCTGGGCGTCGGCGCCGGTGCTGTGCGCCTTCGGGGCGGGGCTCGCGCTGCTGGCGGTCTTCACCGGCTACGCGCTGCGCGTCGCGCGGCCGCTGCTGGACCCGCGGATCTTCGCCTCGCGGCGCCTGCGGGCCGGGGCCCTCGGGATCGGGGCGGCCTTCTTCGGGCTGTTCGCCCTCTTCTTCGTCAACGCGCAGTACCTCCAGTACGCGAAGGGCTTCTCCCCCGCCCTGACGGGCCTGGCGATCGTGCCGCTCACCGTGGGCATGGTGCTGGTGCCCCGGCTGGGCGCCCGGCTCCAGCAGCGGACCGGGCCGCGGCTGCCCGCCGGGGCGGGGCTGGCCCTGATCGGGGTGGGCCTGCTGCTGGTGTCGACGGTGGACGCGGGCACTCCGTACCCGGTGTACGCCTGCTACCTGCTGGTCCTCTCCGTCGGCACCGGGCTGTGCGCGCCCGCGCTGACCTTGACGGTGGTCGCCGAACTCCCGGTGCACCAGGCCGGGCTGGGGTCCGGGCTGAACACGGCGGCGCGGGAGATCGGCGCCGCGCTCGGGGTGGCGGTGGTGGGCACGGTGCTGGCCTCGCGCTTCCACGGGATCCCGCGGGACGCGGCGCAGGCCGCCGCCTTCACCGGCGCCATGGGGACGGCGCTGCGGACGGTGGCCGTGGCGCTGCTGGCGGTGACGGCGGTCGTGGTGGTGGGCTACCGGGGCGGTGTGCGCCCCGGCGCGCGCTCGGGCGCGTAGACGGGCGGACGCCCCCGGGATGCACCGGCCGCCGGTGCGGGCGCATCCTGTCTGTGTGACGGCCAGACCGGACAGCCGCGGGCCCGCCCCGGACGAGACGGGCCGGGCACTCGTGCGGGCCGCGGTGGAGGCGGCCGAGGCCCTCGGGGGCTTCTCGGGCGGGGTGTACCTGCGGTCCGGGACGGAGGACCTGTTGCGGCTCGCGGTGCTGTCGGGGCTGCCGGGGCCCTTGTTCCGTCCCTGGTGGCGGATGCAGGTGAACCGCCCGTACCCGGTGGCCGAGGCGTACCGCTCCGGGCACGCCGTGCACCTGCCCGACGCGGAATCCACGATGCGGCTGTTCCCGCAGCTCATGGCCGGGCTGCCGTTCGCCTGGGGCTCGCTCTACGAGCCGGTGACCGCCGGGCGCGAGCGGTACGGGGTGCTCATGGTGCTGCGCGCGGCGACCCCCGGCAAGCCCGTCGGCCCCGAGGACCGGGAGCGGCTGCGCGGGGCGGCCGCGGCGCTGGCCCGGGAGTTGGCGCGGCTGACCGCGCGGGGCGCGCCGGTGGTGTGGGACGGCGACCCGCTGTGCGTGGAGCCGCCCGAGCCGGCGGCCGATGCCGCGCAGGCGGTCGACCGGATGCCGCAGGCCCTCCTGTCCCTGGACCGGCACGGCCGGGTGGGTTTCGTCAGTGCGGGGGCGGACGCCCTGCTGGGCCCGGAAGCGGCCGGGCTGCCGGGGCGCGTGCTGTGGGAGGCGGTGTCCTGGTTGGGCCAGCCCGTGCACGAGGACCACTTCCGGTCCGCGTACATGTCCGGGGAGCCCGTGGGGTTCCTGGCCCACCGTCCCGGCGGGGAGTGGATCTCCGTGGACCTGTATCCGGGGCGGGGCGGGATCAGCGTGCTGCTCGCGGCCTCCGGACCACCCCCGTACGCACCCGGCTCGGTGACCCGGCCGGGCGCCGGCCTCGGTTCGCCCGCGGACCGGGCGACGGCCGTGTACCGGCCGGTGGCCATGGCCATCGCGCTGACGGAGGCGGTGACCGCCCGTCAGGTGTCGGCCGTGGTGACCGAGGAGCTGCTGCCGGCCTTCGGCGGCCGCCAGTTGGCGATCTACCTGCTCAACGAGCGCCATCTGCACCTCGCGTGGGAGACGGGCTTTCCCACCGGCTTCCTGAACCGGTTCGACGGGGTGGCGCTGGACGTGCGGTTGCCGGGGGTGGAGACCCTGACGTCGGGGCGGCCGATCTTCTTCGAGTCCATGCAGCACCTGGCCGCGGCCTACCCGGGGATCCCGATGGACACCGACGTCGGCGCCCGGGCCTTCCTGCCCCTGATCGCCTCCGGTCGGCCGGTGGGCTCGTGCATCCTGGGCTTCGACGCCCCCCGGGGCTTCAGCCCGGAGGAGCGCACCGTGCTGACCGCGCTGGCCGGTCTGATCGCGCAGGCCCTGGAGCGGGCGCAGCGCTACGACACCGAGGCCGCCCTCGCCCGCGGCCTCCAGTCGGCGCTGCTCCCGGCCCGGTTGCCGGTGCTGGACCAGGTGGACACGGTGGCCCGCTATCTGGCGGGCACCCAGGGCATGGACGTCGGCGGGGACTGGTACGACGTCATCGAGACGGGGCCCGGACTGCTGGCGCTGGTGATCGGGGACGTCCAGGGACACGGGGTGGCGGCCGCCGCCACCATGGGCCAACTGCGCAGCGCCGTACGGGCCTTCGCCCTGAGCGGGAGCAGCCCACAGGAGGTGGTGAGCGGCACCAACAGGCTGTTGATCGGCCTGGATCCGGGGCAGTTCGCCAGTTGCTGCTACGTCCTGCTCGAACCGGCGTCGGGCCGGGCCCGCGCCGTGCGGGCGGGGCATCCCCAGCCCCTGCTGCGCCACCCGGACGGTCGGGCCGAGGTGCTGGACCTGCCGGGCGGTGTGGTCCTGGGCATCGATCCGCGGGCCGCGTACCCGGTCGCCGAACTCGCCCTGGAGGTCGGCGCGGTGCTCGCCCTGTACACAGACGGGCTGGTGGAGGAGCCGGGTACGGACATCGACGTCGGGGTGGAGCGGCTGCGGGCGGCGCTGGCCGCCGCCGGGCCGGGCCCCCTGACCGAGACGGCGGACCTGCTGATCAGCGAGGCGGGGCAGGCCACCGACCGCCCGGACGACATCGCGCTGCTGCTGGCCGCCCGGACCCCGGGCGGCCGGCAGCGCGGGTGAGTCGCGCCCCGCCCCCGCTCAGCAGTGCTTGCCGGCGGTGGCGCGGGCGTACGCGTCCCCGGCGAGCAGCGCGTCCGCGACCATGTCGGGGGTGACCGCGAAGGGCATGTTGTGCGTGGTCTCGCCCTCGGCGGTGGCCGCGCGACCGATGGCGAGGAGTTCCTCGCGGTCCGGGTCGACCAGGCCCAGCTCGGCGAGCGTGGTCGGCAGGCCGACGCTGCGGCTGAACCGCAGGTAGGTGTCGAGCTCCTCGGTGGGCGCGCCCTCCAGGACGAGCTGGGCGAGGGTGCCGAGGTTGACCTTCTCGCCGTGCATCATGCCGTGGGTGCGGTGGGAGACGGTCAGGCCGTTGTGGATGCCGTGGGCGGCGGCGAGGCCGCAGGATTCGAAGCCGAGGCCGGAGAGCAGCGTGTTGGCCTCGGTGACCTTCTCCAGCGCCGGGGTGACCACGTGGGCCTCGGCGGCCAGACGGGCCTGGTGGCCGTATTCCATGAGGGTCTCCCAGCAGAGCCGGGCCAGGCTCAGGGAGGCGGCCGTGGCGAGGCCGCCCGCCATCGCGGTGCGCTCCGCGGCGACGCAGACGCGGGCCTCGTACCAGGTGGCGAGGGCGTCGCCCATGCCGGAGACGATGAAGCGGCTGGGCGCCTGCGCGACGAGCGCGGTGTCGACCAGGACCAGGTTGGGGTTGCGGCGGAAGAAGGAGTACCGCTCGAACGCGCCGTCCTCGGTGTAGATCACGGCGAGTGCGCTGGTCGGGGCGTCGGTGGAGGCCACCGTGGGGGCGCTGACGACGGCGATGTCGCCGAGGGCGTGGCCGACGGCCTTGGCGGTGTCGATGGCGGTGCCGCCGCCGATGCCGACGACCACGTCCGCGCCGGCGGCCCGGGCGGCCGCCGCGACCCGGTCGATCTCCCGCTGCGTGCAGAGTCCGCCGAAGACCTCCTTGGTCAGGTGGACCCCCGCGGCGGCGAGCGAGTCGGTGACGGCCCCGTCGACGAAGCCCCAGACCCCCTTGTCGGCGAGGACCACGGCCTGGCCGCCGAGGGGGGCGACGTGCTCGCCCAGGTCGTTCATCGCCCCCGCCCCCTGGACGTACTTGGGCGGGCTGATGAGCATGCGGGTACCGGCGGTCTTCACGGAAATCCTCCTGGAATTCAGACGACTCAATTGGCGTCTTATTCATTCCTATCACGCACCGAAGGGCCCGGCGCGGGCCCTTCCGCCGGTAAACAAAGGACCAAGTACCCCACCCCTGACGCCGGGCCCGCGACGTAGGGTTCCTAGTAATCGGCCTGGTCAAGGGCCGATGGAGCCATCTCCACATGAGTTGCATTTTCTTTCCGCATTAAACGCATTGAGGCGCAATGAAGCGCTCCGAAAGCCATCAGGAGAGACCCGCAGTGAAGAAGCTGATCAATTCCCCGGAAACCGTGGTCCAGGACGCCCTGCGGGGAATGGCCGCGGCCCACCCGGAGCTCGACGTCGACGCGGGCGCGGGCATCGTCACGCGGGTCGGCGGGACCGGTGGGGGGAAGGTCGCGGTGCTCTCCGGCGGCGGGAGCGGGCACGAGCCGCTGCACGCCGGGTTCGTGGGCCGCGGCATGCTCGCCGCGGCGGTCGCCGGGCCGGTCTTCACCTCGCCGGTGCCGGACGCGATCGCCCGCGCCACCGCCGTGGCCGACTCGGGCGCGGGCGTGCTGCACGTCGTGAAGAACTACACCGGGGACATCCTCAACTTCACGATGGCCGCCGAGGACTGCGAGGACGACGGCATCGAGGTCGCGCAGGTCGTCGTGGCCGACGACGTGGCCGTGGCCGCGGACGCGGCCGGTCCCGGCCGCCGGGGCACCGGCGCCACCCTGTTCGTGGAGAAGATCGCGGGCGCCCTCGCCGAAGAGGGCGCGCCGCTGGCCGAGGTGGCCGCGGTGGCCCGCAAGGTGGGCGAGCGCTCGCGCAGTTACGGGGTCGCCCTGTCCTCCTGCACCACCCCGGCCAAGGGCAGCCCCAACTTCTCCCTGGGCGAGGACGAGATCGAGCTGGGCATCGGCATCCACGGTGAACCGGGGCGCGAGCGGCGCTCGTCGATGAGCGCCGCCGACACCGCCGCGGCCATGCTCGACGCGATCCTCGACGACCTCCCGCAGTGCTCCGACGACCCGGTCATCCTGCTGGTCAACGGGCTCGGCGGGACCCCGCCGATCGAGCTGTACGTGATGCGCGCCGAGGTCGGGCGCGCCCTGGCCGAGCGGGGCGTCACCGTGGCCCGCTCCCTGGTGGGCAACTACGTCACCAGCCTGGACATGGCCGGGTGCACCCTCACCCTGTGCCGCGCCGACGCCGAGCTGCTGCGGCTGTGGGACGCGCCGGTGAACACCCCCTCCCTGCGCTGGGGTTGCTGAACCCCGACCGCACCGCGAGCACCGCCCCGCCCCACCGACTCCCCCACCTCCACCACCACCCTTCGCCGCCAGGAGTGACACGCATGACGACCATGCAGCCGGAAGCACCCGTTCTCGACGCCGCCTGCTTCCAGCGCTGGCTCGCCGAGACCACCCGTCTGGTACGCCGCGACGCCGAGCGGCTCACCGAGCTGGACGCGGTCATCGGCGACGGCGACCACGGCGCCAATCTGGTCCGCGGCTTCGGCGCGGTCACCGCCGCGGTGACCGAGACCCGTCCGCGCACCCCGGGCGCCCTGCTGACCCTGGCCGGGTCCACCCTGACCAACACGGTGGGCGGCGCCTCCGGTCCGCTCTTCGGCACCGCGCTGCGGCGCACCGGCAAGGTGCTGGGCGACACCGAGCGGCCGACCGCCGGGGAGCTGGGCGCCGCGCTCGGCGCCGGTCTGCGGTCGGTCCAGAAGCTCGGCGGCGCCGAGGTCGGCGACGCGACCATGGTGGACGCGCTGGCTCCGGCGGTCCTCGCCCTGGCCGACGCCGCCGAGGCGGGACGTCCGCTGCGCGAGGCCCTGGACGAGGCCTCGAAGGCGGCGCGCGCGGGGGCCGACGTCACGGCCGGGTTGCAGGCCCGCAAGGGGCGGGCCAGCTACCTGGGCGAGCGCAGTGTCGGACACCAGGACGCGGGCGCCAATTCGGTGGCGCTGCTGATGGAGGCGCTGCGGACGGCCGTCGACGGCGCCGCCGGTGATCTCGGGGCCGAGGGCGGGACGGACGCGGCGCGGGAGCCCGTGACCGAGGAGCCCGTCGTCGAAGAGCCCGTCGCCGGAGAGGGCGGCCGGGCCCGGGCCGGGGTCTCGACCGGCCGGGTCGGCGTCGTCCTGGTCTCCCACAGCAAGGCGGTCGCCGAGTCGGTGGCCGAGCTGACCCGGGCCCTGCTCGGTTCGGCCGAGCCCGGCCCGCTCGCCTTGGCGGGCGGCACCGCGGACGGCGGGATCGGCACCAGCGCGGCGCTGATCCGCGAGGCCGTCCGCACCGTGGACGAGGGTCGGGGCGTGGCCGTGCTGTGCGACATGGGCAGCGCGGTGCTCACCGTGAACTCCCTGATCGGCGACGAGGAGGCGGGGCTGCCCGCCGGTACCCGGATCGTGGACGCGCCGTTCCTGGAGGGTGCGGTGGCCATCACCTTGACCTCCGCGGTCGGCGGGGACCTGGACGCGGTGGTGGCCGCCGCGGCGGACGCGCGGGACTACCGCAAGCGCTGACCGGTCGCCGAGGACAGCGACGGCGGGGCCAGCGGAGCCTCCAGCGGGTCGCTCTGCGGGGGCGCGAACGGGAGCGGCGCGGGTACGCCCGCACCGCACAGGGCCCGGGTCTGGAGCCGGTCGAGCGCCGCGTCCACGGGGTGCGGGACCGGCCGGCCCTCGGCGTCGTTCAGCTGGTACTTGCCCAGGTTGAAGCCGAGGGCGAACTGGCGGCCGCCGTCGGCGCTGGACAGCGCGGTGGTGCCCGCGCCCCATACCGAACCGTCGTGGCCCCAGGCCGGTCCGCACGGGGTGTCGACGGTGTAGATGCCGAGGCCGTACCGGGCGATGACCCGGCCGGTGTCGTCCGTGACCGGATGGGTCGTGCGCATCTCGCGGAGCTGGGCGGCGGGCAGCAGGCCGCCCCGGAGCAGGCTCCGGTAGAAGGTGTTGAGGTCCTGCGGGGTGGAGATCAGCGCCCCGGCCGTGCCGGCCATGGTCATGTCGTACTCGCTGTAGTCGCGGGGCGGGTCGATCAGCCCGTGGAAGCTCTCGTACAGCTTGGCGTGCGGGCCCGCGATGAGCGGGTCCGTCCCCGGGAAGTAGGTGTGGCGCAGCCCGGCCCGGCGGATCACGTCCCGGGTGATGACCTCTTCGGGATCACGGCCGGTGACCTCGCGCAGCAGCTCGCCGAGCAGGACGTAGTTGGTGTTGGAGTACGACCAGTCGGTGCCGGGCGCGAAGACCTGGGGCGCGTCGAGGCCCCAGCCGATCAGCGTGGCCGGAGCCAGCGTGCGGTGGCGGAACTCGTCCAGGCTCGCGGCGGAGCCGCGGGCCAGGGAGGGGAAGGCCCGCGGGACGTAGTCCGCGATGCCGCTGGTGTGGTTCAGCAGCATGCGGACGGTGATCCGCCGGCCGCGCTCGCCCGGGACCAGGTCGGGGAGGTAGTCGCCGATCGGCGCGTCCAGCCGGATCCGGCCCGCCGCGCTCTGCTGGAGGACGGCGACCGCGGTGAAGGACTTGGTGACGCTGCCGACGCGGTGTTCCATGCCGGGACGGGTGGGGCGGCCGGTGTCGCGGTCGGCCACCCCGGTGGCGCCGTCCCATCCGGCGGCTCCGTCGCGGACGGAGGCGTACGCCCCGTACATGCCCGCGTCGCGCACGGCGTCGAGGTCCCGGGCGAGGGCGGCGCGGTCCAGGCCCTGCGGGAGCGCGGTCACCGGGACCGCGCTCACCGGGGCCGCGGCCCTGGCCATCACCACGGGCGCGGCGCCGGCCAGGGAGGCCAGGCACAGGGCCACCGCCGTCGCCGGGCTCCGCAGCCGCGCCAGTCGCGCGCGGCGCACCGCTGCCCCCACCGTGCCTCCCCCCGCCGCGCCGTCCCCGGCCCGGCCCGTCCCGCGTGCTGGTCCTCGCGCCCCGAGTATCGGCCACGCGTCCTCACGGGCCGTCATCCGCCCGACGTTTCAACCCCCTTCGAGTGGTCAGACGCGTTGACGACCCGAACGGACCCGCGAGAGGGGAACTGTCATGTCCGACGTGTCACTGCTGCCGGGACAAACGCAATGCGACTGGGAGTGGCAGGACGACGCGGCCTGCCGCGATCTGGGCCCGAACCGCTTCTTCCATCCCGCCGGTGAGCGCGGCGAGGAACGGGACGACCGGGACGAGGCCGCGAAGCGGGTGTGCGCGGTGTGTCCGGTGCGGCGCGCGTGCCTAGAGCACGCCCTGCGCACCCACGAGACCTTCGGGGTGTGGGGCGGACTGACCGAGGACGAGCGGCGCGAGCTGCGTTCCGCGCGGCTCTGAGCCCGGCCCGGACGCAGGGCGACGGCCCGGGAGGGGCCCGATCGGCAAAGCCGGGCGAAATATTCTGCGGGGCGAGCTGCGGTTCCCGCATCCCCCGGAGAGCAGTATTCACGCGGTCTTAACGCCGAAACGGGCACCATCGGCGCGTCGGAACGATGGATTCCGCAGGTAAACAGCTATTGACCAGCGGATCTCGCGGAGATTGCATAGCGGCCCGGGAGCACACGGAACCACTTGATCACCAGCCGCCTCGGAGGCGATACCGCTCCCGCACTCATCACCCCGCATCTGCCGATCGGAACCCGCACTGATGTCCGACACGATCAGCGCTCCCCAGGCGCTCGCCCCCGCGACCGGCCCCGTCCCCCAGAAGCTGAAGCGCTCCATCGGCGTGGTGGGCGGGACCCTGCTCACCCTCTCGTGCGTGACGCCGGCTTCGACCCTCTTCGTGGTCGTGCCCGACCTGTTCTCGAGCCTCGGCACCTACGCCGCCCTCACCATCGCCATCGGCTCGCTGCTGTGCATCGGCGTCGCGTTCTGCTACTCGGAGCTGGGCACGCTGATCCCGAGCGCGGGCGGCGAGTACGCCATCGTGTCGACGCTCGCGGGTCGGCTCGCGGGATGGTTGGTCTTCGTCCTGTCCCTGCTGGTCGTGATGATCGTGCCACCCGTGATCGCCATGGGTACGGCCGACTACCTGGCGCCCATCGTCCACATCCCGGCCCCGGTCGCGGGCGGCGCGGTCATGCTGCTCGCCACCCTCGCCGGCCTGCTGGACCTGCGCGCCAACGCCTGGATCACCGGCATCTTCCTGGTGCTGGAGGTCGTGGCCGCCGCCCTGGTGGCCGTCCTCGGCTTCGCCCACAGCGAGCGCGGCGCCTCCGCCCTGGTCCACGGCTCGGTGGCCGGTGAGAGCGGTGCCTCCACCTCCACGGTGACCGCGATGATGGTGGTCTCCGGCCTCGCCATCGCCCTCTTCATCACCCAGGGGTTCTCCACCGCCGTCTACCTGTCGGAGGAGTTGGAGAACCCGCGGCGCAACGTCGCCCGCACCGTGCTGGCCACCCTGGCCATCTCCACCGCCGTCATCCTCGTCCCGGTCATCGCCATCACCGTCGGCGCCCCCGACCTCGCGGCCCTGACCAGCGGAGACATCGGCGCGATGGTCACCGCCTGGTCCAACTCGGCCGTCGGCACCTTCGTCAGCCTCTGCGTCGCCCTCGCCATCGTCAACGCGGGCATCGTCATGGTCATCCAGAACTCGCGGGTCCTCTTCGCCTCCGCCCGCGACAAGGCGTGGCCCGAGCCCGTCAACAACGCCCTGTCCCGGCTGGGCCGCACCGGCTCCCCCTGGGTCGCCACCCTGCTCGTCGGCGTCCCCGGCGCGGCCCTGTGCTTCGTGAACCTGGACACCCTCTACGGCGTGACCGGCGTCTCGGTGACGGGCATGTACCTGCTGGTGGCGGTGGCCGCGCTGTTCAGCCGCCGCGGCGCGCACCGCACGGTGGCCGCCTGGCGGATGCCGCTGTGGCCCGCGGTGCCGGTGGCGCTGATCCTCGTACTCGCCTACATCCTGACCCAGCAGGAGACCCAGTACCTCCTCTGGACGGGCGGCATCACCGGGGTCGCCACCCTCTACTGGGCGCTCTACCTGCGCCCGCGCCAGGACTCCCGCTGGCTGGTCACCGTCCCGGAGACGGAGGACGCCCCCGCGTCCTGACCCCGCTCCCGCTCCCCCTCCCCGCGCCACCCGTCCGAGTCATCGGCCGGGTGGCGCACCCGTGCGGTCGGCGCCGACACCTTTCGCCGCCGGGGAGGGTTGTACAGCGCGCTTTGTCCTTCCGGCGCCTCTTGGAGCGATCAATGACTTTCATGCCGAGTTCCGCAACGGTCCAGGGCCAGGGATCGTTCACGCACCGGGACCCGGCCGTCCCCCTGCCCGTCCCCGCCCAGGGCGGCGGCCCGGACTCCGTCGCCGCCGCGGTGGAGGAGCGGGAGCTGGTCTTCGACGGGCTGACCTACGTCTGCCGGATCGCCCGGGCGGGCGGCACGGGCACGCCGATCCTCATCCTCGGCGGCTCCGAGCAGAACCGGACCTCCTGGACCCGGCACGAGAAGCGGCTCGTCCAGGACGCTCCCGTGGTCACCGTCGACCTGCCCGGCTACGGCGGCGCCGACTTCCTCCCGGCCCGCTACGGGGTCGACCACCTCGCCGCCGCCACCCGGCACATGGTGGACGCGCTGGGGCTGGAGCGGATCGGCCTGTTCGGCACCTGCTTCGGCGGAGCGATCGCGCTGCGCTTCGCCCAGCACTACCCGGCGTACGTCGAGCGGCTGCTGCTCAGCGGGATGACGACGGCCGTCACCGACGAGTACACGGCGGCGATGGAACGCTGGGACCGCATGATCGCGCGCGGCGACACCCTGGACATCGCCCGCGAGCTCACCGACCGCTTCATGTCGCCCCCCGGCACCGGCACCGTGCGCAAGCACGCGGCGGTCGCCCGGCTCGTCTACCAGCAGATCGCCGGGCAGAGCCCCGACTCCCTGCGCAAGTCGGCCGAGCACAACCGGCGCCTGCTCCGGCACGAGTGGTACCGCCCCGAGCCCTGCCCGGCGGTGCCCGCGCTGGTCGTCACCGGCGAGCACGACACCCTCACCACGCCCGACATGGGCCGCCGCGTGGCGTCCGTCCTGCCCGACGCGCAGTTCCTGACCGTGCTGGAGACCGACCACCTGGCGCCGCTGGAGCGCAGCACCGACTTCGCCGACCTGATGGCCCGCTTCCTCGGCGGCCGACCGGTGACCGGGCTGCCGTACGCCACGGCCCCGGAGTCCTTCGTCGGCGCTCCGGCCGGGTCCCCGGTGGGGGTCGGCGCGGGATGGAGCGGGCACGACGAGTGGTGACGACCACCATGGCGGGCGGCCGCAGTGTGGCGGTGGACGCCATGTCGGCCGTCGTCGGCGGTGCCTACTGTTGCGCGCCATGACGACCTTTCCTCCTCCCCCGGCGACCCGGCCCGCGACCCCCGCGGCCGCCGTGGCCCCCTGCGACGGAGCCACCCTGACCGGGCGGGTCGCCCTGGTGACGGGCGCGGGCAGCGGCATCGGCCGGGCCTGCGCCATCGCCCTGGCCGCCGCCGGTGCCACGGTGCACGCGGTGGACATCGACGGGGAGTCGGCTGCGGCCACGGCCGCGGCGGTGGGCGGGCACGCGCACACCGCGGACCTGGCCGACCCCGCCGCCATCGCGTCGCTGCCCGCCGCCGTGGACGTCCTGGTCAACAACGCCGGGCTCCAGCACGTGGCGCCGCTCACCGAGTTCCCGCCCGAGCGCTTCACCCTGATCCAACAGGTCATGGTGACCGCGCCGTTCCTGCTGCTGCGCCGCACCCTGCCGCACATGTACGCGCGCGGCTGGGGCCGGGTGGTCAACGTCTCCAGCGTCCACGGACTGCGGGCCAGCGCCTACAAGTGCGCCTACGTCGCCGCCAAGCACGGCCTGGAGGGGTTGAACAAGGTCACCGCCCTCGAGGCCGCGCCGTACGGCGTGACCAGCAACTGCGTCAATCCGGGGTACGTGCGCACCCCGCTGGTCGAGGACCAGATCCGGGCCCAGGCCACCGCGCACGGGATCAGTCCCGCGGACGTGGTGTCGGACGTGCTGCTGACCCGCTCGGCCATCAAACGCCTGATCGAGCCGGAGGAGGTCGCGGCGGCCGTGCTCTGGCTGTGCGGACCCCACACCGGGTACCTCACCGGCGCCTCCCTCCCCCTGGACGGCGGCTGGGGCGCGCACTGAACGCCCCGCCCGCGCCCTGACCGGGGGCTCTGGCACCCTGGGGACATGGACGCACCCACCCGCGGCGCGTGGTTGCGCGCCGGCATCAGCCGCGACGGCGGCCCGCTGCTGGAGACCGAACACGTCGTGTGGCTCCAGACCGGCGCCCTGTACGCCGACAGCCGCGGCTTCGCCGGGCACACCTCCTACGACGGGGAACGGGTCACCTTCCACCACGAGGTCGGCGAGCCCGGCGTCGACGTCGGCGCCCTGCGCGCCGACGGCCCCGGCATGGTCGAGACCGGCACCAACCCCGACGGTTCGACCTTCCTGGAGGTGTGGACCCCGCTCCCCGGAGCCGACGGCCCCGAAGGCTGCTGGACCACCGACGGGACGATGACGGTCCGGGTGGGCCCCCACGTGGTCCACGTCGACGCGTCGGGCCGCGGCGCCCACACCGTCCTCCCCGCGCACCCCGTTCCCTCCGACGCGGGCCAGGGCGTCTCTTCGCCCGGTGGCGGCCGACGCCATGGTTCCCCCTGAGACGCCCCGGCGTCGGCCGCTCCACCAGTGTCGGGGGACCCGCCGACCGGGCCCAAGCCCTTTCGACGCACCCCGAATCCGGACATCGGCCCGGCCCGCGCACCGGATACCGGCCAGATCGCGCGGCGGATCGACGGCCCCGGCCGTCGCCCGCGCACGGGCCGACTACCGTGCTGCGCACGCCCCGAGGCCCCTGGAGGAACGACGGTGCTGCGGATCCACTTCACCGCCGACGACCTGGCTCGCGTGCGCACGGCCCGCTCCCCCGACCCGCTCGCCGAAACGGTCCTCAGCCTGCCCGTGCTCCAGGACCCGGGGTCCGCCGGGGTCGCCCTGGCCGGATGGCGCGAGCGCACGCGCCGGGGCCTGCGGCCGTCCATGCGGCTCCTGTTCGAACTCGCCCCGGCGCACGCGGGGGAATACGTCCCCGAGGTGTTCACGCACGCGCGGGCGCACACGCTCGCCGAGGGCCTCGACCACACCTGGTCACTGCCGCGCGGCCAGTGGGCCGCGGACCTCCGGGCCACCGCCCTGCTCCGGCCGGACGCACCGGGCTGGATCCACGCCCTGCACCAGGGGTCGCCGGAGTGGGGCGACCTCGTCCGGCGGGCGCTGGAGGACTACCACGCGGTGGCGGTGGCGCCGTACTGGGCCCAACTCCTGGCCGCCGCACACGACGACCGCACCCGCCGGGCGCTGATCACGGCCGACTGCGGGCTGGACGGACTGCTCGGCACGCTGCACCCGGAGATCCGCTGGACCTCGCCCGTGCTCCAGGTCCCGTGCGCGAGCGACGCCGACCTGCGGCTCGACGGGCGCGGCCTGCTCCTCGTACCCACCTTCTTCTGGCCCGGCCCCCTCGTGCTGCTCGACAACGCCGATCCGGGTCGGCCGCTCGTGCTGCGGTACCCGGTCGCCCGTGACCTCGCCGACTACCGGGCCGTGTGGGCGGCGGGCGACGTCGGCGCCGAGCCGGGCGGCGCGCTCGCCGCGCTGCTGGGCGCCACCCGGGCGCGCACCCTGCGGGCCGCGTCGACGCCCGCCGGCACGAGCGAACTAGCCCGCCGCGTCCGGACCTCCCCCGCGACGGCCAGCCACCACGCGGGCGTGCTGCGCGCCGCGGGCCTGCTGACGACGGAGCGTGCCGGATCCGCCGTCCGGCACGCACTGACGCCCCTCGGCCGCGCGCTCCTGGGGGACGCCGTCTAGCGACGGTCGTCAGTCGCTGGAGAGGGCGCCCAGCAGGGCGCCGACCTCCGGGTGGGGCAGGGCGCGGGCGATGTCGGCCTGGGCGACCATGCCCACGAGGCGGTGGCCGTCGAGGACGGGGAGCCGGCGGACCTTGTGGGCGGCCATCGTCCGCAGGATCTTCTCGGCGTCGTCGTCGGGGCCGACCGTCACCGCGCCCCCGGCGAGTTCACCCGCGGGGGTCGTGGCGGGGTCCTTGCCGGGCACGAGCACGCGGACGACGATGTCGCGGTCGGTGATCATGCCGATGATGCGGTCGCCGCCGTCCCGGATCGGCAGGGCGCCCACCCCCAGCTCGGCCATCTGGTGGGCCGCCCGGAGCACCGGCTCGTCGTGACCGACGCAGTGCGCGCCCGGTGTCATCAGGTCGCGGGCGGTCTTGACGCCCGGTTTGGGCAGGTGGGTGGCGTTGGGGCTCATCCCCGGCCTCCCGCGCGTTCCGTGCGTTCCCTGCGTGCCGTGTCGTTCATGGGGTGCGCCCCTCTCCGTACGGAAATCCGCTGTCGCGCCGGCCGCCCGAGCGGACTGCCGGCACCCATCGGTTCCCCGTACGGAGGGCTCCTACTGCACGGTTGGGCCGTTCGGACCCGACCGTCCCCGAACGGGGGCGGGGCCGCCCGTGGCCAGCCGGGAGCCTTCGATCTCGGCCCAGACGACCTTGCCGCTCGCGTGCGCGTCGGCGCCCCAGCGGTCGGAGAGCCGTTGGACGATGGCGAGCCCGTGGCCTCCGGGGGTGCCGCGCGGTGTGACGCGCGGCGCGGGCAGCTCCGTCTCGCCGTCGAGCACCTCGATGCGCAGGGCCGTGCCGTAGGTCAGGACGAGTTCGTCGCACCCGCCCGCGTGAAGGCTCGCGTTGGTCAGCAGCTCCGACACGACGAGCAGGGCGTCCTCGCTGGTCTGGCTGGACGGCCAGCCCCAGTCCCGGATGGCTTCGCGCGTGAAGTCGCGCCCCTTCGCCACGTGTCCGCGGACACCGCGCAGGGCCAGGCGGCGACGCTGACCCATGACCGGCGCTCGCTCGCGCAGTGGATCGCCGGCGTCCGATCCGATGGCCGTCACTGTGACCTCACCTGCCCCCCGTTGGCACTGATCCTCGATGGTTGATCCCCAATGATGACAAACCGCTGCCTTCTTGGACCGGCCGAGCCACGACTTGGTTGTACACGGTCGTCAAGCTCATCCGATCACCATGTGCAGCCGCAGGGTGAGCCCCGTGTCCAAGGCCCTGATCTCCACCAGGTCGCAGAGCTGGTGGATCATCCACAGTCCCCGGCCGCCGTCACCGGAGGCCACGGGCGGGCGGCGACGCCCTGCCAGCGGATCCGTGAGCCGGCCGCCGTCGCGCACCTCCGCCACCACCGCGCCGGTCCCCGAGGCCCACAGCCGCAGGGTGCCGCTGCCACCGCCGTGGGCGAGGGAATTGGCGGCCGCCTCGCTGACGGCCAGGACGAGGTCGTCCCGGCGGGCGGGGTCGAGGGCGCTGGCGCGCACCCAGGCCTGGGCGTGTTCCCGTACCCGGGCCAGCTCGCCCGCGGCGTACTCCAGCACCGGGGCCGCGGTGGCGGGCTCGGGCAGCGGGGTGTCGCAGTCGGCGCAGACCGCCGCGGCGTCCGCGTAGGCGGGGCTGTCCGCCGGGAGTCCGGCTTCGATCAGCGTGGGGTGCGTGCGCCGGGCGTCGGCGACGACCGCCGCCGGGAGTCCGGTCGTGTCGTACGGGCAGAGGATAGAGGCGGCGCGCCCCGCGAAGGCGGTGTTGATGAGCGCCTCGTGCCGGGTCGCCTCGCGGACCTCGGCCGGGGATCGCCCGGGCCAGATCGGCTCGCCGACGATCCGGGCGCGGCGGCCCGGATGCCGGTCGGCGAACTCCTGCAGGGCGGCCAGGATGCGGCCGGGGTTGCGGCCCAGCCGCGTCATGTCCACGAACTCGATGCCCTCCGCCGCCCCGGCCCCGTCCACCGCGAGAGCGCGGTGGAGCGCCGCCAGGTGCGGGCCGGGAACGGCGACGAGGACCGGCTCGGCGGCGCGCAGCGCGTCCCGCACGAAGCCGCGCACTCCCGTCACGTACTCCTGCGGGTTCCGGTAGAAGAGGGCCGGATGGGCGAAGGCTCCGGTCCGCGCGCGCGCAGCGGTGGTGCGGTGGCTCATGCTGCACCCTCCTGCGCGGCGCGCTTCCAGGACGGCCGTGGCCCTGATCGGCCCGTCGGCTCGTCCGCTCGTTCACTCGTCGCAGTGAGTATGACGGGCGCGGCGGCGCACGGCCCGGACCCGGCTGCGCGCCGACCCTACGCCGTGAGCATGCCGGTCCGCAGCCGCGCCAGCGTGCGGCTCAGCAGTCGGGACACCTGCATCTGGGAAATGCCCAGCTCGGCGCCGATCTCGGCCTGTGTCAGCTCCTGTCCGAAACGCATCTGGAGGATGCGGCGGTCCCGCTCGGAGAGCTCCTCCAGCAGGGGCGCGAGGGTGTGGAAGTCCTCGAACAGCTCCATGGCCGCGTCCGCCTCGCCGACGCTCTCGGCCAGCGGGCGCGTTCTGCGGCCCGCGGGGGCCTGCTCGTCGGAGTCCGCGGTGGTGTCCAGGGAGCCGCTGGTGTAGCCGTTGGCGGCCACTAGTCCCTCGATGACCTCTTCCTCGGAGAGGTCGAGGTGCTCGGCGAGCTCGCGGACCGTGGGCGCCCGGCCGAGGAGGTTGTTGAGGGCCTCCTGGCTCTGGGCGAGCTCGGTCCGCAGTTCCTGCAGGCGGCGCGGGACGTGCACCGCCCAGGTGGTGTCCCGGAAGTACCGCTTGATCTCGCCGGTGATGTAGGGGAGGGCGAGGGTGGAGAACTCCACCTCGCGCGCCGGGTCGTACCGGTCGATGGCCTTGATCAGGCCGATCGTCCCCACCTGGAGGATGTCCTCCATGTCCACGCCGCCGGCGCCCGCGGCGCGCGAGCGGAAGCGCCGGGCGGCGAAGTGCACGAGTGAGACGTTCATCTCGATCAGCGTGTTGCGGACGTACTGGTACTCGCGCGTTCCCTCCTCCAGGGAGCGCAGCCGGACCAGGAACACCCGTGACATCTCGCGCGCGTCGGCGGGCGCCACCTCGCGGGCGTTGTCCACCTGCGGCAGTTCGGCGACGGACTCCCCCGCAAGCGGCCCTGCGTCCGTGCTCGTTGCTCCCGTCTCAAGATCGCGGCTGACAAGTGTTTCCATCCGGGACATGTGGCCGTTCCTCCCTGTGGCGAATGGCTGCGCAAGCGCTCGTGCCCACATTCCGATCCCTTACACACATGCGGCCCAAGAAATTCCGGATGGGTGTCGACCAGCACCCGGGGCGTCGCTCTCACCGCCGGGAGCAGGCATACTCGCACTCTCGGAAACCACGCACACGACCACGGGGAGGCGGAACGGTGCGGGATACGGAAGCACACGACGCGGGAGTGGTCGCCAAGAGCTACCCCGCCGGGCCCGGCTGGGTGGTCGAGGCGCGCGGCGAGTTGGACCAGGACACGCTCGCGCCCCTGGAGGAAGCCCTGACCCGGGCGGCCGGGGACCATCCGGTGGTGGTCCTGGACGCGGGGGCCATCACCTTCGGGGACTCGTCGTTCCTCAACATGCTGCTGCGCCTGCACCGGACCACCACGCTGCGCGTGGCCGCTCCCGGCGACCAGCTGACCCGGTTGTTCCGGCTGACCGGCGCGGACACGGTCCTCTCCCTCCACCCGGACGTCCGGGAGGCGCTCGCCGCGCCCGCCTGAGCGGGGCGGCGCCCGGCGGGGCCTCATGGATCCGGTCGACTTCGTGGCCGGAAACCTCACCTCACGGGCACGCGGCCCCGCCCCGGCGGCGAGCGCCGCGGCCCGCGCGGCGCGGGGCCCTTCGGACCTCGCGGGCCTTCAGACCTCGCGCCAGCGGGCCATGGCCCAGGAGAACACCCCGAACAGCATCAGGCCGACGGCGACCGCCACGAGCAGCCAGGGACCGGCCGGGGTGGTGGTGAAGGAGCGCAGGGTGTCGTCGACCCCCTTGGCGCGGCCGGGATCGTAGCGCAGGGCGGCGTGGCAGACGAAGCCGCCCGCGACGGCGAAGACCGCGCCGCGGCAGATCCCGCCGCTCACCCCGAGGAACTCGACCGTGCGCCGCGTGCCCGCCGACGCGCCGCCCATGCGCAGGTGGTCGCGGAAGCGGCGCCTGGCCGCCCGCACGGCGATGCCGACGCCCGCGGCGGCGATCCCGATCCCGGCCGCGCCCACCAGCCATTGCCCGGCGGGCAGTTGGAGCGCCCGTGCGGTCACGTCGCGCGACTGCTCGTCGCCGGAGCCGCCGCCACCGGACCCGGCGGCGAAGGACAGCACGGAGAAGGCGGCGCCCGCGTAGAAGACGGCGCGGGCCGCCGAGGCCAGTCGCTTCCCGGTCCGGTCGCCGCGCGGCCCGGCCGCGCCGAACGCCGCCTCCGAGGCGCGCCACAGCACCATGCCCACGAGCCCGATCCCGACCGCCCACACCAGGGCGCCGCCGAACGGCTGCCCGGCCAGGGTCTCCAGGGCGCCCTGCCGGTCCGCCTCGCCGACGGGCTCGCCGAAGGCGACCCGTACGGCCAGCAGTCCGGTCAGTACGTACAGCACTCCCCGCGCCGCCAGTCCGCAGCGCGCGGTGACCGCCCGGCCCGTACCGCCCCTGGACGCGGTCCGGACCCCCTCCTTCGCGACGTCCGCGCTCACCGCGCTCACACCTCGCCGCGCCAGCCGCCGGTCTCCACCCCGCGCGCCTCGATGAAGAGCTTGAACCGTTTGAGGTCACCGCCGACCTGGCGTTTGACGAAGCCGAGCTTGTCCGCGGCGGTCTCGGCGAGGCCGTCGGGGGCCCAGTTCAGATGGAGTTCTATCCGGGTGGTGGTGGCGTCGACCGGCTGGAAGGTGACCAGCCCGGCCTGCCGGGCCTCGCCGCTCACGCTCATCCACGCGACGCGCCGGTCCGGGAGCTGCTCGGTGATCCGGGCGTCGAACTCGCGCTCCACGCCGTTGACGTTCGTCACCCAGTGCGTGAGGGTGTCGCCGCGCTGTTCCACCCGCTCGACCCCCTCCATGAAGGCGGGGAACTCCTCGAACTGGGTCCACTGGTTGTAGGCCGTCCGCAGCGGGACGTTCACCTCGACGTGTTCTTCGACGTGCGACATCACGGGGTCCTTCCCTCGGCGCTGAACAGTGTGAGGACCCTTGTGCCCCGGACTGCGCGGTCCATGTGCCCGGGGTCCGGGCCCGCCTGGCGGCCGCCCCGCGCGCATTCCACAATGGAACGGTGAACCGGTACGAGCTGGTGTTCAGGAACGCCGGGTCCGCGGAGTCCGACGAGGACGCCGTCGTGGTCGCGCGCACCGCGCAGAAGGGCCCCGGAGGTCACCCCGTGTACGCGGACGAGTCCGGCATCCTGCGCGCGGAGATCAGCGACCAGGGCGAGGTGCGAATCCTCGCCACGGGCGGGCACCAGGACACCACGTCGCCGGTGCGGGCCCGTCCCCTGGAGTGATCCGTCCCCTGGAGTGATCCGTCCCCTGGAGTGATCCGGCGCCCGGAGTGATCCGGCGCCCGGAGTGATCGGCCCCCGTACGAGGGCCCCCGTTCCCCCGCGCCTTCGGGCCGTCAGCGCACCCGCAGCCGGACCCGGACGCTCTTGCCGCCCGTCGCCAGGGGGGCCACCGACACCTGGTCGGCGAGGAGCCGGACCAGCGGCCATCCGAAGCCCCCCTCGGTCGCGCCGCCGTTGGGCGCGCCGGGCCGGATCGGGCGCCCGGCAGCGCTGTGCGGGACCTCGCAGCTGCGGTCGGTGACGGTGATCTCCAGTGCCTCGCGGTCGAGCGCGGCTTCGAAGCCGGCGAGTCCGCCTCCGTGGCGGACGGCGTTGGTGACCAGCTCGGACGTCACGAGCAGGGCGTCGGCGCGGGCCGCCCCGCTCACCGCCGGTCCCGTGTCGGGTCCGCCGTCCAGCAGGGCGGCCACGCGGGCGCGGGCCTCGGCCGCATCCGACGGGGTCACCGGCCCGGTCGTACGCACCACACGCTCGCTCACAGCGATCACAGCCTTCGCACCCGTCCCTCTTCGCTCGTGCTCTCCCGTGCCGTCTGCCCTCCCGCGGCGCGGGTACACCCGCCTGCGGTCCGACGTCTCGCGGCGCCCACCCGTACGCGCCGAACGTCCCGCCGAATAAACATGAGGATTGTTCACTTTCCATTGACAGGCCGGGCCCCGGGACCCGAGAGTTCCGTCATCGAGCGCGCCCCGCGCAGCCCCGCACCCGAGCGAAGCGAGTCCGCATGACTGCGTCCGTACCCGATTTCCCGGCCGGATTCCTCTGGGGCGTCTCCGCCTCCGCCTTCCAGATCGAGGGCTCGCCCACGGCCGACGGCCGGGGCCCCTCCTCCTGGGACGCCTTCACCCGGGAGGCGGGCCGCATCAAGGACGGTTCGCACGCGGACGTGGCCACCGACCACTACCGGCGCTACCGCGAGGACGTGGCGCTGATGTCCGGGCTCGGCGTCGGCGCCTACCGGTTCTCGGTGTCCTGGTCGCGCGTCCTGCCCGCGGGCGGGGGCGAGGTCAACCGCAAGGGGCTGGACTTCTACGACCGGCTCGTCGACGAGCTGTGCGCCGCGGGGATCACCCCGGCGCCGACCCTCTTCCACTGGGACACCCCGCTCGCCCTGGAGGAGCGGGGCGGCTGGCTCGACCGGGACACCGCCGAGCGGTTCGCCGAGTACGCCGCGGTGGTGGCCGGGCGGCTCGCCGACCGCGTCCCGATGTGGATCACCATCAACGAGCCCGCCGAGGTCACGCTCCTCGGCTACGGACTCGGCGAGCACGCCCCCGGCAAGCAGCTCGTCTTCGACGCACTGCCCGTGGCCCACCACCAACTGCTGGCCCACGGCCTCGGCGTACAGGCCCTGCGCGCCGCGGGCGCCCGCGGGATCGGCATCGCCGCCTCGCACAGCCCGATCTGGACGGCCGGTGACGACGAGGCCGACCGCGCCGCGGCCGAGCTGTACGACACCCTCACCAACCGGCTCTTCGCGGACCCGATCCTGACCGGCGCCTACCCGGACGGCCTGGCCGACCTGCTGCCCGGGCCGGTCGCGCAGGACCTGAAGACGATCTCGGCGCCGCTGGACTGGTACGGGATCAACTACTACAACCCGATGCTCGTCGGCGCTCCCCGCAGCGCTCCGGAGGCGGGGGACTTCGGCGGCATCGAGATCCCGTCGGACCTGCCCTTCGCCATCCACCCCATCGAGGGGCGCGAGCGGACCGACTTCGGCTGGCCCGTGGTCCCGGAGGGGCTGCACGAACTCCTGGGCGTCATGCGCGAGCGCTACGGCGACCGGCTGCCGCCGCTGTACGTCACCGAGAACGGCTGCTCGTACGGCGACGGGCCCGACCCCGTGACGGGCCGGATCGAGGACGCGCGCCGGATCGCCTACCACGACGGGCACCTGCGGGCCCTGCACCGGGCGATGTCCGAAGGGGCCGACGTGCGCGGCTACTTCATCTGGTCGATCCTCGACAACTTCGAGTGGGCCGAGGGGTACCGGCAGCGGTTCGGGCTCGTCCACGTCGACTACGGGACCCTGCGGCGCACGCCCAAGGAGTCCTACGCCTGGTACCGCGACCTGATCAGGCGCGGCCGGTGAGCGTCGGGCGGCCCGCCACGGAGGAAGGAGCCGCGAAGGCCCCGGCGGACGGCCGGTGGGTAGGGGCCCTCTCCCTCGCCAACCTCGGTGTCTGGGTGGGCTGGTTCGGCCCGCTGCAGCTGCTGCTGGCGCGGCAGGCGGAGCAGCTCGCGCCCGACCACAAGGCCGCCACACTCGCCCTGGTGACGGGGCTGGGCGCGGCCGTTTCGATGGTGGCCAACCCGGTCTTCGGGGCGCTGTCCGACCGGACCACGGCGCGCGTGGGGCGGCGCATCCCGTGGGTGGTCGCCGGCACGGCGGGCGGCGCCGCCGGGCTGGCCGCCTTGGCCCTCGCACGGAGCGTGCCCGCCGTCATCGCGGGCTGGTGCCTGGTGCAGCTCGCCCTCAACGCCTCGTTCGCCGCGCTCACCGCGGCCGTGCCCGACCAGGTGCCGCGGCAGCGGCGCGGGCTGGTCGGCGGCTGGCTCGGCGTCGCCCAGGTCGTCGGCATCCTGGTCGGCACGGCGCTGGCCACCGTCGCGGGCGGCACCGGCGCCGGATACCTGGCCTGCGCCGTGTTCTCGGTGGTCGCGGCCCTGCCGTACGTACTCATGCGGCGCGACACCGCGCTCGCGCCCGCCGCCCGGCCCGCGTTCCACTGGCGGGCCTTCCTCACCGGCTTCTGGATCGACCCGCGCCGCCATCCGGACTTCGCGTGGGCCTGGCTCACCCGGTTCCTGATGAACCTGTCGTACTCGATCAGCACGATGTACCTGCTGTACTACCTCACCGACGCCGTGCACTACGCCGACGACGCGGACACCGGGGTGCTGGTCCTCACGGCGCTCAACGCGCTCACCATGCTCGCGACGGTGGTGATCAGCGGTGTCCGGTCGGACCGCAGCGGGCGCCGCAAGCCGTACGTGATCCGGTCGGGGCTGGTCATCGCGGCGGCCACCCTGCTGCTCGCCGTGTGGCAGACCTGGACGGGCGCGATCGTCGCCTCGCTGGTCCTCGGCATCGGCTTCGGCGTGTACACCTCGGTGGACTTCGCCCTGCTCACGGACGTGCTGCCGACGGCCCGGGACCGGGGCCGCGACCTGGGCGTCATCAACATCGCCAACGCGATGCCGCAGGTCCTGGCCCCGGTGATCGCGGCACCGGTGGTCACCCACCTCGGCGGGTACACGGCCCTGTACGCCCTCGCGGGCGCGCTGGCCCTGGTGGGATCGGTACTGGTGCGCCGGATCCGCTCGGTGGCGTAGCCGGAGCCGTGAGCGCACCGGCGCCCTACGGCGTGCGCTCCGGCTCCGGGGAACGGGGTGGCGCCGTCGACGGGGGGTGCTCCGCGCCGGGCGACGGCTGTTCCGGGGCCTCGTCCGGGCGGGGCTCCGGGGCGGGGAGGGCGAAGACGCGCAGGAAGAGCTGGGAGAGCGGGCCGATGGCCAGCGCGTAGGCGACGGTGCCGATGCCGACGGTGCCGCCGAGCAGGAACCCGCCCGCCAGGACGGCGACCTCGATCGCGGTCCGCACCAGCCGCACCGACCTGCCGGTGCGGCGGTGCAGGCCGGTCATCAGGCCGTCGCGGGGCCCCGGACCGAACCGGGCGGCGATGTAGAGGCCGGTGGCGACACCGTTGAGGACGATGCCCGCCACCAGCAGCGCGACCTGTGCCACGGCGCCGCGCACGTCCGGGAGCACCGCCAGCACGGCGTCCATGGACAGGCCGACCGCGAAGACGTTGGACACCGTGCCCAGCCCCGGGCGCTGGCGCAGCGGCACCCACAGCAGCAGGACGAGCGCGCCGACGACCACGGACACCGTGCCGATGGTCCACCCCGTGCGCTGCGCTATGCCCTGGTGGAAGACGTCCCAGGGATCCAGTCCGAGGCCCGCCCGGACCAGGAACGCCGAGCTCGCGCCGTAGAGGGCGAGCCCGACGTAGAGCTGGAGCAGCCGACGGGGGAGGCGGCCCGGGGACCGGGGTGCTGCGCTGGACACTGTGGAACCTTTCCGAGGGCCAAAGAACGTATCGTGCCATCATGTGGCACCTCTCCGGGCGCCACACAGGTCCAATTCGACCCGAGTGGCCTTGCTCACGCCCCCGCGGTCAGGGCGACGGACGGATCCGTCCATCATCGTGAGAATCTGCACACTTTGCCCCATTTGCCAGAAATTGGCTCAGGCTGGGGCTGTACCGACACGTTCAGAGCACTGGGAGAGAGATGCGACGCGCACACGGCCGGACGGACTCCAGGCGGATCGCCCTGATCACCACGGGCGCGGCCGCCGCGCTCGCCCTGAGCACCCTCCTCCCCGGCTCCGCCACGGCGGCGGAGCGCCCCGCGGGTCCGGACGCCGGGACCGCCGCGGCCCCCGCCCAGGCCATGCGCCAGCTCTCCTCCTTCACCGTCGACTTCCCCAGCGCGCCCTACCGCACCCACAACATCGCGCGGGCCGTGGCCCTGATCGACGGGGCCGTCGTCCGCCCCGGCGATACGTGGAGCTTCAACGCAGCGGTCGGCGAGCGGACCGAGCAGAACGGCTTCGTCGACGGAATCATGATCAACGACGGCCGCTACGTGAAGGCGCCCGGCGGCGGCGTCTCGGCCGTCGCGACCACGATGTACAACGCCATGTTCTTCGCGGGCCTGGCGCCGGTCGAGCACGGGGCCCACTCGTTCTACATCGAGCGCTACCCGGAGGGCCGCGAGGCCACCGTCGCGTGGGGCACCCTCGACCTGCGCTGGAGAAACGATTCCGGCCACCCGGTCCGGATCCGCGCCACCTCCACCGACACCTCGGTGACCATCACCCTCCGCGGCACTCCGCGCTACGACGAGATACGCGCGACGCAGGGCCCGCGCACCCACGTCACAGCCCCGGCGAAGCGCACGGCCACCGGCCCGGACTGCGAGGCGCAGACCCCGGCCGAGGGCTTCGACGTGGCGGTCGACCGCGTCTTCGTGCGCGGTGGCCAGGAGGTCAAGCGCGAGACGTACCGGACCCATTACACTCCGCGCGACGAGGTCACCTGCCTCCCGGACCCCTCGGCCACCCCCACGTCACCCACGACCGGCACGACTCCCGGCGCCGCACCGACGCCCACGACCACACCGCCGGCCACGCCCCCGGCCGCCCCCGCGCCCAGCGCGACGCCCACCCCCCGGGCCTGACCGCGGGACGTCGATCTTCGGCCACCGGACGGCTCCCCCACGACCGTCCCTGGTCGAGCACGTGCGCGACACCGCGCGTGCTGTGTGCATATTCGCGGTGATTATGCTTTCGACAACCGCGAAATGAATTCCAGGTACCCCCTCGTCCCACATTGACAGTGCGCTCCGCCCTGAGAGTTAATTACTCTTTGGGTGGCCGGATGTGGTCGCACATGGCGGGATCAGGTCAGTCCATGACCGGTCCCCACCCTGCTGGTTGCAGTGAGCTGTCGTCACTGGCGGCGCAGGAGTAGGGGGGTGTGCAGCGTCGTGACCGCAATCGTGATCGTACATTGAGCGGGTATTGGCGAATCCGACTTTCCGTGGGGGATCAATGACCCAGCTCGACTCATTCTCCGTTCCCGACTTTCACCTTCCGTTCGGGAACTCCAAGCATCCGCAGGCCGCCCGGGCGAATGCCGAGGCCACGGCCTGGGCCGTGCAGCACGAGTTGGTCAGCAACGCGGTGGAGCAGTTCGCGGGCATCGGCTTCGGCCACCTCGCGGGACGGGTCAGCGGTGAGGTCCCGTACGAGCGGGTCGTCCTGCTCGCCGAGTGGATGGCGTGGTCCTTCGTCCTCGACGACCAGCACGACCACCTCATCAGGACGGGTGAACTGGCGGCCTGGCGGCCCGTCACCGAGGCCATCACCGAGCACCTGGAGACCGGGCGCAGCGACCGGGCGGCGGCCCTCGGCAATCCGTTGGTGAACGGCTTCATCGATCTGTGCGACCGCATCATGGCCGGGATGGGCGAGGGGAACGCGGCGCGCTACCGCTCCCATGTCCCGCTCATGCTGCACTCGTTGGACCAGGAGGCCGGAAACCGCCGCACCGGCGGCCACCCCTCGGTCCAGGACTACATCCTGATGCGCCGTCACAGTTCGCAGATCCTCCCGATGATGGACATGGTCGAGGCCGGACTGGGCATCGACCTGCCCCAACACGTCCACGATCTGCCCGAGTTCCAGGACCTCACCGCCAGCGCCCTGGACGTCATCTCCTGGGGCAACGACGTCTTCTCCCTGCCCAAGGAACACGCCTGCGGGGACAACAACAACCTCGTCTCCCTCATCGCGGCCCGCGAGGGCTGCACGCTCATGGCCGCCGTCCAGCTGGTGGAGGCCCGCATCCAGGCCCGCATCGAGGAGTACCTGGTCGCGGAGCGACGGCTGTTCCAGGTCGTGGACGCCGACGGCGCCGCCGATCCGTCCGTGCGCGCCGCGCTCGACCGGTACGTGCGCAGCTACGAGGACTGGATGATCGGCGCGGATCTGTGGCAGCGTTACGAATGCACGCGGTACAGCGACGAACGGTTCGCGGCCGGGATGGAGTCTGCGTACACCCGCCCGGACCTGGTTTCCGTGGCATGACAGGGAGTGGGCCCATGACCCAGATCGAACACAACGGCCCCGCATCCCAAGCACCCGTGGTTCCGGGGAGGTTGCCGCTCCTCGGCCACGCGCTCCAGCTGTGGCGGGAGCCGATCGCCTTCTTCGAGTCCTTACGGAACCACGGCGACATCGTCCGGATCGACATCGGCACCTGGCCCGTCCACGTGTTGACCGACCCCGATCACGTCCATGCCGTACTGGTCCAGCAGGCCCAGCAGTTCGGGCGCGGCCGGATCTTCGACCGGCTCCGCCCGATGTTCGGCAACGGCATCGTGACGACCGACGGGGAGTTCCACCGCAAACAGCGCCGGATGATGCAGCCCGCCTTCCACCGCAACCACATCGCCGACTACGCACAGGTGATGTGCCGTCAGGCCGAGGAGATGGCCACGTCGTGGACCGCGGGCCGGGAGGTCTCGATGGTCACCGAGGCCCGCCGCTACGCCCTCTCCTCCGTCGCGGAAATGATCTTCTCGGGGGAGATGAGCCGCCCCGCCGTCGCGGAGGTGCACCGCTCGCTGCCCATCGTCCTGGAGGGCATGCTCGTGCGCGCGGTCATGCCCAAGTTCCTCGACGGGCTGCCCATTCCGTACAACCGCAGGTTCGACGGCGCGGCCGCGCGCCTGCGCCGCATCATCGACGAGGTCATCGCGCGCTACGGCGACGAGCGGGGCGACCGGGAGGACCTGCTGTCCCTGCTGCTCTCCAGCGTGGACACGGAGACCGGCGAGGGGATGAGCGCCGAGCAGGTGCGGGACGAGGTGATCGCCATCATGTTCGCGGGCACGGAGACCTCGGCGACCACCCTGTCCTGGATCTTCCACGAACTCGGCCGCCACCCCGAGGTGGAGAAGCGCCTGCACGCCGAGGTCGACGCGGTCGTGGGCCACCGCCCGGTCCGCCCCGAGGACCTCCCCAAACTGACCTACGCGCACAGCGTCTTCCAGGAGACGCTGCGCCTGCATTCGCCCCTGCTCTTCACCCGGCGTGCGCTCGTCCCGCTGACCCTGGGCGGCATCGCCATCCCCGAGGGGGCCGAACTGGCCTACAGCCCGCACGCGTTGCACCGGGACCCCGCGCTGTTCCGCGACGCCGCGCGCTTCGACCCGGACCGCTGGCACGAGGACACCGGCGAACGTCCGCGCGCCCACCGGTACCTCCCCTTCGGGGCGGGCCAGCACAAGTGCATCGGCGACTCGTTCGCGGTGGCGGAGATCCTGACGGCGGTGGCGAGCGTGGCGTCCCGGTGGCGCCTGGTCCCCGCGCCGGGGGTCACCGTGCGCGAGGTCCCCGCGGGGATCCCGCAGCCCAGCGAACTGCCCATGATCCCCGCGGCGCGACGCTGACGCCGCGGCCCGTGCGGCAGCGGGCCCGGCGACAGCGGAGGGTACACGGTTGTTCTCGTACGGGTGGCGAGATACCGCAAGAATGTGCTTAAGCAGGAACAACTCACCCCTTGGCCCGTACACTCGGGCGCACGCGCTGGAGGGGGCACGAGTGTCACATGTCACGGAACCACGAGGAGGGGCGGCCAAGCCCCTGCTCGAACGGGAATCCGAAGTCCTTGCGATCCACCGCGCGGTGGACGAGTTGTGCGGATCCTCGGGTCAGGGGCTGGGCCCGGCCGCCCGTCGCGGAGGCGTCCTGACCTTCGCCGGGTCGGCCGGCATAGGGAAGACCACCCTGCTGGCGGAGGCCCGGCGGCTGGCGTCCGAGCGCTCCTGCACGGTGCTCTTCGCACGCGGCGGCGAGCAGGAGCGGCAGGTGCCGTTCCACGTGATGCGCCAGCTCATCCAGCCGACGTTCGCCGCCATGAGCGAGGACGAACGGCGCGAGGCGCTCGGCAACTGGTACAGCATCGTCGCCCCGGCCCTCGGGCTCACCGCCGCGCCGAAGGGGCCGACGGCGCCCGACCCGCAGGGCGTGCGCGACGGCCTGGACTGGGTGGTCACGCATTTAGCGGTGCGCAGCGCCCCCGTCGTGCTGATCGTCGACGACGCGCACTGGGCGGACGCCGAGTCACTGGCCTGGCTGACCGCCTTCACGGCCCGGGCGGAAGAACTGGCCATGCTGATCATGGTGGCCTGCCGACCCGACGAGATCCCCGCCGACGCCGCGGCTTTACGCGCCCTGATGGGGCGCCAGGGATCGCGTCCGCACGAGCTGGCGCCCCTCACCACGAGCGCGGTGGCCCGCATCGTCCGCGACGCCCTCGGTGAGGACGCGGACGACGTGTTCTGCCGCGAATGCTGGGCGATCACGGGCGGAAACCCCTTCGAGGTCGTCGAGTTGGCCATGAAGGGCCGCGACCGCGGGCTCAAGCCGCACCAGGACAGCATCTCGCAGCTGCGGGACCTGGCCTCCGCCGTCAAGGGCAGCGGCCTCATCGAACGCCTGGAACAGCTCGGTCCGTCCACCGTGCGGCTCGCCTGGGCGGCCGCCGTCCTGGGCACCGCCGTTCCGACCGACATCGTGGGCGGCGTCGCCGCGCTCGGCGAGGCGCAGGCCGCGGAGGCCATCGCCCAGCTGCGCGACGCACGCATCCTGACGGTGCTGACGAGCGTGCGGCGCAAGCAGGTGGTGGAGTTCTTCCACCCGCTCATCGCCACCGCCGTCTACCGCTCGATCCCGCCCGGTGTCCGCGTCGCCATGCACGGCATGGCCGCGACGGCCCTGGTCGACGACGGCCACGGCGCCGCTGCCGCCGCCCGGCACCTGCTGGAGATGCACCCCGAGGGCGACCCCTGGGTGGTGCAGCAGCTGCGGCAGGCCGCGCGCGACAGCTTCTCCGCGGGCGCTCCCGACGCCGCACGCCGTTACCTGGCCCGGGCGCTGCGCGAACCTCCGGAGGTGGAGGACCGGGCCGAGGTGCTCTTCGAACTCGGCTCCGCGAACCTGCTGCACGATCCCGGCACCACGATCAACCAGCTCAGAGCCGCGCTGGAGGAGCCCAGGACCGAGCAGGGCCTGCGCGAGGCGATCACCTACCGGCTCGCCCAGGCGCTCGGCCACACCGGTCAGCTGGCCGAGGCGGCCGCGCTCCTCGCGGACGAGGCCCGGCGGGCCACCAGCTCGCGCACCCGGTTGCGCATGCAGGCGGAGCAGTTCAAGTGGAACTCGGTCCGGGTCGACGAGGAGAACTCGCCCGCCCGTTCGCGGCTCCTCTCCCAGTTCGCCAAGCGACTCACCGGCCGCGGGCTGCCCGAGCGGCACATCCTGGGACTTCGGGCGTGGGACGCCGTCCTGCGCGGCGAGCCGGCCGCCATCGCCCTGACGTACGCCGAGCAGGCCCTCGACGGCGGTCTGAGCTGGACCGACCAGGACTTCGGTTTCGAGGTACCGGCCGTCGTGGCGCTCACCTTGATGTACTGCGACCAGCCCGGCCGCGCCGAGGAGCTCTTCAATACCGGCATCGTCGAGTTCGAGGCGAAGGGCTGGCGCGGGGCGCACCTGTCGTTCGTGTACACGCTGCTCGGCTACGTCCACTACCGGCGCGGGCGGCTCGCCGAGGCCGAGGACTTCGTGCGCAACGGCCTGCAGATCGCCGATCGCGTCGGCCAGGGCATCCCGGCTCAGTGGTACGCCATCGGCACCCTGATCGAAACCCTGCTGGCCCGGGGGAACACCGCCGAGGCCCAGCGGGTCGCCGACGCCTACAAGCTGGCGGACGGCTGGCCTCCCGCGGTCGTCTATCCGGACCCGCAGGCCG
Organism: Streptomyces sp. NPDC059917; assembly: GCF_042730635.1. Classification (NCBI taxonomy): domain Bacteria; kingdom Bacillati; phylum Actinomycetota; class Actinomycetes; order Kitasatosporales; family Streptomycetaceae; genus Streptomyces; species Streptomyces sp. NPDC059917. The sequence goes on from NZ_JBHWLC010000006.1 coordinate 119,498, forward strand.
TGTGGGGCAAGCTCCTGCTGGCCAGGGGCAGGATCGAGGAGGGCGAGCACCACCTCGTCTCGGCGGGCCGACGGCTCGACCTGCGCGGAGCGCGCAATCCCTCGTGGAGTCCCTGGCAGCTCGATCTGGCCCTGGGACAGATCGCCCGCAAGCCCGAGCAGGCGCGGGCGACCGCGTCCGAGGCGCTCTCGCGCGCACGCGCCTTCGGGACCTCCAGCATGATCGGCCACGCGCTGCGCGTGGCCGCGGCGACCACCGTCGATCCCGCCCGGGCGGCCACGCTGCTCCAGGACTCGGTGGACCACCTCGAACAGTCCCCCGCGGCCTGCGAACTCGCGTACGCGCTGGTCGACCACGGCACCGCCCTGCACACGATCGGCAGCCGCCACCACGCGGCCCAGCAGCTCTACCGGGGCATGGAGACCGCCGTGGCGTGCGGGGCCGACGGGCTCGCGGCCCGGGCCCGCACGCAGCTCGCGTCGGCCGGTCTGCGGCCGCGCCGGCTGCACACCGCCGAACAGGAGAACCTGACCGTCGCGGAGAACGCCGCCGCCCGGCACGCCGCGCGGGGACTGGACAACACGGCGATCGCCGCGGAGCTCAAGACGGACGCGCAGTCCGTCTCCGAACTGCTCTGCGCGGCCTTCACCAAACTGGGCACCGACCGGGCCGGCCTGCGCCGCGCGCTGGGGGACTGAACCGGTCCACGCCCCCGGAAGGTGTCGGATGGACGTCCGCCCGGGACGCACCCCAGAGGGTGCGTCCCGGGCGGACCCGTCAGATCGGCCGGTCGGGCTGGGTCCGCCAAAAAGCGCACTGGTGCTCCGCCGCGAAGCCCGGGTCCGGCCGCGCCCCGGCGGGACCGAGGGTCAGCACCGGGCCGGTGGGGCCGGCCGCCGGCCACGGCGTCAGGCCCGCCACCACGGGGGTCCCGTAGCGCGCGAAGGCGCCCCAGTACCGCTTCATCCGGGTCGCCAGCGCGTTCTGGACCTCGGTCAGCGGCCGGTCCCCCATGGTGAAGTCGTACAGGTAGGCCAACTCGGCGCTGTGCGCGTTCGACTCGTCCAGTCCCGGCACCTGGGCGCCCGCCAGGGTCGGGGAGTCCGGGTCGTCGAACTCGTAGGCGTAGGTGGGCACCTGACGGGCGAACAGGGCCGTGGTCCGGGCCGTCTGGCACGCGAAGGTCGAGTCCGTCATCAGCGCCGACAGCGCCAGGTACGGGGATCCGTGGGCCGCCACCGGATAGCGGGCCAGCACCTCCGGTCCCGCCGCGCCGTAGGTGTCCAGCACCTCCCGCGCGTACTCCTGCTCCGTGAGCCGGGGCCGCGTCAGCGCCACGAAGAACCGGGCCTCCGAGCGGGTGCTGCCGATCAGCACCGGGACCTTGTTCCAGGCCCCGGCGGCGATCGCGGCGGCCGGGTCCCGCGGGAGCAGCCCGTCGCCCGATGCCGGGCCCGAGGTGGGCAGCGTACGGGCCGCGTCCACCAGCGCCGGGCCGGCGGCGGAGCGCAGGCAGGCGACGACCGCCCCGGGGTCGGCGCAGCCCGCCCGTGCGGCGAAGGCCCGCGCCTCGGAGGCGGCGCGCGCCGCGTCCGGCGTGCGGAGCAGCGTGCACGGCCCGCTCTGCAACGCGGCCCGGTGGAACAGCCCGGCCGCGGCGGGGGCGGCCAGCAGTGCGCACACCGAACCGCTGCCCGCCGACTGGCCCGAGACCGTCACGTTGCCCGGATTCCCGCCGAACGCGGCGGCGTTCCGGCGGATCCAGTGCAGCGCCTCGATCTGGTCCATCAGGCCGAAGGATCCGGAGCGCCCCGGTTCCTCCCCGACCAGCTCGGGCAGGCCCAGATAACCGAGCTGTCCCAGGCGGTAGTTGATGCTGATGACCACGCTGTTCGTGAGCGCGGCCATCGTGCGGCCGCCGAACTGCGTCCCGGTGCCCTGGCTGTACGCGCCCCCGTGCATCCAGAGGATCACCGGCAGCCGCTCCCCCGCCCGGGCACCCCGCGGCCGGTACACGTCGAGGTAGAGGCAGTCCTCGCTCACGGCCAGCGGATCCCGCAGGCCGAACGGCGAGAACTGGAGGCAGGCGGGTGCCTGTCGGTCGGCTTCGCGCACCCCGCGCCAGGGGCGCGGCTGCGCCGGAGCGCGCAACCGCAGGTCGCCGACCGGCGCTCCGGCGTAGGGCACGCCGAGGAACTCCTGCGCGCCGTCGTGCACCCGGCCGCGCAGTGCGCCCTGGGCCACGGCGACCACGGGGCGGTGCGGATCGCGCGGTGCGGCGGCGGCCGGGACCGCGGGGGCGAGCAGCGCGGCGAGGGCCACGAGGGCGCTCAGCATCCGTGCCGTGCGGGGCAAGGGTCTCGGGGCGCCGGACCGGCTGGTCCGGACGGTCCGGGTCGCGGGGCGTGGCATCGGTGCTCCTGGGTTCGAGGCCGTCCGGTGGGGCGCGGGTCGCTCCCCACCGGACGGGTGGTGGGAGGACCTACGGGCGCAGTCCGGCGAGCAGGGCCCGGGCGACGGCGAGGTCGAGGGGACCGGTGTTCCAGTCGGCGTTGATCGGGCTGATGGCGATCTTCCCGGCGCCCACGGCTTCGACGTCGCCGCCGCGGGCCGGGGTGCGCAGGTCCACCTTCACGCCGACCTTCCAGGTCCCGTCGCCCGCATCGGTGAAGTCGGACTTCAACACCGGCTGCGGGTCCTGGAAGGTGGTCGCCACCCCGGCGGGCACGCCCTTGCCGTCGGCGCCGATGACGGGGAAGTTGACGTTGAGGCCGACACCCTCCGGCAGCAGTCGGCCGGAACCGGCCCGCGTGCGCAGCCGGTCGATCAGCTTGACCGCGAAGTCGAGGGTCGGGCCCATCGCGTTGATCGTGGTCACGGGGTCGGGGGCCGCGACGCCACCGGTGCTGAGGGCGATGGCGGGTATGCCGGCCTCCAACCCGGCGACGGCGCCGCCGACCGTACCGGAGTGGGTGGCGAGGGCCGCCACGTTCGGGCCGTAGTTGGTGCCGGACACGACGAGGTCGGGGGCCTTGCCCTCGAAGACCTCGGAGAGGCCGAAGGTCACCGAGTCCCCCGGGGATCCGTCGACGGCCCACACCTTCGGCTCGGGGTGGCGCACCGCGATGGTCGGGGCGTTGGAGCCCTTCGTACCGGCGCCGCTCTGGTTGGTGAGCGGCGCGACGATGGTGACGTCGTGTCCGGCGGCGGTCAGCCACGCGAACGCCAGCCGGATGCCCGGGGCGTTGTAGCCGTCGTCGTTGGTGAGCAGGATCCGCAGCGGCCGGGCGGGCCCGGATGCCGGTACGGCCTGTGACGCGGCGGCGGCGGGCACCGTACCGGCGAGGGCGGGTGCGCAGAGCAGCAGGGCGGCCAACGGCAGAACACGCTTGCGTTGCACGGAACGCTCCTTGGAAGAGGTGGAGATGAGGGGATGGGTGGGTGGGTGGAGGACGGGAGGTGAGGGGTGGGGTGGGGTGGGCTCGGCTGGGCGCCGGGGTCAGCGCACGCTGCGGATCGGGAGGATCGCGAGGGCGCCGATCAGCGAGAGGGCGCCGCCGACCAGGAACAGCGGGGTGTACCCGCCGAGTGCGGTGACGACGGCCGAGGCGACGAACGGGGCGATGATCTGCGGCCCGGCGTTCGCGATGTTCAGGACGCCCATGTCCCGGGCGGCGTCCTCGGCCCGCGGCAGGACCAGGGTGACGAGCGCGGTGTCGACGGCCATGAAGCAACCGAAGGCCAGCCCGTTGAGCGCGCTGAAGACGAGCATGCCGGTCCAGGTGGGGCTGATGACGGGGACGACCATCACCAGCCCGGCGAGGGCCGCCGACACCCCGACGAACACCTTGCGGCGGTTCCAGCGGTCGGAGAGCATCCCCCCGACCACCGTGGAAACGGCCATGGCGACCATGGAGACGGGGGTGAGCACGGCCATCGCGTCGGGCGGGGTCAACCCGTCGGGCAGCGCGATGTGATCGTCCAGGATGTACAGCTGGTAGCCGACGACCGAGAAATAGCCGAGGACCATCAGGGCCCGGCCGATGAAGGCCCAGCGGAAGTCGTGGTGGCCGAGCGCGGAGAGGAACGCCTTGACCTGCGCCCCCTTGGGCGCGGGCGGGGCGTCGGCCGCGGGCGCGGCCGGGCCCGCGGTGCGCGGCAGGTCCCGGCAGAAGGCGGTGAGCAGCATCGCGGCCGCGGCGATCACCCCGCCGAAGACGAGGTACCCGGTGCGCAGGTGGTCCGCCGCCTGGGAGGCGATCAGTACGCCGACCGTGCCGCCGATGGGCAGGCCCAGCCCCACCACCGCGGAGGCCGTGCCGCGCCGGGCGACCGCGATCCGGTCGGGGACGATCGCGGTGACGGCGGCCTGGTAGACGTTCATGGTCGCCTGGATCAGGCACCAGCCGATGCCCACGAGCAGCGCGGTGGTGACGCTGCCGAGGAAGGCCAGGCCCGCGAGCGAGCCGAGGGCGCCGCCCAGGATCCAGGGGCTGCGGCGGCCGCTGCGGTCGGAGAGGGCGCCGGCGATGGGGTTGAAGGCGGTCGCGAAGATCGCGCTGACGCCGCCGACGAGGCCCAGGACGGCGACCTTGTCATCGCCGGCGATCGCGGCGATCTGGGTGGGGAGCAGGATGGAGCCGACGCCCATGTACACCGCCATCATCGCGGAGTTGGCGACCAGCAGGAGCATCAGGAGTCCCCGTCTGTGGGGCGGTTCGTGATCCGCCGGTACGGGCGGATCGATCAGCTCGTTCGTGACCATGACGACTCCTCGGGGGACGGAGCGGGGAGGTGGCGTGGGGCGTGCGGGGCGCGCTCGGGGAGCACGCGGCGGGTGGCGCGAAGTGCCGCCGGGGTGCGCGGGTTGACGAGGTGCGCGGGGTGCGGAGGTGCGCGGGGTGGCGAGGTGCGCCGGTTACGGAGGTGCGGGCTCCGCGAGCGCGGGGGTGGAGCCGTGGGGCGACGCGGCGCGCTCGACGTGGTCGACGTGGTCGATGTGTTCGATGTGTTCGACGTGGTGGTTCACATGCCGTGGTGCGACGCGCTCGGGGTGCTCGACGCGAGAGGGGTAACACGATGTTGTTACACGTGTTACTTCCGGCGTCTGGACACTGTGTAGCACCACATTCGGGCCCCCGCCAAGACCTGATGCGGGGCGATGCACAGATCGTGACCCACGACCGAACGGCACCTCGGACACGTGTAACTGGCCGGTCACGGCCCCTGACCAGGCCGGTCGCGGCCTAAAACCCTCTTGCCCTTGTGGTGGCGGTCACGCATCCGCAATACTCCGTGCCGCAGCGCGACGCCCCGGCCCGGGCCGGACCCGGACCGGCCTCTTCCGCTCCCCCGCCGTCGCCGCCGCCTCCACCCCCCGCTCGCCCGCCGCACGTTTCCGGACGCCCCGGGCCCCGCCCCACGCGGCTCTTCCGCGAGCCTTCCGCGGTCCGCCGCGACCGGCCCGCGCCCGATGCCGCGCGTCCGCCCACCCGCTCACCGAGCGCCCCCGCCCCACCCCCCGCCATCCGCGAGTCGACCCCGAAAGGCCCGCCATGCTGCGCCCCGCCGTCCCCGCGTCGCCGCCGCCCTCCCACGCCCCCGTCCCGACCCGGCCGCCCCGTCACCATCTGCCCGCGGAGCCGCCCCGGCGCGCCCTCGTCGCGGGCGCGTCGCTCCTCCTCGTCCCCCTGCTGGCCGGATGGCTCCTGCGGGTGGACGAACGACCCTTCTTCCAGGGCCTCGACGACACCTGGGCCCGCTCCGCCGGGGGCTCGTCCACGGGCGCCGCCACGGAGTTCGCCCTCGCCCTCGACCGGCTCGGCGGGCCGCTGGGGCTGATCCTGCCGCTGATGTTGACCGGCTGCCTCTGCGTGTACGGGCGTTGGCGCTCGGCGCTCTTCGTCCTCGCCACGAACGTCCTGGCCAACATCCTCGTCGTGCTGCCCCTCAAGGACCTCGCCGACCGCCCCCGCCCCCCGCACACCTGGGTCCTGGTGAACGACGGCTCGTACCCCTCCGGCCAGGTCTTCAGCGCGGTCGCCCTGGTCTTCGCGGTCGCGGTGGTGGTGGTCCCGCCGCGCGCGCGGCGCTGGTGGTGGCTGTTCGGCGCCGGGTACGCGGCGGCGATGATGTGGAGCCGCACCTGGCTGCACGCCCAGTGGGCCAGTGACACCCTCGCCGGCGCCCTCGTGGGGGCGGGGTCGTGCCTGCTCCTGTGGTGGGCGTTCGCCCGACCGCTGGCCACGGAGGCGGAGCGGACGGCGGCCAACACCCTCTGGACGTGAGCGCCGCGCAGCGCGCCGCCCGGAGCGCCGCCCGACGCGCAGCACGATATCGCGCATGATTGACGATCGTTGATTTTCCGCCATACTCTCGACGGGTCGGCGCGCGCCCGGCGCGCGACCCAGGAAGGATCGGCTCATGGCTCACACCCCAGGCCCGGACGAGACGATGGTGGACCTGCCCGCCGGGAGGCTGCGCGGCGCGGTCGAGGACGGGCTCACCGTCTTCCGGGCCGTGCCCTACGCGGCCTCCCCGGTCGGCGAACTGCGCTGGCGGCCCGCGCGGCCGCACCCCGGGTGGAGCGGCACCCGGGACGCCACCGCGGACGGCCCCAGCGCTCCGCAGATGTACCGCGAGGGAGGCGACCCGGTCCTCGGCGGACACGGCGAACCCCCCTTCGACGAGGACTGCCTCACCCTCAACGTCTGGACGCCCGCGGTCGACGACGCGCGCAGGCCGGTGCTCGTCTGGATCCACGGGGGCGGTTTCGTCTCCGGCTCCGGGTCGCTGCCCGCCTACTCCGGCGCCACCTTCGCCCGCGACGGGGACCTCGTCGTGGTCGGCATCAACTACCGCATCGGACCACTGGGTTACCTGCACCCCACCCCTGAGGACGGGTACGGCGAAGCGGACGGGGACGGCGCCGCGCGACCGGCCGGGGGCAACCACTGGCTCGGCGATCAGCTCGCCGCCCTGCGCTGGGTGCACGAGAACATCGCCTCCTTCGGCGGCGACCCGGACTCCATCACCGTCGCGGGCCAGTCGGGCGGCGCGGTGTCCACCGCCGCACTCGCCGGAGCGCCCGGGGCCACGGGCCTGATCCGGCGGGTCATCCTGATGAGCCCGCCCTTCGGGCTCGACTTCCCCTCGCCCGAGGGTTCCCTGGAACGCACCGCCGCCTACCTGGAACTCGCCGGGGCCGAGAGCCTCGCCGAGCTGCGCGCGCAGGACTGGCCGGCCCTGATCGCCGCGGCGGGCGGGCTCTTCGCCCGGACCTCGCACTGGGGGTACTGGCCCACGCCGTTCCTGCCCGTGATCGACGGGGTCACCCTCCACCGCCACCCGGCCGAGGCGCTGCTGCACGGGGCCGCGGCCGGGATCGAGGTACTGATCGGCTGGACGCGCGAGGAGGCCAACTTCGGGTTCGCCCTCGACCCGGGCCACGCGGACGCCGACCGCGAGCGGGTGACCGCCAGGATCGCGGAGACCTTCGGCGCCGGAGCCGCCCCCGACGTGTACGCGGCGTACGAGCGCACCCGGCCCGGGGCCCGTCCCGTCGACGTCCTGATGGACCTCATCACCGACGAGCTGTTCCGGATGCCCGCAGTGCGGCTCGCCGAGGCGCGCGCCGCGGCGCAACGACCGGTGTGGGCCTACCAGTTCAACCTCCCCTCCGTCGCCTACGAGGGCCGGCTCGGCGCCGCGCACTGCCTCGAGCTGCCCTTCGCCTTCGACAACTTCGAGCAGTGGGCGGGCGCCCCCTTCGTGGCCGGGCTGGCTCCCGCCGTGCGCGACGGCCTCGCGCACACGATGCACCGGGCGTGGATCGCCTTCGTCCGCACCGGCGACCCGAACCACCCCGACATGCCGCACTGGAGCCCGTACGGGTCGGATACCCGCACGACGATGCGCTTCGACTCGGTCGTCACCGCCCTCGACGACCTCGCCGGGGACTCCCGGCGGCTGCACGAGGGCGCACTGCGCAGGCTCACGTCGTAACGGGGGCGCGGGGGCCCACCCGGGCGTTGCACGTCCGGGCGGGCCCCCGCTCCGTTGATCTAACTCGTGTAACCTTCGAAGGGAGAGCATCGGATCGAGCAAAAGGAGCGTCGAGGGACGCCATGGCCAAAGACCTTCCCGCCCCGGCCTCCCTGACCAGTGCCGACGTGGCCCGGCTCGCCGGGGTCTCGCGCGCCACCGTCTCCTTCGTGCTCAACGACACCCAGGGCCACCGCGTGAGCGCGGCGACCCGGGAACGCGTCCTCGACGCCGCCCGGCAGCTCGGCTACGTACCGCACGCCGCGGCCCGCTCGCTGCGCGCCGGGCGCAGCAACCTCGTGCTGATGCCCGCGTCGATCTCGGCCGTCGGCCGACTGGTCAGCGACTGGGTGGACGACCTGCACAGCGAGCTCGACCGGCACGGCTACACCGCCGTCCTGCACGCGGGGCGCTTCGCCGATCCCCTCGACGCCGCCCGCGCCTGGGCCGAGCTGCGCCCGGCCGCCGTCATCGCCATCGACGGAGACCGGCTGACCGCGCAGGCCGCCGACCTGCTGCACCGCGCGGGCGTGCGCGGGACGCTCGCCTTCGCCTCCCACCCCGTGCCCGGCGTACACACCATCGGCTTCGACCACGCCCTCATCGGCGCCACCGCCGCCGAGCACCTGATCGCCCGCGGTCGGACCCGCATCGGCGTGGTCATGCCGCAGGAGCGGGGCCTCGCCACGTTCGCCGCACCTCGGTTGGCGGGCGCCGAGTCCGTCGCGGCCCGGCACATGGCCACCGTGACACCGGTCGAGCTGTCCTACACCCGCGGGTCCGCGACCGCCCTCGCCCGGCGCTGGGCCGACCTCGCGCTGGACGCGGTGTTCGCCTACAACGACGAGTACGCCGCGCTGCTGCTGCACGCGCTGCGGGCCGAGGGGATCGTCGTACCGGACGACGTGGCGGTCGTGGGCGCCGACGACCTGGTCCTGTCCTCGCTCCAGCAGCCCGCTCTGACGTCGATCCGGCTGGACCTCGCCTCGCCGGCGCGGGTCGCGGACGCCGTGCACGAGCTGATCACGACGGGGACGACCGCCCCGATACCGCGGACGAAGGCGGTACTGGTGCACCGCCAGACCTCGTAACGGCCCCTGCGGGTCAGCGGGTCAACGGCTTACCGGGACGGGCTCGGGCAGCGGGTCGGGCGCGCCCGTGGCCGCCCCCCGGCGGTCCCGGACGCGGGCGGCCTCGCGCCCCAGCGCGGGTGCGCACAGCCACCAGGCCAGCAGCCCGGCCCCCGCCCCGGCGGCCGCGCCCGCGAAGGTGTCGCTGATCCAGTGGGCGTGCAGCCACGTACGGCTCCACATCATGGTCAGCGTGAAGAGCGCCCCGCCGATCCACCAGCCCCGGCGCCGCGCGGCGGGCACCAGCAGCGCGCCGACGAGGACCACCAGCAGTGCGGCCCCCGCGGCGTGTCCGGACGGGAAGGAGCCGTGGTCGACGCGGACCAGGGGATCGGCCGGTCGCGGCCGGTCCACCAGGTACTTGAGTCCCTGGACGACGACCATGTTGCCGAAGAGGTAGGCGCCGAACAGGAAACCCGCCGACACCCACCGCGCGCGCACGAGCAGGAGGACGAGGAGGGCGAGCGGCACGACGACGCCGGCCGGGCCGCCGAACCAGTTCAGGACCGCCGCGACCCAGGCGTACGGGCCCTCGTGCGGGCCGCCCATCCAGGACAGCCAGCGGTCGTCCGCGCCCTGGAAGGGCGGGGCCGCCGGATCCCGCCGGACGACGAGGCCGAGCCCCACGGGCAGGCCCAGCAGCAGGAGTCCCGCGATCAGGACGCCGGGGCGGCGCCGGACGGGTCTCCGCGGGGGTTCGGAGTCGGGAGCGGTGGCGGGGGCGGTGGGGGCGGGGGCGGTGCGGGACTGGCGGGTGACCGGGTTATTGGACATGGCTGCCTTGTTCGTCGTTCGCTGTGCGTTGCTCGTTTTGCGTTGCTCGTGCTCGTTGCTCGTTTTGCTCGTCGCTCGCCGTTCGTCGCTCGGCCGAGGTGAGCCCGCGCGGGGGCGCGGCCCGTGCGGGCCGCGCCCCCTCCTGGCGGGCGTCGGGTGGTGACGACCGCTCAGGCGCCCGCGCCCAGGTGGCGGGCCAGGAACGCGACGCTGTCCGCGACGATCTGCGGGACGTCCGGCGAGCCCAGGAAGATGTGGTCGGCGTCCTCGACGGGCTCCAGGACGACCTCGCCCCCCACCTGTGACAGGGCCTCGGCGAGCAACTCGCTCTGGCTGTAGGGGACCAGCCCGTCCTGCCGACCGTGGACGAGCAGGAACGGCGGCGGGTTCGAGCCCGCGGTGACGTGCGTGACGGGGCTGGCGGCCCGCGCCAGGTCCGGGCGCTCGGCGACGGGCGCACCGAGCAGGGCGACGTACGGGTCGGGGAATTCGACCCCGGGCGCCGCCGGCAGCTCCGGCATCGGGTGGTCCGACAGGGCGACCAGGTCGGAGATGCCGTACCAGTCGACGACCGCGCGGACCGCGGTGTCCCCGGCGCCCACGCCGTGCGCGCCCTCCAGGGACTCGCCGTCCGCGCTGTCCGGGCCCACGAGGCCCGCGAGCGCGGCCAGGTGGCCGCCTGCGGACTCGCCCCAGACGCCGATCCGGTCGGGATCGATGCCGAGGACTCCGGCGAACTTGCGGACGTAGCGGATCGCGGCCTTCACGTCGTGCAGTTGGGCCGGGAAGGGGGCCTCCAGGCTGTGCCGGTAGTCGATGGAGACCAGCGCGAGTCCGGCTCCCAGCACCGATCCGTGCAGCAGTGCGGCCGGCACGGTCGGCGGCGGGTAGCGACGGTCGCCGTCCATCCAGCCGCCGCCGTGGATCCAGACGACCGCCGGGAAGGGGCCCTCGCCCGGCGGCACCTGGACGTCGAGCAGCCGGGGGCGGTAGCCGGGCGTGGTGGCGTAGGTGATGCCGTCGTGGCGGCGGACCCCGTGCTCGTCCGTGACGGACGGGACGGGCGCCTGGTAGGGCGGGGGCGGCCAGGTCATGTCGGGCATGTCGGCTGCGGGGGGAGCTTGCGTCATTGCGGCCCTTCCAATTCTGCGCGGCCTCGGCACGGGCAAGACTTCGTAACGTATGTCCGAATTGCTTGCGCAGGGTACCCGGGAGGCTTAACGTGTTACACGTGTAATCACGACTCTAGCGACGCGTTTCCGCTGACCACAAGCCCCCGGGTCGAGTGACTTCCTCACCCGTTACACGAGCCGCACGGCGGGCGGCGTCGCCTTCCCCTCCAGGGAGCACGCCATGCTCGCCGCCACCTCTCCCTCCCCGACCGCCCCGCCCTCCCCCGCGAGCGCGACCCACCACGTGCGCGCCTTCGCCCGCTGGGCCGCCGACCCGACCGCGGCGGTGGTCCCGCTGATCCGGTCGCGCGTGCGGGCCGTGCTCGGAGGCTGGCCGATCGCCGCCGAGATCGCGGACGTCCTCCTGCTGGCGGTCAGCGAGCTCACCGGCAACGTCGTCCTGCACGCCGCCGCCACGCGCCGCATGCGGGTCGGGGTGACCCTGCGCGCGGGCTGGCTCCACCTGGAGGTCACCGACGGGGCTCCCGTGCGACCCCGACCGCCACTGCCGCGCACCGAGGCGGATCCGGACGCGGAGACGGGGCGGGGCCTGCTGATCATCCAGCTCATGGCCGCCGAGGTGGGCGGCGAACTCACCTTTGCCGCAGGCGAGTTCGGCCATCGCGTCAAGGTCCGCGTACCGGCCCGCACACCTGCCGCCTGAGACCGGGCGGGGGCCGCGGCGGCGGTCGCGGCAAGGGGGCGCGGCGCGGGGTCGCGTCGAGGGGTCCACGACATCGAGATATCGCGAACAATTGACGATCGCCAAAATATCGAGATACTTGCCCCATCTCCCCCGCTGCTCCCTGATTGAGGTGCCGCCCCATGGAGCTCTCCCCCTCGGCACATGCCGATTCCTTCTGTCGCGACCGGCTGCCACCCGCCGCCCTCTGGCCCCGACTCCACTTCGATCTACCGGAGTTGAGCTATCCGGACCGGCTCAACTGCGCCCACGCCCTGCTCGACGAAGCCGTCGAGCGCTGGGGCCCCGACCGCCCCTGCCTGCTGACCCCGACCGAGCGTTGGACCTACGGCGACCTGCTGCGCCGCGCCAACCAGGTCGCCCAGGTGCTCACCGAGGACCTGGGCCTCCTGCCCGGCAACCGGGTCCTGCTCCGCGGACCCAACAATCCGTGGCTCGTCGCCGCCTGGTTCGGCGTCCTGAAGGCGGGCGGGGTGGCCGTCACCACCGTGCCGCTGCTGCGCGCCGCCGAACTCACCGGGCTGTGCGCGATCAGCCGCCCCGCGATCGCCCTCTGCGACCACCGCCACCTGGAAGAACTCCGAGCGGCCGCCGATCCCGCAGCCCTCCGGGTGATCGCGTACGGCGGCTCCGGCGACGACGACCTCACGGCCCGGTGCGCCAGCAAGGACGCCGTCTTCGACTCCGTGGCGACGGCCGCGGACGACGTCGCGCTGATCGCCTTCACCTCCGGTACGACCGGGCGGCCCAAGGCCACCCTGCACTTCCACCGCGACGTCCTCGCCAACGCGGACACGTTCTCCCGGCACGTCCTGCGCCCCGAGCCCGAGGACGTGTTCACCGGCACGCCGCCCCTGGCGTTCACCTTCGGCCTCGGCGGGCTGGTGGTCTTCCCGATGCGGGTCGGGGCCTCGACCCTGCTGATCGAGCGGGCGACGCCCGGGCAGCTGGCCGACCTCGTCGCCGAGCACGGGGTCAGCGTCCTGTTCACCGCGCCGACCGCCTACCGCGCGATCCTCGCCGACGGCGCGGTCGACCGCCTGGCGGGGCTGCGCCGCTGCGTGTCCGCCGGTGAGCCGCTGCCCGCCGCCGTGTGGGAGGAGTTCCGCGCCGCCACCGGGCTGCGCATCATCGACGGCATCGGCGCCACCGAGATGCTGCACGTGTTCATCTCGGCCGCCGACGAGGACATCCGGCCCGGATCGACGGGCCGGCCCGTCCCCGGCTACCGCGCGGCCGTGGTCGACGAGAACGGCGACCCCGTCCCCGACGGGCAGCCCGGCCTGCTCGCCGTGACCGGCCCCACCGGCTGCCGCTACCTCGACGACCCGCGCCAGTCCACCTACGTACGCGGCGGCTGGAACATCACCGGTGACACCTACACGCGCGACGCCGACGGCTACTTCTGGTACGTCGCCCGCAGCGACGACATGATCGTCTCCTCCGGCTACAACATCGCCGGGCCCGAGGTCGAGAAGGCCCTCGCCGACCATCCCTACGTCGCCGACTGCGGTGTGGTCGGGGTCCCCGACGAGCGGCGCGGCATGCTCGTCAAGGCGTACGTGGTGCTGCGCGCCGGGGTCGGGGCCGACGACGCCACCGTCCGGGAACTCCAGGACCACGTCAAGGCGACCATCGCCCCCTTCAAGTACCCGCGCGCCGTGGAGTTCGTCGACGAGCTCCCGCGCACCGAGACCGGCAAGCTCCGGCGCGGCCAACTCAGGCTCCTGGCACGGGAGTCGGCCGATCCCGCGCCGCCGACCCTGCCCAGCGTCGTGATCGAGCGGCGGGTCGAGTGGCCCGACACCGACGCGGCCGGTCACTACCACCACTCCACCGTCGTGCGGTGGGTCGAGGCGGCCGAGGCGGTGCTGCTGCGGCGGCTGGGCCTGTCCCACCTGTTCGGGAGCACCCCCCGCGTCCACTTCGAGGCCGACTACCGGGCCCGGCTCTGGTTCGGCGAGGCCGTGCGGACCGAGCTGCGCGTCACCGAGGTGGGCGACAGCTCCCTGCACTACGCCTTCACCGTCCACGGGGAGGAGGGCGCGCGGGCCGCGAGCGGCCGCATGGTGATCGCCCACTCCGCCGCCCGGGCCACCGGGTCCACCCCCTGGCCCGCCGAGGTCCGCGCGGTCCTCACCACGGCGGGCCCGCAGGCCCCCGAACTGTTCGAGAACACCCGAGGAGGCGCCCCGTGCGCGTAGCAGTCATCGGAGGCGGGCCCGGCGGCCTGTACTTCGCCGCCCTGGCCAAGCAGTTGTCCCCGCAGTGGGAGATCACCGTCTGGGAGCGCAACTCCCCCGACGACACCTTCGGTTTCGGGGTCGTCTTCTCCGACGAGACCCTCGACGGCATCGCGCAGGCCGACCCGGTCGTGCACGCCGCGATGTCCGCCGAGTTCGCCCGCTGGAGCGACATCGACGTCCGCCGCCGGGGCACGACCCTCACCTCCGGCGGGCACGGCTTCGCCGCCCTGGGCCGCCGTCGGCTGCTGGGCATCCTCCAGGACCGGTGCGCCGCCCTGGGCGTCGACGTCCGCTACCGCACGCAGGCGCCGGCGCCCGAGCAGTTGGCCGCCGCATACGACCTGGTGGTCGCCTGTGACGGCGTACGGTCGGCCACGCGCGCCGCCTACGCCGACACCTTCGCCCCCGACCTCGACGAGCGCTCCGGCCGCTACATGTGGCTCGGCAGCGACAAGGTCTTCGAGGCCTTCACCTTCATCGTCGAGGAGCGGGACTTCGGCACCCTCCAGGTGCACGCCTACCCGTACGACGACACCCGCTCCACCTTCATCGTGGAGATGGACGAGGCGACGTGGCGGCGCGGCGGTTTCGACCGCTCCGAGGGCCTGGACCTGCCGCCGGGCGCGAGCGACGAGGAGGGCATCCGCCGGTGCGAGGAGATCTTCGCCGCCCACCTGGACGGGCACCGGCTGCTGCCCAACAACTCCAAGTGGCTGCGCTTCACCACCGTGCGCAACCGCACCTGGCGGCACGGCAACACGGTGCTGCTCGGGGACGCCGCGCACACCGCGCACTTCTCGATCGGCTCGGGCACCAAGCTGGCCATGGAGGACGCGCTCGCCCTGGCCGCCTGTCTGCACGAACACCCGGACGTGCCGGGCGCGTTGGCGGCGTACGAGGAGGAGCGCAGGCCCGTCGTGGAGTCCACCCAGCGGGCGGCCCAGGCCAGCCTCGAATGGTTCGAGCACCTCGACCGGTACACCGACCAGGACCCGCACCAGTTCGCCTTCAACCTGCTGACCCGCAGCCGTCGCGTCACCTACGACGGCCTGCGCGCGCGGGACGAGGAGTTCACCACCGCCGTCAACGCCTCCGCCCCGGTGCCGCCGATGTTCCGGCCCTTCGCGCTGGGCGGTCTGCGGTTGCGCAACCGGGTCGTGGCGGCGCCCGTCGCCCTGTCCACGGCCCGCGACGGGGTGCCGGGCGACTTCGACCTGGTCCACCTCGCCACGCAGGCCCTCGGCGGACCGGCCCTGGTGCTGGCCGGGATGACCGCGGTGAGTTCCGCGGGCCGCACCGACGCGGGGTGCCCCGGGCTGTGGACGGACGAGCAGGAGGCCGCCTGGCGGCGGATCACCGGCTTCGTCCACGGCCAGTCGGACGCCTGCCTGGGGATCCAGCTCACCCACGCCGGTCGCCGCGCCGCCGACGGCTCACCGCTGGCGGCGTCCGCGCTGGCCTGGGACGAGCACGGCCCGGTGCCGCGGGAGGCGACCCGGGCGGACATGGACCTGATCGTGCGGGACTTCGTACGGGCGGCGGAGCGGGCCGACCGGGCCGGTTTCGACGCGCTGGAACTCCAGTACGGCCACGGCCACTTGATGTCCGGGTTCCTGTCGCCGCTGACCAACCGGCGCACCGACGAGTACGGCGCGGATCCGGCCGGGCGGCTGCGCTTCCCGCTCGAAGTGCTGGGCGCGGTACGGGCGGTGTGGCCCGCCGGGAAGGCGCTGCTGGTGCGGATCTCGGCGACCGACTGGGCGGCGGGCGGCCTCGACGAGGCCGGGGCGGTGGAGATCGCCCGGGCCCTGGGGGCGGCGGGAGCCGACGGGATCGACGTCTCGACCGGTGAGGTCGTGGCCCACGAGCGACCCCGCTACGGCCGCAGCTACCAGACGCCGTACGCCGATCTGATCCGCAACGCCACCGGGCTGGCGACCATCGCCGTCGGCGCGATCTCCTCGTACGACGACGTGAACTCGCTGGTCCTGGCCGGCCGGGCCGACCTGTGCGCCCTCGGCCGGGCCCAGCTCCACGACCCGCTGTGGACCCTGCACGCCGCCGCGGCCCAGGGCTACCGCGGGTCCGCGGCGCCGTGGGCGCGGTCCTGGGCCGCCGGCAGCGGCCGGCCGCCCGCGGCCCGTACCGATCGGGTGCCGCCCCGGCTCGAACTGCTGCGGCGGGCCGCCGCGCCGGTGCACCAGCGCTGGCGCCCCCTCGTCCCCGCACCCGCCTGCTGACCGCCGACCGCCGACCGCCAGGAGATCCCGTGGAGACCCCACCCCCGTACGGCCCGCCCCCGTACGACCTGCCCCCTTTCACGGCGGCCGCCGTCCAGGCGTCCCCGGTCTACCTCGACCCCGGCGCCACCGTGGACAAGGCGGTCGCCCTGATCGCCGAGGCCGCCGGGAACGGGGCCACGCTCGTCGTCTTCCCCGAGGTGTTCGTACCCGGATACCCGTACTGGAACTGGACCATGAACCCGGTGCAGGGCTCGCCCTGGTTCGAGCGCCTGCACCGGGCCTCCGTGGACGTCCCCGGCCCCCACGTCGACACCCTGCGCGCGGCCGCCCGCCAGTACGGCGTCGTCCTGGTCATCGGGGTCAACGAGCGCGGCCCGAACAGCCTCGGCGTCCTGTACAACACCTTGCTGACCATCGGGCCCGACGGTGAAATCCTGGGGATCCACCGCAAGTTGGTGCCGACCTGGGCCGAGAAGCTCACCTGGACCGGGGGCGACGGCAGCTCGCTGCGCGTCCACCGGACCCCGGTGGGCCCGCTCGGCGCCCTCGCCTGCGGCGAGAACACCAACACCCTGGCCCGGTTCGCCCTCCTCGCCCAGGGCGAGCTCGTGCACGCCTCCTGCTACATCGCCCTGCCCGTGGCGCCCGCCGACTACGACATGGCCGAGGCCATCGCCGTGCGGACGGCCGCCCACAGCTTCGAGGGCAAGGTCTTCTCCGTCGTGGCCTGTTCCACCGTCTCCCCGGAGATCATCGATCTCCTCGCGGGGGACGACGAGGAGCTGCGGGCCCTCTTCGGCCGCCCGCGCAGCGCGCTGTCCGGCATCTTCGGCCCCGACGGCCGACCGGTCACGCCGCCGCTGGTGGACGACGAGGGCATCGTCTACGCGGAGATCGACCTGGGCCGGTGCATCCAGCCCAGGCAGATGCACGACATCACCGGTCACTACAACCGCTTCGACGTCTTCCACCTCGAAGTCGACAACCGGCCCCGCCGACCCGTGACCTTCACCGCCCCCTTTTCCGCTCCCGCGACGACCGCCCTTCCCGAGGAGGACGCATGACCCCCGAACAGGACGACACCGCGCTCGGCCGCGCACGGGTCCTCGACACCCCCGAACTCACCGCCTATTACGCCGAACTCGCGGCGCGCGAGGCGGGCGCGCTGTGGACCGTCGCCAACGACATCGAACCCTGGTACCCGCAGCCCCGGTCCGTTCCCGTGCTCTGGCGTTACGAGGAGCTGCGCCCGCTCGTCCACAAGGCGCTCGCCCTGGTCGAGGCGGACGATGCGGGCCGCCGCGTGGTGATGCTGGTCAACCCCGGTCGCAAGGACGTCAGCGCGGCGGCCGGGCTGCTCTACACGGGCCTGCAGATCATGGGCCCCGGCGAGGCCATGACGGCCCACCGCCACCAGGCCGCCGCGCTGCGCTTCGTCCACGAGGGCACGGGCGCGTGGACGATCGTCGACGGGCAGAAGCTGAAGGTCGGGCCGCGCGACTTCGCGATCACCCCGAACGGCACCTGGCACGAACACGGCAACGACGCGGACGACGCCCCGGTCATCTGGCAGGACGGGCTGGACATCCCGCTGGTCAACGCCCTGGACGCCGGTTTCTACGAGGTCCACCCCGAGCTGTACCAAAAGCCCGGGAAGGTGATCAACTCCTCCGTCCTGACGTACGCGGCGAACCTGCTCCCGCACGGCGTCGAGCGCTGGACCCGGCCCTACTCCCCGCTGCTCGCCTACCCGTGGGAGGCGACGTACGAGGCGCTGCTCGGCCTGGCCCGGGCCACCGAGGGGTCCCCCTACGACGGGATCATCGCGGAGTACACCAACCCGGTCACCGGCGGGTCGGTGATGCCCACCATGGGCGCGCACATGCAGCTGCTGCGGCCGGGGCAGGCCACGCTGGCCCACCGCCACACCGGATCGGTGATCTACACGGTGGCCAAGGGACGCGGCGTCTCGGTGATCGCCGGACGGCGCTTCGCGTGGCAGGAGGGCGACATCTTCTGCGTGCCGTCCTGGGCCTGGCACGAGCACCACAACCTCGACCCGGCCGAGGACGCGTGCCTCTTCTCCTTCGACGACTTCCCGGTCATGCGCTCGCTCGGCTTCCACCGCGAAGAGGCCTACGCCGACAACGGCGGCCACCAACCGACCTCCTGACCGCCCGCGCCACCCCCTCCCCCGACTTCGGAGACACCCATGCGACTGCTGACCTTCACCACGGGGTCCCCCGTCGACCCCGCGCCGCGCCTGGGCGCGGAGCGCGCCGGCCTCGTGCACGACCTCGCCGCCCTGGCGGACCACGCGGGCGTCCGGATCCCGCCGGACCTGCTCTCGCTCGTCCAGGCCGGGCCCGCCGCCCTGGACGCCGCCCGCGCCCTCCTGGACGGCGCGCTGCCCGGGCACGCCGTCCACCGGCTCGAAGACGTCCGGCTGTGCGCCCCGCACCGACCCGGAAAGATCATCGGGGTCGGGCTCAACTACGTGGAACACGTGGCGGAGTCCAGCCGCAGCCTGGACACGGACAAGGAACTCCCGTCGCGGCCGGTCCTGTTCAGCAAGCCCGCCACCGCCGTCACCGGGCCCGGGGCGCCGATCCTGCACAACGGGGACCTGACCGCGCAGCTGGACTGGGAGTGCGAACTCGCCGTGGTCATCGGCCGCACCGCCTTCCGGGTGTCCGAAGACGAAGCGTACGAGCACGTCTTCGGGTACGGCATCGTGAACGACATCAGCGCCCGCGACCAGCGCCGCTCGGGCCAGTGGTTCTTCTCCAAGGGCCAGGACTCCTACGCCCCCTTCGGGCCCGTCGTGGTCACGGCCGACGAGATCCCCGACCCGATGGCGCTGGACCTCGACCTGCGCGTCAACGGCGTCACCAAGCAGAAGTCCAACACCCGCCACATGCTCTTCCCGATCGCCCGCCTGATCGCCGACATCAGCTCCGGCGTGACCCTGGAGCCGGGCGACGTGATCGCCACCGGCTCCCCCTCGGGCGTCGGGGCCGGCATGGTCCCGCCCGAGTTCCTGGTGCCGGGCGACACCGTCGAAGCCACGGTCGAGCGCATCGGCACCCTCACCAATCCCGTAGTGGACGCCCGTTGACCACCCCACCGAACCGAGGAGCCCGCATGCCGCACCCGCCCACCTACCGCATCGGCCAGATCGTGCCGAGTTCGAACGTCACGATGGAGACGGAGGTGCCGGCCATCCTGCGCGCCCGCCAGCGCGTCGCTCCGGAGCGCTTCACCTTCCACTCCAGCCGCATGCGGATGACGCACGTGACGCCGGAGCAGCTCAGGGCCATGGACGCCGACTCCGACCGCTGCGCCGTCGAGCTGTCCGACGCGCACGTCGACGTACTCGGCTACGCCTGCCTGGTCGCCATCATGAGCATGGGCCTGGGATACCACCGCGAGGCGGAGCAGCGGCTGCACGCGCGCACCGTGCAGAACGGGGCCCCCGCGCCGGTGGTGACCAGCGCCGGGGCCCTGGTGCAGGGCCTGCACACCATGGGCGCGCGGAAGGTGGCGCTGCTCGCCCCGTACATGCGCCCCCTCACCCGGACCGTCGTCGACTACCTCACCCACGAGGGCATCGAGGTCCTGGACTACCGGGCGCTGGAGATACCGAACAACCTGGACGTGGCCGCGCACGACCCGGCCCGGCTGCCCGAGCTGGCCCGCGCCCTCGACCACGGCGACGCGGACGCCGTGGTCCTCTCCGCCTGCGTGCAGATGCCCTCGCTCGGGGCCATCGAGGAGGCGGAGCAGATCCTGGGCAAGCCGGTCGTCTCCGCGGCCGTCTGCACCGCCCACCAGCTGCTGCGGGCCCTCGACCTGCCCGCCGTCGCGCCCGGGGCCGGGCACCTGCTGTCCGGTGCGTACGCCGAGGCGCCGCTGGTCCGGGGGGCCGCCTCGGGAGGTTGAGCCGGCAGGGACCTGCGCCGGGTGCCGGATCGGGGCGCTCGGTAGGATCGCCACCGCATCCAACGGAAGGCGATCATGTCGGACAGCCCCCTCAGGCCCAGCTCGTTGATCAACACGGTCTACGGGGCGTTTCTGCGCGGCATCGGCGGCTGGATCTCCATCGCCGACCTGATCACCCTCATGTCGGAGCTGGACGTGGAGAGCCCGGCCGTCCGCTCGGCGATCTCGCGGCTCAAGAAGAAGGGCGTCCTGGAACCGGAGCGGCGCGGCGCCACCGGGTACCGGCTCAGCCCGGCCGTGCACCCGGTCTTCGACGCGGGCGACCGCCGCATCTTCGCCAGCCTGGAGCCGGCGGACCTGGCGGACGGCTGGGCCCTCGCGGTGTTCTCCGTACCGGAGTCCGAGCGCTCCCACCGCTACCAGCTGCGCACCCGGCTGACCTGGCTCGGCTTCGGCAACGTCGCCTCCGGCGTGTGGCTGGCGCCGGGCCGGGTGCTGGAGGACGCGCGGGCCGTACTGGTCCGGCTCGGGCTGAGCGAGTACGTCCACCTCTTCGCGGCGGCCGACTACGCGGCCTTCAGCGACCTGCCCGGCGCCGTCAGTTCCTGGTGGGACTTCCCCGCGATCCAGGGGCAGTACGCGGAGTTCACCAAAACCTACGCGCCGGTCGCCGAGCGGCTGGCCGGACAGCGCGAGATCGACCCGGCCGAGGCGTTCCGCCACTACGTGCCGATGCTCACGGCCTGGCGCCGCCTGCCCTACCTCGACCCCGGGCTGCCCGCCGAGCTGCTGCCCGCCGACTGGAACGCCGTCGGGGCCCGTCAGGTCTTCCAACAACTCCACGAGGTACTGGCCGGCCCGAGCCTGCACCACGTACAGAACACCCTCACCACACCCCCGTAAACCACCGCCGGGGCCGGGGCCGGGGACGGGCGGGAGTGTCCCCGCAGGCCGAGCGGTCCCCACCGCGCCCCCTCTCCGACACCCCGAGCCCGCGAGCCGAGGAGACACTCGCGCCCGTCCCCGGCCCCGGCCCCACCCCCGACCCCGGCCTCACCCCCGATCCCGCCCACGCCCACACCCACGCCCACACCCACGCCCACGCCCACGCCCACGCCCGCGCGCCCGCGAAGGGCCCGCGAAGCGCCACCGCCTCACCAGGCGAGCCCGTCGGGCGGCCGCAGCAGCGGCCCGTCCTGGGCCCGGACGGGTGCGTGCAGGGCGGTGCGCCCGGTCAGGTAGCGGTCGGCCGCCGCCGCCGCGGAGCGCCCCTCCGCGATAGCCCACACCACCAGGGACTGCCCGCGCCCGGCGTCGCCCGCCACGAACACCCCCTCCGGGGGCCGACCCGGCGGGCCGAGCGCCGCGAAGTCCGCGGACCGCGCGAAGTTGCCCCGCTCGTCGCGGACGAGGCCGAGCTGCTCGCCCAGGGGGCAGGCCCGCTCGGGCCCCGTGAACCCCAGCGCCAACAGCACCAGCCCGGCTTCGATCACCCGCTCGGTGCCGGGCAGGGCGCGGCGCTCCGCCGCTTCCACCGCGGTCAGGCACAGGCCGCGCACCCGCCCCCCGGCATCGCCCTCGAAGCGCACGGTCGCGCTGGCGAAGGCCCGCGGGTCGACGCCCTCGCGGTGGCGCGCCTCCTCGTGGGCGTGGGAGATCCGGTAGACCTTCGGGTACAGCGGCCAGGGCTGGGCGGCGGAGCGGGTGGGGCCCGGTTCCGGGTTGATGTCGAGCTGGAGCACCGAGCGGGCCCGTTGGCGCAGCGCGGTGCCCAGGCAGTCGGAGCCCGTGTCACCGCCCCCGACGATCACCACGTGGTGCCCCTCGGCACTCACCCCGGGCGCCTCGACGTCACCCTGCGCGACCCGGTTGGCCTCGGTCAGGTAGTCCATCGCCTGGTGGATGCCCCGTAGCCCGCGGCCGGGCACCGGCAGTTCCCGGCGCTCCGTCGCGCCGACCGCGACGATCACCGCGTCGTGGGTGGCCCGGAGCCCGGCCGCGTCGATCCGGCCGCCGACGTCCGCGTCCGTACGGAAGACGGTCCCCTCGTCCCGCAGCTGCCGCACCCGCCGGTCCAGGTGGGCCTTCTCCATCTTGAAGGCCGGTATGCCGTAGCGGAGCAGCCCGCCGATCCGGTCGGCCCGTTCGAAGACCACGACGTCGTGCCCGGCGCGCCGGAGCTGCTGGGCGGCGGCGAGACCGGCGGGACCGGAGCCGATGACGGCGACCGCCTTGCCGCTGGGACGGGCGGGCGGCGCGGGGGCGGTGTACCCGTGCGCCCAGGCCTGGTCGGCGATGGCCTGTTCGACGTTCTTGATGGTCACCGGTTCGGCGTTGATCGCCAGGACGCAGGCGTCCTCGCAGGGCGCCGGGCAGAGCCGGCCGGTGAACTCGGGGAAGTTGTTCGTCGCGTGCAGCCGGTCCGAGGCGGCCCGCCAGTCGCCGTGGGCGGCGTAGGCGTTCCACTCGGGGACGAGGTTCCCCAGCGGGCAGCCCGCGTGGCAGAAGGGGATGCCGCAGTCCATGCAGCGGTTCGCCTGCTCGGACACCAGCGGCAGCGAGGTCCGCCCCGCGTGGACCTCGCACCAGTCGCCGAGCCGCTCGTCGGCGGGGCGCGCCGGTACGGAGCGTCGCGGAGTTCTGAGGAAGCCGAACGGGTCGGTCATGCGCCGCCTCCATGACTCCCGCGCGGATACGGCGGTCCGACCAGGTTACGCCCGGTTCGTCCGCCGTTCCCGGTGGCGGGAACACCGTCCGGGCCGATCACCGGCGACGTGACACCGGTCACTTCCCGTGACGTAGGGGACATGAGTGA
Organism: Streptomyces sp. NPDC059917; assembly: GCF_042730635.1. Taxonomy (NCBI): domain Bacteria; kingdom Bacillati; phylum Actinomycetota; class Actinomycetes; order Kitasatosporales; family Streptomycetaceae; genus Streptomyces; species Streptomyces sp. NPDC059917. The sequence goes on from NZ_JBHWLC010000006.1 coordinate 142,566, forward strand.
CGAAAGCCGGGGCACGCGAGCCGCACCGCACCGACACCGCGGGCAGGCCGCGGTGCGACATCCGGAGGTACAGCGCGTCGTGTCCGAGCAGCAGAGCATCCACACCGCCGGAAGGTGGCGGCCGTCCTCGACGGGCGCCACGCGGGAGGTCATCGATCCCGCCGACGGCAGTGTCCTCGCGGTCGTCGCCGAGGGCACCGTCGCGGACGCGGACGACGCCGTCGGCGCGGCGCGCGCCGCCTTCGACCGCGGCCCGTGGCCACGGACCCCGGTGGCCGAGCGCGCGGCGCTGCTCAGGCGCACGGCCGACCTGCTCCAGCGCGAGCGGGAGCGGATCGCGCTGCTGGAGAGCCTGGACGCGGGCAAGACCCTCGCCGAGGGCCGCACGGACGTGGACTGCGTCACCGACGCCTTCCGGTACTTCGCCGATCTCGTCCTCGGCGAGGGCGGCGGGCGGGTCGTGGACGCCGGATCGCCGGACGTCCACAGCGTGGTCGTGCACGAGCCGGTGGGCGTGTGCGCCCTGATCACTCCCTGGAACTACCCGCTGCTGCAAGCGAGTTGGAAAGTGGCCCCGGCGCTCGCCGCGGGCAACACCTTCGTGATCAAGCCGAGCGAGCTGACCCCGCTGAGCACGGTCGTCCTGATCGAGCTGCTGGTGGAGGCCGGGCTGCCGCACGGCGTCGCCAATCTGGTGACCGGCGCCGGCGACCCCGTGGGCGCCCGGCTCGCCGCCCACCCCGACGTCGACCTCGTCTCCTTCACCGGCGGTCTCGGCAGCGGCACCAAGGTCGCGCACGCGGCGGTCGACACGGTGAAGAAGCTCGCCCTCGAACTGGGCGGCAAGAACCCCAACGTCGTCTTCGCCGACGCGTGCGCGACGGCGGCCGGCTTCGACACGGCCGTCGACCAGGCCCTCAACGCCGCCTTCATGCACAGCGGCCAGGTCTGTTCGGCCGGTTCCCGGCTGATCGTCGAGGCGTCGGTGCGCGACCGGTTCGTGGCCGAACTCTCCCGCCGCGCCGAGCGGATCCGGCTCGGCCGGGGCACCGACCCCGGCGTCGAGTGCGGCCCGCTCGTGTCGGCCGCCCAGCGCGAGCGCACCGAGTCGTACGTCGCCTCCGCGCTCGCCGCGGGCGCCGTGCTGCGCGCGGGCGGCGAACGCCCCCCGGGCCCGGGCTACTTCTACCGCCCGACCGTCCTGGACCGCTGCGACCGCCGGATGCGCGTCGTGCGCGAGGAGGTCTTCGGACCGGTGCTGACGGTGGAGACCTTCGTCACCGAGGACGAGGCGGTGACCCTCGCCAACGACACCGAGTACGGGCTGGCGGGCGCGGTGTGGACCGCCGACCAGGGCCGCGCCCGCCGCGTGGCGGGCCGGTTGCGCCACGGCACGGTCTGGATCAACGACTTCCACCCCTATCTGCCGCAGGCCGAGTGGGGCGGCTTCGGCAAGTCCGGGATCGGGCGCGAGCTCGGCCCCTCGGGCCTGGCCGAGTACCGCGAGACCAAGCACGTCTACCAGAACCTCGCACCCCGCCCCGTCCGCTGGTTCGCGGGCCGAGAGGAGACCTCCGCATGACGGCCAGGAACCACCCGGGGACCACCCCCGCGACACCCGCCACCCCCGTACCGCCCTCCCCCGGCACCACCCGGGAGTTCGACTACGTCATCGTCGGCGGCGGCACCGCCGGTTCCGTGATCGCCTCCCGGCTGACCGAGGACCCCGACGTCACGGTCGCCGTGATCGAGGGCGGCCCGAGCGACGTCGACCGCCCCGACGTGCTGACCCTGCGGCGCTGGATGGGGCTGCTCGGCGGCGAACTCGACTACGACTACCCCACCACCGAGCAGCCGCGCGGCAACTCGCACATCCGGCACAGCCGGGCCCGGGTGCTCGGCGGGTGCTCCTCGCACAACACGCTGATCGCCTTCAAGCCGCTGCCGTCGGACTGGGACGAATGGTCGGAGGCGGGGGCCGAGGGCTGGCACGCCGCCGCCATGGACCCCTACTTCGACAGACTGCTGAACAACGTCGTCCCGGTCGGCGAGGCCGACCGCAACGCCGTCGCGCGCGACTTCGTGGCGGCGGCCGAGCAGGCGCTGGGCGTGCCCCGGATCGAGGGGTTCAACGCCAAGCCCTTCCACGAGGGCGTCGGCTTCTTCGACCTCGCCTACCACCCGGAGAACAACAAGCGTTCCTCCGCGTCGGTGGCCTACCTGCACCCGGTCATGGCCGAGCGGCCGCACCTCACCCTGCTGCTGGAGACCTGGGCGCACCGGCTGGAGCTGGAGGGGACGCGGGCGCGCGGGGTGCGCGTACGGTCCGCGGACGGCGCCGAGTCGCTGATCCTCGCCCGCCGCGAGGTGGTCGTGTGCGCGGGCGCGGTCGACACCCCGAGACTTCTGCTGCACTCCGGGATCGGCCCGCGCGAGCAGCTGTCGGCGCTCGGCATCCCGCCCGTGCACGACCTGCCGGGAGTCGGCGAGAACCTCCTCGACCACCCCGAGTCGGTGATCGTGTGGGAGACGGACGGCCCGATACCGGAGAACTCCGCGATGGACAGCGACGCCGGACTGTTCGTGCGCCGCGACCCCGCGTCCCCGGGTCCGGACCTGATGTTCCACTTCTACCAGATCCCCTTCACCGACAACCCTGAGCGGATCGGCTACGAACGCCCCGCGCACGGAGTGTCGTTGACCCCGAACATCCCCAAGCCGCGCAGCCGCGGCCGGCTGTACCTCACCAGCGCGGACCCCGAGGTCAAACCCGCCCTCGACTTCCGGTACTTCACGGACGAGGACGACTACGACGCCCGTACCCTCGTCGACGGCATCAAGATCGCCCGCGAGATCGCGGCGACGCAGCCCCTGGCGGGCTGGCTGACGCGCGAGGTGTGTCCCGGTCCGCAGGTCACGGGCGACGAGGAGCTGAGCGCGTACGCCCGTTCCGTCGCGCACACCGTCTACCACCCGGCGGGCACCTGCCGGATGGGGGCGGTGGACGATCCCGGGGCCGTGGTCGGGCCGGACCTGCGGGTGCGGGGGCTGGACGGCATCCGGATCGCCGACGCCTCGGTGTTCCCGACGATGCCCGCGGTCAACCCGATGATCGGCGTGCTGATGGTCGGCGAGAAGGCGGCCGAGCTGCTGGCGGGGGGTGCGCGATGAACGCCGAAGCGCCCGTCTTCGCCGTGCGGGACCTCTGGAAGGTGTTCGGCCCCCGGGCCGCGGCCGCCCGGGTGCCCGGCTCGGAGCACGCCGAGCTGTCCGCGTCCCGGTTGCGCGAGCGCACCGGCTGCACCGCGGCCGTCCGGGACGTCACCTTCGACGTCCACAAGGGCGAGTCCTTCGTCGTGATGGGCCTGTCCGGTTCCGGCAAGTCCACGCTGGTGCGCTGCCTGACCCGGCTGATCGAGCCCACCGCGGGCTCCCTGGCCATCGACGGCGAGGACGTCCTCGCGATGGACCGGACCCGGCTGCGGGACCTGCGCCGCCACCGCGCCGCCATGGTCTTCCAGCACTTCGGCCTGCTGCCGCACCGCACCGTGCTGGACAACATCGCCTACGGCCTGGAGATCCAGGGGGTGGGCCGCGCCGAACGGCGGTCCAGGGCGGCCGAGATGACCGCCAAGGTGGGCCTCGAAGGGCTGGAGGAGCGCCGACCCGACGAGCTCTCCGGAGGCCAGCAACAGCGCGTCGGCCTCGCCCGCGCACTGGCCGCCGATCCCGAAGTCCTGCTGTTCGACGAGCCGTTCAGCGCGCTCGACCCGCTGATCCGGCGCGAGATGCAGGAGGAGGTGGGCCGCCTGCACCACGACGAGGGCCGCACCATGGTCTTCATCACCCACGACCTGTCCGAGGCGCTGCGCCTCGGTGACCGCATCGCCCTGATGCGCGACGGGCGGATCGTGCAGCTGGGCACCCCGGAGGAGATCGTCGGCTCCCCCGCCGACGACTACGTGCGGGACTTCGTCCGCGACGTACCGCGCGAGCAGGTGCTCACCGTGCGCAGCGCCATGCGCCCCGCCACGGGAGACGAGGCCGAGCGGGGCGTGTCCCTCTCCCCCGCCACCACCGTCGCCCTGGCCATCGAGGCGGTGGTCCGCAGCGGTGGGCCCGCCAGGGTCGTCGACGGGGGCCGCTGCCTGGGTGTCGTCGACGACGCGGGCCTGCTCGCCGTCGTCGCCGGGCTACCCGGCCCGGTGACCGGGGAGGTGGCGGCATGAGGCGCCGCACCACCGCGCGCCCCGGTGGCCGCGCCGTGCCGCTCCCGGCCGGGACGCGGGGGTGGCGCCGATGACCGCCCCGTCCACACCCGTGCGCGAAGGGCCGCGCGCGGACTCGTCCGGTCCGCGCCCCCGGGGCGCCCGTACCGACCCCGACACCCGCTCCACCTCGGCTCCGGCCGCCGGTGCGGGCGGGCGCGGGACCGGCTCCACCGCCCGCTTCCGCGTCGGCCGCAAGGTCCTGCCCCTCGCCGTCGCCGCGGCCGTCCTGGCCACCCTCGGCGTGCTGTACCCGGGCGGCGGCAGCTGGCCCGGTTCCCTGGCCGTCGATCTGTCGGCGCCGCTGGGGCGGGCCGGTGACTGGATCATCGACCACCGTGACAGCCATCCGCTGTTCCTCTACTTCTTCGGGCACGTGAGCAATGCCGTCGTGGTGTCCGTGCGCGCCGTCTACGTGGTGCTGCTGGCCGCCGGATGGCCCGGGGTGACCGCGCTGGCCGGCCTGGTCGCCTGGCGGCTCGCGGGGGTCCGGCTCGCGCTGACCTCGATGGCCGCCTTCGCGGCGTGCGGGCTGCTGGGCATGTGGGTGCCGACGATGCAGACGCTGGCCCTGATGACCGTGGCGGTCGGCGCGGCCGTCGTCGTCGGCGCCCTGCTCGGCCTCGCCGCCGGGCTGTCGCCGCGCACGGAGCGCGTCCTGCGGCCCGTCCTGGACACCATGCAGGTGCTGCCGGCCTTCGCCTACCTGCTGCCGATGGTGCTCGTCTTCGGCATCGGGGTGCCCGCCGCGGTGCTCGCCACCGTGGTGTACGCCGCCCCGCCCATGGCCCGCCTCACCGCGCTCGGGCTGCGCGGGGCCGACGCGGGGGTGCTGGAGGCCGCCGCCTCGCTCGGCGCCACGGGGCGCCAGCGGCTGCTGACCGCCCGGCTCCCGCTGGCCCGGCAGCAGATCCTGCTGGGCGTCAACCAGGCCGTCATGACGGGCCTGTCCATGGCCGTCATCGCGTCGGTGATCGGCGCGGGCGGCCTCGGCGACCGGGTCTACCAGGCCCTGGCCTCCGTCGACGTCGGCGCGGCCCTGGCCGCGGGCATCCCGATCGTGCTGCTCGCCGTCGTACTGGACCGCACGGCCGCCGCGGCGGGCTCCCGGCTCGGCTCGGCCCGACCGGCAGCCGAACTCCACTTCCTGCGCCGGGTGTTCGCCGGTTGGTACGGGGGGCTGCTGTGCGTGCTCGCGGCCGTCGCCGTGGCGGTGGCGGGCCGGATGCTGGGCGCCGCGCAGTGGCCCGGTACCTGGACGGTCCCGCTCGCGGATCCGGTCAACCGGGCCGTCGCCTGGATGACCGGCCACCTCTACTCGGGGGTCCCCGTCGTCGGCGGCACCGCCGACTGGGCGGCCGGCTTCACCGGGATGCTCCTCGATCCGCTGCGCAGCGGGCTCCAGTCGACCCCGTGGTGGCTGCTCCTGCTGGCCGTGGCCGCCGTGGGCCTGCTGGTCGGCACCTGGCGCAGCGCCCTGAGCGCCGTGCTCGCCCTGGCCGCCATCGGGGTGCTCGGCGTGTGGGACCCGGCGCTGGACACCCTCTCGCAGGTGCTCGCCGCCGTCGCGGTGACGCTCGTGCTCGGCTTCGCGGTCGCCATCGGCGCCGCCCGCAGCGCCCGCGCCGAGCGGCTGCTGCGGCCCGTGCTGGACGTCTGCCAGACGATGCCCCAGTTCGTGTACCTAATCCCGGTCGTCGCCCTGTTCGGGGTCGGCCGGGCCCCCGCGGCGGCCGCGGCCGTCGTCTACGCGCTGCCCGCCGTCGTCCGCATCACCACGCAGGGCCTGCGCGAGGTGGACCCCGCGGTACTGGAGTCGGCCCGCTCCCTCGGCGCCACCGGCGCCCAGCAGCTGCGCCAGGTCCAACTGCCGCTCGCGCGGCCCGCCCTGCTGCTGGCCGTCAACCAGGCCGTGGTCCTGGTGCTGGCCGTCGTGATCATCGGCGGTCTGGTCGGCGGCGGCGCCCTCGGCTACGACGTGGTCCTCGGCCTCGCCCAGGGCGACCTGGCCACCGGGCTCGTGGCGGGCGCGGCGATCGTCTGCCTCGGCGTCCTGCTCGACCGCCTCACCCAGCCCGCGCCCACGAAGGAGGCCGGGAATGCCTGAGCCGACGAAGATCCGCCGCAGGAGCGCGGTCGCGCTCGCCGCCGCGACCGCCCTGGCCGTGCTCACGGGCTGCGGAGCGGCCGACATGACCCGCCAGACCTCCCCGTACGCCGCCGCCCGCGGCGCGAAGACCGTCACGCTGTCGGTCCAGTCCTGGGTGGGCGCACAGGCCAACACCGCGGTGGCGGCCTACCTGTTGGAGCACGAACTCGGCTACCGCGTGGACACCGTCCAGGTGGACGAGGTACCGGCCTGGGACGCCCTGAGCCAGGGCCGCGTCGACGCGATCCTGGAGGACTGGGGCCACCCCGAACAGCTGGCGCGCTACGTGGAGCGGAAGAAGACCGTCGTCGACGGCGGCGGACTCGGGGTCACCGGCCACATCGGCTGGTTCGTGCCGACGTACTTCGCCCAGGAACACCCGGACGTCACCGACTGGAAGAACCTCGACAAGTACGCCGACCAGTTCCGCACCGCCGAGAGCCGGGGCAAGGGCCAGCTGCTGGACGGCTCCCCCTCGTACGTGACGAACGACAAGGCGCTGGTGCGCAACCTCGGACTCGACCTGGAGGTGGTCTTCGCGGGCTCCGAGGCGGCCCAGATCACCCAGATCAAGCAGTTCGCGAAGGAGCGCAAGCCCTTCCTGACGTACTGGTACCAGCCCCAGTGGCTCTTCGACCGGGTCCCGATGACGGAGGTCGAGCTGCCCGCCTACGCGCAGGGTTGCGACGCGGACGCCGAGAAGGTGGCCTGCGCCTACCCGCACACGCCGCTGCGCAAGTACCTCAACGCCCGCTTCGCGGACGAGGGCGGGCCGGCCGCCGACTTCCTGAAGAGGTTCCACTGGGGCGTCGCGGACCAGAACGAGGTGGCCCTGATGATCGCCGAGGAGAAGCTGTCGCCGCGGCAGGCGGCGCAGAAGTGGGTGGAGCGCCACGAGGACGTCTGGCGGCCCTGGCTCGGCTGACCCGCCGGGGTCGGCCGTCCGGTCCGGCTACCAGCCGAAGCGGCGGTCGGCCTCGCGCTCGAACTCCTCGTAGGTCAGCACGTCGTCGCCGTCCAGGTTGGCCCGGTCGAAGAGGGCGGAGGAGTCGTCCACGTCGCTCACGCCCCAGAAGGGCAGCACACCGGCGGCGGCGAGGGTCGGGCCCTTCGTCCGCAGGGCGGATATCACCTCGACGCGGGTGAGGACGCCGTCGCTGTTCAGATCGAGCGCGTCGAAGAGCTTGCGGGCCTTGTCGCTCATCACGTGGTCCTTTCGGCAGGCGGGACGGCGGGGCAGGGGTCCGCCGGACCGACAGCCTATGACCCGCCCCGCACCGCCCGGCCTCCGGCATGGCAAGCTCGTGCCGCATGATCGATGAATTCGCGAAGGCCACCCTGCACGGACGACTGCGGCGGGACCGCACGGCGCTGCTCTGGAAGCTCGACGGCCTGTCCGAGTACGACGCCCGGCGACCTCTGACGGCGACCGGGACCAACCTCCTCGGCCTGGTCAAGCACGTGTCCGGCGTCGAGGCCCGGTACTTCGGCGAGGTCTTCGGCCGCCCTTCCCCGCAGCAGCTGCCCCGCTGGCAGGACCACGACGGCAGCGATCTGTGGGCGGCCGAGGACGAGACGCGCGACCAGATCGTCGCGTCCTACCAGCGCACCTGGGAGCACTCGGACGCGACGATCGACGCGCTCGCCCTCGACGCCCCCGGCCACGTGCCGTGGTGGCCGGGGCCCCACGCCGACACGAACCTGTTCGCCGTCCTGGTCCACGTCCTGGGCGAGACCAACCGGCACGCCGGGCACGCCGACATCCTGCGCGAAGGCGTCGACGGCCGCACCGGGATGCGGCCCGAGCACGAGACCGGGATCGACGAGGAGGCCCGCGCCGCATACCGCGCGAAGATCGAGCGGGCCGCCGCGTCCGCCACGTCGACCACGGCATGACGAGGGGGCCGTGAGCGCAGGCGCCGCCCCCTCGCATCGACCCCAACTCACCACCGCTGCAAGCCCGGTGAGCCAAGTGACGCGTGCGTACTGCACGTCGCATCGGTGACAGCCGTGACTGTTGCGGCACCCGGCCCGGGTGACACGGTGATGCAGCCGGCCACCGACCGAGGGAGTACGGGTGAACAAGGGGTACGCCGCCTTCTGCGACGCAGACCGCTGGTTCTACGACGCGCCCCACCGGCGCGCCGAGGAGAGCTACCCGGCCGCGCTCGCCCCCGTACCCGAGGGGTGGCGCTCCCACCGCAGCGGCGACTGGTACGCCCTGCGTCCGATCGGATCCGAACTGCCCGCACAGGGCTGGAAGATCCACGTGTCGGCCACGTTGGACAACGCCGAGTCGGTCCTGGAGCGGGTCCGCTCCTACTGCCTGGCCCGGCACATCGCCTTCAAGTTCGTGCCGAGCCGCTACCTGCTGCACCTGCGCAACGCCAAGTACGCCGACCGCGCGGCCAGCGGCAAGTTCCTCACCGTCTACCCCGCCGACGAGGACCAGTGCCGCCGCATCGCCGAGGACCTCGACGGGCTGCTGGCCGGGGAGTCCGGGCCGTACGTGCTCAGCGACCTGCGCTGGGGCGCGGGCCCCGTCCACCTGCGCTACGGCAGCTTCACCCTGCGGCACTGCTACGACGCGAACGGTGAGCTGGTCCCGGCGATCGAGGACCCGAGCGGACGCCTGGTCCCCGACACCCGCGGACCGGCGTTCCAACCGCCGGAGTGGGTCGAGCTGCCCCCCTTCCTCAAGCCGCACCTCGACGCGCGTTCCTCGGTCACCCTCGCCGACCTCCCGTACACCGTGGAGCGGGCCCTGCACTTCTCCAACGGCGGCGGGGTCTACGCCGCCCGGGACACGCGCACCGGTGAGGCCGTCGTGCTCAAGGAGGCCCGGCCGCACGCGGGCCTCGCCGCCGACGGCGCGGACGCGGTGACCCGGCTGCACCGGGAGCGAGCGGCGCTGGAGCGGCTCGCCGGGCTGGACTGCGTCCCGTCCGTCCTCGACTCCTTCACGATCGGCGACCACCACTTCCTGGTGCTCCAGTACCTGGAGGGCAAGCCGCTCAACACCTACTTCGCCCGCCGACACCCCCTGATCGAGGCCGACCCCGCACCGGCCGAGCTCGCCGCCTACACCACGTGGGCGCTGGCGATCCACGAGCAGGTGAGCGCGGCGGTCGCCGCGGTGCACGCCCGCGGAGTGGTCTTCAACGACCTGCACCTCTTCAACATCATGGTCACCGAGGACGCCGCGGGCCGACCGTCCGTCGCCCTGCTGGACTTCGAGGCCGCCGCGCACGTCGACGAGGGGTTGCGGCAGACCGTCGCCAACCCCGCCTTCGTCGCTCCGGCCGGCCGCCGCGGGTTCGCGGTGGACCGCTACGCCCTCGCCTGTCTTCGCCTCGCCCTGTTCCTGCCGCTGACGAGCCTGCTCGCCCTGGACCGGGCGAAGGCGGCGCACCTGGCGGCCATCGCCGCGGAGCAGTTCCCCGTGCCGCGCCGGTTCCTGGACGAAGCCGTCCAGGAGATCCTGTCCGGACCGGACGGGGACGGCGCCGCGGGGCCCGGCTCGGGCCGGATACCGGCTCCGGCGGGACCGTACCTGCCCGTCGCGCCCGGGAACTGGCCCGCCGCCCGGGACTCGATGGTCGCGGCCCTGCGCGCCTCGGCCACGCCCGGTCGGGAGGACCGCCTCTTCCCCGGGGACATCGCCCAGTTCGCCGCCGAGGGCGGTGGCACGGGCTTCGGCTACGGAGCGGCCGGGGTCCTCTACGCCCTGGCCGAGACCGGCGCCGAGCCGTGGCCCGAGGCCGAGGAGTGGCTGCTGGCCCGGACCGCGGAGCCCGGCTCCGGCACACCGCTCGGCTTCTACGACGGCCTCGCGGGCACCGCCTGGACCCTGGACCGCCTCGGCCACCGGGAGCGGGCGCTGTCCCTCGCCGGGCTGCTGCTGGAGCAGCCGTGGCAGGAGATCGGGCCCGACCTGCACAGCGGGCTCGCGGGCGTGGGCCTGGCCCTGGACGCGCTGGGCACGACGACGGGCGAGGGCGAGCTGCACGCGGCGGCCCTGCGCTGCGCCGAGCTGCTCTGCCGGGACGGCGCCGCGCCACGGCGCGCCGGCCTGCTGCACGGCGGCGCCGGACCGGCCCTGCTCTTCCTGCGCCTGTACGAACGCACCGGCGAGCAGGAGTACTTGCTGCGCGCGGGCGCCGCCCTGCACCACGATCTCGACCGGTGCGTGACGAGCGCCTTCGGCACCCTCCAGGTGGACGAGGGGTGGCGCACGATGCCCTACCTCGGCGCGGGCAGCGTGGGCATCGGCATGGTGCTGGACGACTGGCTGCGGCACGGCTCCGAGCAGCGCTTCGAGCAGGCCCGGCTGGAGATCGTACGGGCCGCCCAGGCCACCTTCTACGCGCAGCCCGGGTTGTTCCGCGGCGCTGCCGGGATGGTGCTGTACCTGGCGCGGACCAGCACCCCGGGGCCGGGCACCCGCGCGGACGACCTCGCGCGCCAGATCGACGCCCTGGCCCGGCACGCGGTGCCCTACCAAGGCCATCTGGCTTTCCCCGGCGAGCAGTTGATGCGGCTGTCCATGGACCTGTCCACGGGTACCGCCGGCGCACTGCTCGCCCTCGGCAGCGCCGCGCCCGGCGGGCGCGCGCAGCTGCCGTTCCTCCCACCGCTGCGGCGCGCCGCGGCGGTCCCAGAGCCGGTCCCGCACCGCGGGGCCGTGACCCATCAGGAAGACCCAGCGAAGAAGAGGATTGCGACATGACGCTTCTCGACCTGCAGTCGATGGAAACCATCACGGAAGAGGCCACCGAGGCCACCTACGGCGGCGGCGGCGGTGGCGGCAGCCGGGCCAGCCTGCTGCTCTGCGGGGACAGCAGCCTGAGCATCACGACCTGTCACTGACCAGGTCCCCTTTTGGGCCCGGGCGGTTCGCCGCCCGGGCCCGCGCCCCGTTTCCGGAGCCCCTGGGGGCCGCGATGCCGCCCGGGGGCGCCGACGCCGCCCGTGGAGGCCGTGGAGCCTTGCCGATGACCTCGCCCGATCCGTCCGACGGGGCGGCGCTCGCCCGCACCGGCGACCGCGCCCTGATGGCGGCGGCCCGCGACAGCGCGGGGCGCACCGCGGCCGTGGGCGCGTGCTCGCTCGGCGCCGCCGCCGCGGCCCTCGCCGAACCGGCCGTCCTCGGCCACACCCTCGACCTGTTGCTGCGCGGCGACCCGGGCGGCCCCGCCTGGACCGCGTGGTGTGCGCTCGTCATCGCCGCCGAAGTACTGCTGGACGCCGCCGTGACGCGGCTGACCGGCCGGGTGAACGGCCGCTCGACCGCCTGGCTGCGCCGCCTCGGCCTGACCCGGCTCCTGGGCACCGCCCCGCACCACGCGGCCCGGCACCCGCCCGGCGACGTCGCCGCGCGGCTGACCGCGCACGCCACCGAGGCCGGAACCGCGCCCGCCGCCGCCGCGGGCGCCGTCGCCTCCTTGCTGCCGCCGCTGGGCGGTCTGATCGCGCTCTTCGTCATCGACGTGTGGACCGCCCTCGCCTTCGTGGCCGGACTGCCCCTGCTGGCTGTGCTGTTGCGGTCCTTCGCGCGTGATTCGGCGGCCAGCGTGAGCCGGTACCAGCAGGTCCAGCTGTCGATCGCGGGGCTGCTGACCGAGGCCCTCGCCGGCGCCCGCACCATCGCCGCGGCCGGCACCCTCTCCCGCGAACGGGAGCGCGTCCTGCGGGAGTTGCCCGCCCTGGGCGTCGAGGGTCGGCGGATGTGGCGGGTGTACGGCGGGACCACCGCCCGCACCTCGGCGCTGATGCCGCTGCTGCTGTACGTGGTGCTCGGGGTGGGCGGGATGCGGCTCGCGGCGGGTGCGCTGGGCGTGGGCGCCCTCCTCGCCGCCGTCCGGTACGCCGGGCTCGCGGCCGGAGTGGGCGCCGTGACCGGGCGGCTGGCGGCCGTGGTGCGCGGCCGGGCCGCGGCGCGGCGCACCGCCGCCCTCCTCGCCCTGCCCGCGATGACGTACGGAACGCGGGAGTTGCCCCCGGACGGGCCGGGCACGCTGGAGCTGCGCGGGGTCCGGGTGGAGCGCGGGGGCCGCGCGGCGCTGGACGGCGTCGATCTCGTCGTGCCCGGCGGTACGACGGTCGCCGTGGTGGGGCGCTCCGGATCGGGCAAGACGCTCCTCGCCGCGGTGGCGGGGCGCCTGACCGACCCGGACGCCGGTCGGGTGCTCCTCGACGGGGTGCCGCTGGAGGAGCTGTCCGCCGGGGCGTTGCGGCGCGACGTCGGGCACGCCTTCGACCGGCCCGCGCTGCCGGGGCGCAGCGTCGCCGGGGCGATCGGCTTCGGCGCCGGTCCGCCGCCCGGGCGGGCGCGGGTGCGGGCCGCGGCGCGGGCGGCCGGGGCCGATCCGTTCGTACGGCGCCTGCCCGACGGGTACGACACGCTGCTCGCGGACGCGCCGATGTCCGGGGGCGAGGTCCAACGCCTGGGGCTGGCGCGGGCGTTCCTGCGCGCGGGGCGCCTGCTCGTGCTCGACGACGCCACCTCCAGCCTGGACACGCTCACCGCGCGCGAGGTCGAACGGTCCCTGGCCGAGCGGGTGCGCCCGGGCACCCGGCTCGTCGTGGCCCACCGCATCTCCGCGGCGGCCCGCGCCGACCGGGTCGTCTGGTTGGAGGACGGCCGGGTCCGGGCCACCGGCCCGCACGCGACCCTGTGGCAGGACCCGGACTACCGCGCGGTCTTCGCCGCGCCGCCGCAGGGAGACCGGCCGACCGGCGAGCCGTCGGCCGGGGCGGCCCCGGTCGCCCCGGCCCCCGTGGTCGCGGACGCGGACGCGGGGGACACGGCGGCCTGGGACACCGCGTCCGACGACACGACGGTGGCCGGGGCGGCGGCGTCGGACCGTACGACGACCCGCCCGGCCCCCGCTTCCGGACCGGTGCTCCCTGGACCCGTACCGAAGACCGCGCCCGGTGCCGAGGCCGCAGCCGGTGCCGGTGCCGGTGCCGGTGCCGGGACCTGGCGGCGGGTCGGCGGGGAGGGGCGGCGGTTCCTGCGGGGCCGGGTCCGGCCGCTGGGCGCGCTGGCGCTGTGGTCGCTGCTGGAATCGGTCCACACCTTCCTCGGCGGGTACGGCGTGGCCCGCGCCCTGGACGACGGGTTCCTGGCCGGACGGGTCGACACGGGCGTCCTGTGGCTGACGGCGGCCGGGGCCGGAGCGCTCCTGGGCGGCGTCGCCCTGCGCGGGGTGTTCCGCGCCCTCGCGGAGCTCGTCGAGCCCCTGCGGGACGGGCTCGTCCGCCGGGCCGTGCGGCACGCGCTGGGCGCCGCGGTCGCGGATCCCGCGCGCGCCGCCGGCACGGGCGCGGTGTCCCGGCTGACCCAGCAGAGCGAGATGGCCCGGGACTCCTTCGCCGGACTGGTCCTGACCGCCCGTTCGTTCCTCTTCACCGCCGTCGGCGCGCTGCTCGGGATGGCCGCGCTGGCGCCCGTACTGCTCGTCGTCGTGGTGCCCCCGCTGCTCCTGGGCCTGGCCGTCTTCCTGGCCACGCTGCGCCCCATGGCGGCCGTGCAGCGCGAGGCCCTGGACACGGACGAGGCCCTCGCCGCGCGGGTGGGCGAGGTGGCGGCCGGGCTGCGCGACATCGTGGCGTGCGGGGGCGGCGGGGCCGCGGCCGCCTCCGTGGAGCCGCTGGTCGCGGCGCAGGAACGGCTGACCGGGCGGCTCGCGCTCTGGGGCGCCGTTCGGACGCTGGCCCTCGGGGTGGCCGGCCGGGCACCGGTCCTCGCCCTGCTCGCGGCCACGCCCTGGCTGCTCGGCGGCGGGCTCACGGCGGGCGCGCTGGCCGGCGCGCTGACGTACCTGACGCAGTCGCTGCTGCCCGCGCTCGACACCCTGATGGCCGCGCTCGGTTCCGCGGGGACCCGGTTGCTGGTGGTGCTGGACCGCTTCTGCGGCCCGGAACCGACCGCCCCCGGGAGCCCGGCCGCCGCGACCTCGCGGACCCCGGCGGCCTCGGCGGCCCCGCAGCGGCCGGTGGCGGCCGTGGAGCTCCGCGGCGTCGGCTTCGCCTACGGGCCCCGCGCGCACCCCGTGCTGGACGGGCTCGACCTGACGGTCCGACCCGGCGAGCACCTCGCGGTCGTGGGGCCCAGCGGGATCGGGAAGTCCACGCTGACCGCCCTGTTGGCGGGGCTGCTGCCGCCCGGCGCGGGCACGGCCCTGGTCGCCGGGGCGCCCGCCCGGCCGGCGGGGTCCGCGCACGGCCCGGACCCGCGGCGCACCCTCCTGCCCCAACAGGCCTACGTGTTCACCGGCACCGTGCGCGAGAACCTGACCCATCTGTGCCCGCGCCCGGCGGACGTGCCCGCGGAGCGGGTGGAGGCCGTCGTGGCCGCGCTGGGCCTGGCGCCGCTCCTGGGGCGGCTCGGCGGCCCGGACGCGGTCCTCGACCCGGCCCGTCTCTCCCAGGGGGAGCGGCAGTTGCTGGCGCTCGCCGCCGCGTACCTCTCCCCCGCGCCGCTGCTCCTGCTGGACGAGGCCACGTGCCACCTCGACGCGGAGACCGAGGAGCGCGCCGAGCGGGCCCTCGCGGCCCGGCCCGGCACCCTGGTGGTGGTGGCCCACCGGATCTCCTCGGCCGCGCGCGCCGACCGCGTGCTGGTCCTGGACGGGACCCGGGCGGTCTGCGGGACGCACGCGGAACTACCGGCACGCTCGGCCCTCTACCGGGACCTCGTGGGGATGTGGAGCGCGGGCGGCGCGGTCTCCTCGACGCGCTGAGCCGCCCGGTCCGACGGCCCGCTACACCCAACCGGCGCTGCGGGAGATGCGTATCGCGTCTATGCGGTTGCGCGCGCCGGTCTTGCGCGTGACGGCGGCCATGTAGTTGCGGACGGTGCCGCTGGCCAGGTGCAGGGCCCGGGCTATCTCGGCGATCGAGTCGCCTTCCGCGGCGCGGGCCAGCACGCTCAACTCGCGCGGGCTGAGCGGCACCGGGTCGGCCTCCAGGAAGGCCGAGGCGAGCGAGGCGTCGATGAAGCGCTCGCCCGCGGCGACCTTGCGCACGGCCCGGACGAGCTGTCCGGGCGAGCCGTCCTTGTCGACGTACCCGCGGGCCTTCGCCTGGAAGGCCCGGCCGAGCGAGCCGGGCGTACCGGCCGTGGCCAGGACGAGCAGCGGGGTCGGCGGCTCCAACAGTTGGTGATCGGTGTGCCCCTCGCCGGCGAGGACGGCCGTGGCACCCGGACAGTCGACGTCGACGACCGTCACGTCTGGTCGTAAGGTCAGCGCCCGGCGGGCCGCCGTCCTCCATCCCACGGACGTGACGTCGAACTGTCCCTCGGATCTCAACAGGGCGGCCAATGCGGATCCGACGAGGCTGACGCTGTGCAATACGAGGACCTTCGTCATGCGGAACTCTCCAGGGACGATGCGAGCGGTTGCGGCAAAGACCAATCAGCACCTTGCGGCTGCCCCGGGACCGGCCTGCCGGAACGTCACCTCTGGGGGCGCGTAGGGGCGCGTGGCCATAAACGGGCGCCTCCCGAGTGCTCCCTCACGCCGCTGTGCTGACCGCTTACCTCGGACCGCCTCTCGGCACCTCCCGGATACGGCCGGATACCGCCCCTCCCGGCGGCGCCGGGAGGGGCCCTTCGATACCGACGGACGTTCGAGTCACGGAGCGGTGGACGGATCCGCGGGGGTCACCGCCGTCAGCCGGACCGTGCTGAGGATGCGCATCACCAACTCGTCGCCGATCGCGCCCGGGACGCCGGTCCTCCCGTAGAAGTCCCAAGCGACGAAGTCTCCCTTGGCGTTCTTGAAGCCGAAGACGATCGACCGGCCGTCGCCCGAACACTTGTTGGTCTTCTTGGCGCCCTCGGAATGCGAGGTGAGGTAGGTGCCCTTGACCCCCGACTTGGTGGTGTATTCCACCGGTTGGTCGGTCTTCACCGCGTTCTTGTCCGGCTGCGTGTAGGCGGCGTAGACCCATAGGGGGGCCATCTTCTCGGCGACCTCACGGGTGTCCTTCGCCCCGGCGGCGCCCTTGGTTCCGGTGGCGGCCAGCTTGTAGTCGTCGATCCGACCGTCGCCGTCCCCGTCGATGCTGCACCACTTCGACTTGTAGAAGGCGGGAGCCGTGTGCCCGATGAGGATCTTCTCCCCGTCCGCGTCGTCGGAGTACCCGCTGAACACGGTGGGCGATACGACCTCCCAGTCGGCCGGGACGTCGAAGGCCGTGCCGTGTTCGGGGTTGACGACCGCCTTCCAGCCCTTGATCGTCGGCGGCACGGCGCTCGACGACGACGCCGAAGCCGAGGACGAGGCCGAAGTCGACGGCCCGGCGGGGGAAGGACCCGACGGCGAGACGTCCTTGCCGTCGATCGCCCGGTCGCCGCCCCGGTCGCTGTCGCCGCGCAGCAGGACCACACCCGTGACGGTGGCCGCGGCCACCACCACGGCGGCCGCCGCGCAGACGGCGATGACGACGGTCCTGGAGCGCTTGGCCGGGCCCGGCGGCCGGTACGGCGGCGGGTAGGGCTGCCCCTGCGTCCGCGGCATGCCGTACGGGCCCCCCACCGGGTAGCCGGAGGGCGGCGCGGTGGGCGGCGCGGTCGGCGGGGGCGTGGCGGCCGGGCCCGGGGGGAGCGGCGCGCCCGGCGGCTGCCGGTACGGGTTGTGGAACTCCTCGGGCGGGTCCTGCTCGCCCCCGGGCGTCTGCTGTCCTGGCCACATGCCGGGTAACGATAGGCGCGCGGGGACGCACCGGCCACAGCGGGTCCGGCGCCGGGGCCCGCCCGCAGGACTACTTGCCGAAGGAGAGGATCGAGTGGTCCACCTTCTCGGGTTCGGGGCCCTGCACCCGGCCGTTCAGCAGGAAGAGGCGGCCGCCCAGCCAGGCCGGGTGCACCCCGTGCGGGTAGAAGACGGATTCGGGGCCGCGCGCGGCCGCCGGGCTCTGGAGGAACACCTGCGGGGCGCCGCCGGTCGGCTCCAGCGTCGCCATCGCGCCCGAACGCCCCCCGCCCGCCGCGATGTACACGATGACCTTGCCGCCCTCGACGGCCAGCGGCCACATGGAGCGCCCCTTGTCCGGGGCGACCGCGTGCCACTTCTCCTGGCCGGTGGCCAGGTCCACGGCGATGACCTCGTTCGTCTCGTCGAGGCCGAGGGTGGGTCCGGCCTTGCCCCCGGCGACGTAGAGCGTGTCGGCGTCGACCACGGCGCCCGGGCAGTCCTGCAGCCCTTCGGCGTACCCGAAGCCGTTGCAGCGGCCGCTCACACCGAACTTCGCTTCGCCCTGCGACCGGACCTTGCCGTCCGCGGTGAACGCCGTGATGTTCCAGCCCTTCTTGTCGGAGTTGTGGGCGGCGACGACCAGCGGGTCCGCGGACAGGACGCGGCCGATCGTCCAGCCCGGCTCGTAGGTGTGGCTCCACTTGGCCTCGCCGGTCGCGGGGTCGACGTCCTCGATCACGGCGGCGGGCTTCGGGTCGAAGCAGTTGCGCAGTCGGATCAGCCGAGCGCCCCCGGCGAACCCCGAAGGGGAACAGCCCGTCTTCGGCGTGCCGAAGAGCTTCCTGCCGTCGGTGACCGAGAACCCGCTCGCGACGGCCGACCGGGCGACCGCGACGGTGTCGCCGCTGATCGCCATCTCGAAGCCGGAGGAGGTGTCGAAGCCGTTCTCCTGCGGCACCGCCACCTTCCAGCCGAGCTTGCCGGTGACCAGGTCGACCTGCTGGAGCTGCGTGCAGTTGGCCTTCGCCTCGTTACTCTCCAGGACGCCGACGACCAGCTTCCCGGCCGCCGTCGGGGCCTGCGGCACCCCGCACAGCGGGGTCTCCAGCGCGATCTTCCACACGTCCTTGCCGTCACCCGCGGCGTATCCGGTGATCTCCTTGTGCATGGCCTTGACCACGACGTCGCCGACCCGCCAGGGGCCGAACTGCTCGGCTCCCGAGCCCGCCAGCTGCGTCTGGTTCTCGCGCAGCCAGACCTTCCCCTCCCCGGGCTGGATGCCGGCGTTGGGGTCGTAGGGCTCCGGGCCGCCGCCGGGACCCTTCCCGTCCCCCTTGTCGACCGTGGGGGTGCCCGTCGGGGCCTTCGAAGTGGCCTCGTCGGCGACGGGCCCCGGGGTGGATCCGTGGCCCCTGCCGGCCACCGCGTACACCGCCCCGCCGATCACCAACAGGCCCGCCACCAGCGCCGCGACCAGCGCGAGGGGCCTGCGGGCCACGGCTTCGCGCACGGAGGGACCGCGGCGCCCCGCGCCGGGCCCGGGCGGCGGCGGGCCGCCGAACCGCCCCGGCCCGGGCTGGGGCGGGGGCTGGGCGTACGGGTTCGCCGGATCGGGCCCGTAAGGGGGTGGGGTGGGACCGCCGGGCTCGTGACTGCTCATGGGAAGAGTGTGACCCGTGCGGATTTCGCGGACCAGAGGCCCCCCGGTACCGCCGCGACCGTACGCCGTGGGCGCAGGTCAGCGCGCCAACGGCCGTTCGTTCAGCGGCTCATGGCGTCGAGGTGCCGGTGCAGGAGCCGGTGGCCCTCGGCGTCGGGGTGCAGACCGTCGACGAGCAGATCGCCCCTCCCGCGCAGCGGCTCCCACAGGTCGATGTGGTCGACGTGGTGTTCCCCGCACCACTCCCGCACCGTCGCGCGCAGCGCCAGCGCCCGCTCCCGGGTGAAGCGCAACCCCTCGTAGTCGCCGGTGCGTTCCTCATCGAGCCAGGTGGGCCCGACGACGACGAGGCGCGCGCCATGCCCGAGGGCGGTGGCGGCCAGCGAGTCGAGGTGCTCCCCGATGCGCTCCAGCGGATCCCCGTGTTCCGGCGCGCGGCCCTGCGGCGCGTCGAGCGGCAGGGCGCTGTCGTTGATCCCGGCGGCGACGACCAGGGTGTCGGGCCTGCGGGCCGCCAGGAGGGCGGGGGTCTGCTCGCCGACGTCGGCCAGGGTGCTGCCCGGAACCGCGAGGTTGAAGACCCGGTGTGCGGCCTCGTCGCCCTCGATGTGCGCGCCCGCCAGGCGGGCCGCCCATCCGCCCCGCGGGTCGCAGCGCCCGTAGGCGATGCTGTCGCCCACGATGACGATGCGCTCCGCCGCGCGCAGCGGCTTCGCGTCCAGGTAGGCCCAGGCGCTCTCCCCGCCGGACAGGAGCACCCGGCGACGGGCGTAGTCGTCGACCTCGTAGGCGTCGGCCGCGGCCAGTTCGGCGTCGGTCAGGCGCATGACGACGCCCTCGACCACGGCCCCGATCGCGCGCGCCAGTGTGAGGTGCACGGCGAGGCCGCTGGCCGCGATGACGGATTCGTCCGTGATCGCCAGCGGCCGGGTCGTGTGCCCCGCCAGCGACGCCGCGGAGGTGGGTACGGCGTGGCCGAAGAGGGCGGTCTGCACCCGCTCGTCCTGCAGCGTGCCGAAGGAGAACAGCGTGTGGGGACGTGGTGCGGTCACTGTGAGCCGGGGGCCTTCCGTGCGGGGATGATCACCTCACCCTAACGGGGACGGCCGGGTCAGCCCTCCCCGAGGTAGCGCTTCGTCGCCGGTCGCCCGCACAGTGTGATGACGATCACCGAGAGCAGGAAGGTGGCGCCGAATCCGCCCAGTTGGCCGAAGGCCGCGTCGTCGTTCCAGTCCGCCGACGCGGCCATGGCGCCCATGGCGATCCCGGACAGGGACGCGGGTACCAGCGCCAACTGGCTGAGCCGGTCGCCCGCGTAGGCCACCCCGGCCAGCACCCCGGCACCGGCCCGCAGGATGCCCGCGCCGAAGGCGAGGACGGGCAGGCCGAAGAGCCCGAAGCCGTTCCCGTCCCGGAGGAGCAGCAGTACGTACACCGCGCCGCACACCGCGGCGAGGCCGAAGGCGATGCCCATGACGCCGGCGCCGGTGGCCGACCCCGGCCGTGTGGATACCTCGTTCATGTCCGGAACTCCCTTGTCGTGTAGGGGTACATGTCGTCCCGCGCGTCGCCGCGCCCGGCGTCCGGTGGTCCGCCGCCGTCCGCGGGTCTCGACCTGACCGCCCGGGGCGGTGCCCGGGTGCTTGCGGGCGTAGTGCTCGATCTGCCGGGCCGGACCCTCCGTCCCGTCGAGCCAGGGGGTCTTGAAGCCGCACTCCGCGCACCAGTAGCGCTCGGCCACGTCGCCTCCTCGCCTTCCGTCGGTGTGGGGCGTCGACACCGATGCTGGCCTCGACGCATCACGCCGGACAGGACAGGCACCCGGCCATCGGTGACCGGCGGCCACGGGTAGGCTCACGGCCGTTCGTACGGGCGGTCTTGGGGGATGCGGGATGACAGAGGACCTCGGCGCGCTGTTGCGCGGGCTGCGGGACGCGGCGAACCTGACGCAGGAGCAGGTGGCCGAACGGTCCGGGGTCAGCGAGCGCACCATCCGCCGACTGGAGAGCGGCCGGTCCACGAACCACCGGGTGGGCACGGTGAACCTGCTCGCGGACGCGCTCGGCCTGGGAGAGGCCGACCGCCTGCGCCTGGCGACCGCCCTCGCGGGTCCGCCCGTCCCGCCCGCCGCCGGAGCGGGAGGCGAAGCGGCGGCCGAACCCGAGCCCGCGCCCGCCCGGTCCGCCGGGCCGGGCGTGCCCGACGCGCTCGCGGACGCCGCGCGGGAGTTGGCGCGGGAGGTCCGGCGCCGCTGGCGCCACGAGGAGGCGCAGCGCGGAGTCCACGATCCCTTCCCCCTGCCCGTCCGCTGGAAGGCGGCGCCGACCGCCCTGGTCGACAGCGCGGCGAACGTCCAACGCCTCGGCCCGGGCGGGACCCCGCGCGCGATGGACCTGGACGGCGACCTGCGCGGCACGGCGGAGCTCTACCGCACGATCCCCTCCGGCCGACTGCTGGTCCTCGGTCGGGCCGGCTCCGGCAAGTCCGTCCTGACGATCAGGCTCGTCCTGGACCTGTTGGACCTGCTGGACCGGCCGGGCACCACCGCCCCGCGGCCGCGCGTACCGGTCGTCTTCAGCATCGGCTCCTGGGACCCGTCGACCACCGCGCTGCGGGACTGGATGATCGGCCGGCTGCTGCGCGACCACCCCCACCTGGCCCGCCGCGGCTACGGAGGGGCGCCCCTGGCCGCGGCGCTGGTCGACGCCGACCTCGTCCTCCCGGTCCTCGACGGCTTCGACGAGATAGCCGAAGGACTGCGCCGGGACGCCCTGGACGCGCTCAACGCGACGGCCGCGCCGCTCGTCCTCACCAGTCGGCGCGACGAGTACGCCGAAGCCGTCCGCGCGGCGAACAAGCCGCTCGTCTGGGCCGCGGGCATCGAGCTCACCGACCTCACCCTCGACGACCTCGCCGACTACCTGCCGCGCACCACCCGCACCACGGGTGCCGTCGCATCCGGGGCCGCGCCCGGTACGAGCCCCGGCACGGGGGCGACGGGCTCGCCCTGGGACGCCGTGCTGAGCGCGCTGCGCACGCGCCGGGATCCCCCGCACGTCCGTCTCGCCGAGGTCCTGACCACCCCGCTCATGGTCATCCTCGCCCGCACCCTGTACAGCGAGAAGCCCGATCGGGACCCCGCCGAGCTGCTGGACGCCACCCGCTTCCCCTCCGTGAAGAGCCTGGACGAGCACCTGCTGGCGGGATTCGTGCCCACGGTCTACCGGCGCCGCGCGCCGGAACGCGACGCGGCCGGCGAGCAGCCCAGTACGGCGTACGCCGACCCCGAGCGCGCGGCGGGCTGGCTCGGCCACCTCGCCCACCACCTGGTCCGGCTCGACCGCGAGCGGCAGGACCTCGCCTGGTGGCAGCTCGGCGACTCCCTCTCGCGCACGACCCGGACCCTGGCCTTCGTCCTGGCCACGGCGCTGAGCATCACCGTGACCGACTGGCTGGTCGGCTTCCTGCTCACCTCGCTCTCCGTCGGCGAACTGCTGCTCCAGGGCGGTCTCATGGGACCGGCCGCGGGCATCGGGTTCGGAGCCGTCTACGCGATGGCGGACCGCTCCGGCGGCGGGGCGGCCTTCGAACCGTCCCGGGTCCGGCTGACCCTGCGCGCCGCGCGGCCCCATCTCGGCCGCAGCCCCCTGCGCACCTTCGCCGCCCGCTTCGCCCACGGCCTGATCGGCGGCACCGTCATGGGCGTCGGGTGCGCCTGCGCCCTCACCGTCCAGCGCGCGCTGATCGCGGGGACGCCGCTCACCGACCCGGACGTCCTGGGCGGCACCCTGATCAACACGCTGGTCCTCGCCATCGTCTTCGGTTCGTCGGCCGGCCTCGCCTTCGGGCTGACGGCCGTCTTCGAAGCACCCGTGGACGTCACCGCGGCGGCGACCCCCATCGGGCTGCTGTCCTCGAACCGCTCGACGACCTGCCGGCAGTTCCTCGTCCTCGCACCGGCCTTCACCCTCGCCATCGCCCTCGGCGGCCATCTGATCGTCGATCTGCTCCGGAACGTGATGGGCCCGCTCAACTGGGGCGTGCAGGACAGCCTGTTCATCGGCACGGTCGGGGGCGTGGGCGGCGCGGCCTCCTACGTGCTCGCCTTCACCGCCTGGGGGCAGTGGCTCGTGCTCGCGCGCGGCTGGCTCCCCCTGACCGGGCGGCTCCCGTGGAACCCGGCCGCGTTCCTGGACGACGCCTACCGCCGAGGCGTCCTGCGCCAGGCCGGTGCCGTGTACCAGTTCCGCCACCTGCGGCTGCAACACCATCTCGGCCGCGCCTACCGGGAGCGGCACCGCCGCTTCGCCCCGGCCACGTTCGTGCCCCCCGCGGCCGACGGCCCGTAACGACCGGACGTCAGCACCGGACGTCACGACCGGCCCGCGGCGACCGGTCACCGATGGCCGGTCGCATGGCCTGTCGTCCGGCCGGTGCGGGGACCAGCATCGCAGGGGCCGGCCGCGGGAGCGGCGGCACGTGAACGACGCGAGGGGAAACCGAACGATGGACGAGCAGGACACCTACGAACAGCCGACCGCCGCGGCCGACGCGCTGGCGGCCGAACGGCGCCTCGGGCCGTGGGCGCGGACCTTCCGGAGCAAGCGGAGCCGCCTGGTCACCAAGCACAACGCGTCGCGGCTCTACCTGTACGCGAGGGGCGCGGTGGTGACGGGGCCCGACGGCTTCCGCTCCGCCTACGACTGGGACACGGTGCGGGTGCTGCGGTACACGAGCACCCGCAACGGCGTGCCCTGGGACGCCCGGTACACCCTGCTGGACCCGCACGGCGCGGCCGTGAACGTCGGCCCGGGCCTGCGCGTGTTCCTCAAGGAGGACAAGCGGTCACTGGGCATCACCTCGGTGGAACAGGGCGCGCTCTTCCTGTGGCCGAACGTGTGGGGCGAGCACATCATGCAAGCCGTCACCCAGGCCCAGCTGCCCCGGGCCCTGGCCACCATCGAGAGCGGCGGGACCGTCGACTTCGGTGCCTACAAGGTCGACCGGCACCGCCTGTCCGGGCGCAAGCACTCGGCTCCCTGGTCGGAGATCACCGACATCACCTCCTACAGCGGCACCCTGATCTTCAACGGATCCCTCAGGCGCACCACCGTGGACAGCGCGGACTTCCAGAACATCGCCAACCCGGACCTGTTCCTCCACCTGTGCCAGCTCTTCAAGGCCTGACCCGTCGGCGAGCCGGTTGTTGCGGTCGATCTCCGCCATGTGCGTCTCGGCCCAGACCCGCAGGGCGCTGAGCGGCCCTTCGAGGGACAGGCCCAGCTCGGTGAGCCGGTAGTGGACGGCCGGGGGCACGGTGGGTTCCACCCGGCGCGCGACCAGGCCGTCGCGGACGAGGCCGCGCAGGGTGACGGACAGCATCTTCTGTGAGATGCCCGGGACGCGGCGCCGCAGTTCCGCGAAACGCAGCTCGTCGGGCCGCTCCGCGGCCAGCACCTTGACCACCATCGACGTCCACTTGGTGCCGATGCGGTCGAGCAGCCGCCGGGTCGGGCAGAGCGGATCCAGCACGTCGCCCCGCTCACCGGGCCTCGATGTGGTCACTCGGGGCTCACCACCTGAAGGGAAAGTGCCGTCTTGGAGGGACCAGGGTAGTTCCCTAGCGTGAGGTGGTCACCATTCCTCACCCCACCTGGAGCCCCTCCATGCCCGAGCTGCGGCGCGTCCCCGTCAACGGCGTCGAACTGAACGTCGCCCTCGCCGGATCGGGCCCGGCCGTCCTGCTGCTGCACGGTTTCCCGCACACCTGGGAGCTGTGGACGGACGTCATGGCCGGTTTGTCCGACCGGTACCGCGTCATCGCGCCGGACCTGCGCGGGTTCGGCGCGAGCGGCGCGGCGGACTCCGGGTACGACGCGGAAACCCTGGCCGAGGACGCCGCGTCGCTCCTCACCGCGCTCGGCGCGTCCCCCGCCGCGGTGGTGGGCATCGACGCGGGGACCGCACCTGCCTTCCTCCTCGCCCTGCGCCGCCCCGATCTGGTCCGGCGCCTGGTCGTCATGGAGTCCGTGTTGGGCGGGCTGCCCGGCGCCGAGGAGTTCCTCGCCGACGGGCCGCCGTGGTGGTTCGGCTTCCATCGCGCCGGGCCCGGCCTCGCCGAGACCGTACTGGAGGGCCACGAGGCCGCGTACGTCGACTGGTTCCTGCGTACCGGCACGCTGGGCGACGGGGTGCGCCCCGCCCTCCGGGACGCCTTCGTCCGCGCGTACACCGGCCGCCGGGCGTTGGGCCGCGCGTTCTCGTACTACCGGGCGCTGCCCGAGAGCGCGGCGCAGATCGAGCGGGCGGTCGCCGCCGCCCGCCTGACGGTGCCGACGATGGCCTTGGGGGCCCGGCCCGTCGGCGCCGCACTGGCACGCCAGCTCCGCCCGATCACCGACGACCTCACCGCACACGTCATCGAGGACTGCGGCCACATCATCCCGCTGCACCGACCGCGCGCCCTGCTCACCCTGCTGCGCCCCTTCCTTGCCGGTGGGGACACGGGAGCGAGGCCCTAGAGCACCTCCCGCACGGTCGGGAAGTGGCAGGAGGCGACGTGGTCGGCGGCGTGGGAGGTCGGTTGCGGGTCCTGCGTGGCGCACCGTTCGCGCTGCGGCGGGGCCAGGCGCGCGTACACGGGGCAGCGCCCGAGGAAGCGGCACCCCTCGTAGCGCCGGGTGGGGCTCGGCGGGTCGCCCGCCAGCAGGATCCGGTCGCGCCTGCGCGCCCGTTCCCGCTCGGGGTCGGGCAGCGGCACCGCGGACAGCAGCGCCTGGGTGTAGGGGTGGCGCGGACGCTCGAAGACCTCCCGTACGGCCCCGGCCTCGACCGTCCGCCCGAGGTAGACGACGCTGACCCGGTCGGCGATGTGCCGTACGACGGACAGGTCGTGCGAGACGAAGAGGTAGGCCAGCCCGAGCTCCGACTTGAGCCGGCGGAGCAGGTTCAGCACCCCCGCCTGGACGGACACGTCGAGCGCGGAGACGGGCTCGTCGAGCACGAGCAGCTTCGGCCGCACCGAGAGCGCCCTGGCGATCCCGATGCGCTGGCGCTGCCCGCCGGAGAACTCGTGCGGGAACCGCTCGGCGGCGGCCCGGTCCAGGCCGACCTGGTCGAGCAGTTCGGGGATCCGCCGGGCCGCGGCCGCCCGGTCGACCCCCTGGGCGCGCAGCGGTTCGGCGATGATGTCGCCGACCGGCATGCGGGGGTCGAGGCTGGCCATCGGATCCTGGAAGACGATCTGGACCTGGCCGCGCAGGGCGCGCCGTTCGGCCCTGCTCAAGGCGGCCGGGGACTTCCCGAACAGCTCGATGTCGCCGCCCTCGGGCCGTGCGAGGTGCAGGAGTTCGAAGAGGGTGGTGGACTTGCCCGACCCCGACTCCCCCACCAGCGCGAGCGTTTCGCCGCCGCGGACGGTGAGGTCGACCCCGTCGACGGCGTACACGCTCCCGATCCGCCTCTTGAAGGCGGCCCCCTTGAGTACGGGGAAGGTCTTGACGAGCCCGGTGACCTTCAACACCGTGTCCCCGACGGCCCGTTCGGTGCGGGCGTCCGCCACCTCGGGCACCGGGTAGACGTCGAGCACCCCGAGCCCCTTCGCGGCGATCTCCTCGGCACGGACGCAGGCGGCCAGGTGTCCCCCGCCGTCCGGCGCCGAGAGCGGCGGGACGTCCCGCGCACAGGCTTCCCGCGCCATCGGGCAGCGCGGCGCGAAGGCGCATCCCGGGCCCACCAGCGCCGCCGCGGGCGGCGCCCCGGGGATGGGGACGAGGGCGCCCCCGGCCCCGTCGAGCCGGGGCACCGCTCCGATCAGCCCCATGGTGTAGGGCATCGAGGGGCGGGCGAACACCTCGGCGGCCGTCCCCGTCTCGACGATGCGCCCCGCGTACATCACGGCCACCCGGTCGGCCGTGCCGGCGATCACGCCGAGGTCGTGGCTGACCAGGACGAGCGCGGCCCCGGTCTCGCGCTGGGCCGTGCGCAGGACGTCGAGGACCTGGGCCTGGATGGTGACGTCGAGGGCCGTCGTCGGCTCGTCGGCGAGCAGCACGTCCGGGTCGTTGGCCATGGCCATCGCGATCATGGCGCGTTGGCGCATCCCGCCCGAGAACTCGTGCGGGAACGCCTGGGCGCGCAGGGCGGGTTCGGGGATCCCGACGAGGTCGAGGAGTTCGACGGCCCGGGCCCGGGCCCGTTCGCGCGAGAGGTCCTGGTGGGCGCGGACCGCCTCGGCGATCTGGTCCCCGATCCGGTACACCGGTGTGAAGGCGGACAGCGGGTCCTGGAAGACCATCCCGATCCGGCGCCCGCGTACGGCCGTGAGCGCGGCGTCGGGGGCGCCGACCAGCTCGGTGGAGTCCAGCCGTACCGAGCCCCGGACGACGGCGTTGCCCGGGAGCAGACCGAGCATCGCGAGGGCGGTGGCGGACTTGCCGGAGCCCGACTCCCCCACCAGGCCGAGGACTTCACCGCGCGCGAGGGAGAAGCTGACGCCGCGCACGGCGGGGACGCCGTCGAAGTCGACCTCCAGGTCGGTGACGGACAGCACGGCGCGTGCGGCGGAGCTCATCGGGCCCCCTTCTTGGATCCGGTGCGGGGCGCGCGGCGCGCGGAGCGCGTGGTGGTGGGGTCGAGCGCGTCCCGCAGCCCGTCTCCCACCAGGTTCACGGCGAGGACGAACACGATCAGCAGGCCGGCGGCGAAGAAGAACATCCAGGGGTAGGTGACGGCGGCCCCGGTGGTGCCGGCGATCAAGGTGCCGAGGGAGACGTCGGGTGCCTGCACGCCGAAGCCGAAGTAGGAGAGCGCGGTCTCGCTCATCACGGCCCCGCCGACGGCGATCGTGGCGTCGATGATGAGGAACGAGGCGATGTTGGGCAGGACGTGCCGCCAGATGATCCGCAGCGGCCCGACGCCCATGTACACGGCCGCCTTGACGAACTCCCGCTCTTTCAGGGACAGCGTCATCGACCGGACCACCCGCGCCGTGATCATCCAACCGAACACGGCGAGCAGCGCGACGAAGGCGATCCAGCCGCCGCCGCGCAGCCGGGGCGAGATGATCGCGATGATCAGGAACGAGGGGAAGACGAGCAGCAGGTCGACGAGGAACATCAGCAGCCGGTCCGTCCAGCCGCCGAAGTACCCGGCGCACGCACCGACCAGGGAGGCGAGCACCGTCGAGAACAGCGCCACCATGAGCCCGATGACGAGGGACTTCTGGAGTCCGCGCACGGTCTGCGCGAAGACGTCCTGGCCGATCCGGTTGGTGCCCCACCAGTGGTCGGGGCCGGGCCCGGAGCGCAGGGCGGTGTAGTCGATGTGGCTGTAGTCCCACGGGCTGACGAGCGGCCCGGCGAAGGCGAGCAGGAAGAGCAGCAGCAGGGCCGCGGCGCCGGCCAGCGCGCTGCGGTTGCGCAGGAACCGGCGCAGTACGACGGTGGTCCGCCCGACGGGGCGGGTGGCGGGCTGCGCGCCCGGGGCGCTGCTCTCGATGACGGCGGTCATGGTCGGCGTTCTCCTGGGTCCTGGTTCAGGCGGTGCGGATGCGCGGGTCGAGCGCGGCGTGCAGCACGTCCGCGAGGAAGCCGGACAGGAGGACCGTCACGGCGGCGAACACGTTGACGGCGACGACGGAGTTGACGTCGTTCTTGCCGATGGAGGAGATGAACCATTCGCCCATCCCGTGCCAGCCGAAGATCGTCTCGGTGAAGGTGGCTCCGGTGAAGAGGGCCAGGAAGCCGTAGCTGAAGTAGGTGGACATCGGGATCAGGGCCGTGCGCAGGCCGTGTTTGAGCAGCACGGTGCGGCGGCCGAGGCCCTTGGCCGCGGCGGTGCGCAGGTAGTCCGAGCCGAGCACGTCCAGCATGGTGGAGCGCTGGTAGCGGCTGTATCCGGCGATCGTGGCGAGCCCGATCGAGAGCGTGGGCAGCAGCAGGTGGACGCCGCGGTCCCGCAGGACCGTCCAGAAGCCGGAGTCGACGCCGGGGGTCTTCTCGCCGGTGAACCGGATGACTTCGGTGCCGGTCTTCGTGTTGAACCAGATCGCGCCGATCTTGAGCAGAACGGCCAGGAGGAAGACGGGCGTCGACAGCAGCACGAAGGACGCGAGGGTCATCGCGCGGTCGGACGGGCGGTACTGGCGCACGGCCGTCCAGGCTCCGGCGAGCACGCCGAGCACCGTTCCGACGACGGTGCCGAAGAGCAGCAGGCGCAGGCTGACCCCGATCCGCCGGCCGAACTCGGCGCCCACCGAGGTCCCGTCGATGGTCCGGCCGAGGTCTCCGCGCACCGCGTGTCCGGCCCAGGTGGCGAAGCGCGGGACGAGCGGGGTGTGGTCGTTGACGCCGAGGGCCGTGAGGTGGTGGTCCACCGACGCGGGCGAGAGCGGTGGCTGTCGGCCCTCGTAGTACGCCCGCGGGTCGAGGGCGTAGGAGGCCAGCAGGTACGAGAGGCAGACGGCGGCGAGCAGGAGCACGGCGTAGTAGCCGAGCCGCTTGGCCAGGTAGGCGGCCACGGGTGGGGAACCTCCGCAGGTGGTCGGGATCCACGAGGGATCGCCAGGAGAACGCGAGTCCCGGGGATCACCCGGGGATCACGGCCGCGGCAGGTCAACCTGGCTAATTCGTCGGCTTGTTGACACAGCTTGACCGGTGTTTGTTGCGGACATGCTAAGAAAACATATCGGGATTCCAGCAGGCCTCCCCCCGGAGCGCAAGATCTCCTACGGTCGGCCCGTCCTGCGGTCCCGAACCGACCGCCCACGATCCGGAGGAAGTGTCCCGATGCGCAGAACCACGGTCATCGCCATAGCCGCAGCAGTTTCGGCCACGCTGGTGGTGTCCGCCTGCGACTCCTCCGGCTCGGGCGACGGCGCATCGGCCAAGAAGGAGGCGGCGCCCGCGGTCGACGGGCAGAACATCAACGCCCAGCCGGTGAGCGCCCTCAAGCAGGGCGGCTCGCTGAAGATCGCCATCGACCAGTGGATCACGCAGTACAACGTCAACCAGGTGGACGGGCAGCAGGGCGACGCGGCCGAGATCGACCGGGCGGTGCTGCCACACCTCTTCTACGCGGACGCCAAGGGCGTCGGCCAGCCCAACCCGGCCTTCCTGACCTCGGCGAAGGTCGTCTCGACCACCCCGCAGGTGGTGGAGTACCAGCTCAACCCGAAGGCGCGGTGGTCCGACGGGAAGCCGCTGAGCTGGAAGGACTTCGAGGCGCTGTGGAAGGCGCTGAACGGCACCGACAAGGCGTACGAGGCCGCCGACACCTCCGGCTACGACCAGATCTCCAAGGTCGAGCAGGGCGCCGACGAACACGGGGTGAAGGTCACCTTCGCCACGCCGTACGCGGACTGGCCGCGGCTCTTCGACCCGCTCTATCCGGCCGAACAGATCGACACCCCCGAGAAGTTCAACAAGGGCTGGACGGAGAAGGCACCGGTCACCTCGGGCGCCTTCAAGATCGGCACCTACGACAAGACCGCGCAGACGGTCACCCTGGTGCCCGACCCGCAGTGGTGGGGCGACAAGCCCAAGTTGGATTCGATCGTCTTCCGCGTCCTGGACCGCTCGGCGCGCACCGAGGCCTTCCTCAACAAGGAGCTGGACGAGACGACCGCGCTCCAGCCCGAGGACTACCAGCGGCTGGCCAAGGACCCGACCGCGGACATCCGCCGGGGTGCGCGCTGGGACGAGGTGCACATCACGCTCAACGCCGGGCGCGGCCCGCTCCAGGACGTCAAGGTGCGCAACGCCCTCCAGGCGGCCATCGACCGCAAGGGCATCAACGCCAGCTTCGCCAAGGACCTCTCCTTCGAACTGAAGCCGCTGAACAACCACTTCTTCATGCCGAACCAGGCGGGGTACCAGGACAACTCGAGCGAGTTCGACGCCTACGACCCGGCGAAGGCGACCAAGCTCCTCGAGGAGGCCGGTTGGAAGGACGCGGGCCAGGGCAAGCCGCGCACCAAGGACGGCAAGGAGCTGGCGCTGGAGTACACGCTCAGCGCGGGCGGCTCCTCCTCGCAGGAGGACCAGGCGCAGTTGGTGCAGCAGCAGTTGGGCGCCGTCGGCGTGAAGGTCGAGATCAAGAAGGTCCCGGCGAACGACTACTTCAGCAAGTTCGTCAACACCGGGAACTTCGACCTCGTCAGCTTCCGCAACGTCGACGAGGCGTACACCTCGAAGCTGATCCCGGTCTTCCAGCAGCCCCAGGGCAACAACCTCTTCCAGAACTTCGGTTCGGTCGGCAGCCCCCGCATCGACGAGCTGCTGAAGAAGGCGGGGCAGAGCACCGACCGGGCCGCGGCGCTCAAGCTCTACAACGAGGCCGACGTCGAGATCTACAAGCTCGGCCACTCCATCGAGCTGTACCAGCGCCCCGCCATCCTGGCGGACCGCAAGGGCCTCGCCAACTTCGGCGCGACCGGCCTCGCGGACGTCGACTACACGAAGGTGGGATGGCAGAACTGACGGCCCGGGCGGCGGCGGTTCAGCCCGCCACCGGCGCCGCCCCCGCCGGGCTCCCCGTCGGCCGTACGAGCGCACGGGCCGCGGCGAACTCCGCGCGGGCCGCCTCCTCGGCCGCCTCCAGATAGGCGTAGGCGTCCTCGCCGACGGGGACGCGCAAGGGGGTGGGCAGGTCCGAGGCGACGAGCGCGAGCAGCGTGTCGGCGAAGTCCTCGGGCCTGCCGTACTCCTCGTTGTCCTCCATCCCCCGGAAGCCGTCGAGCATCTCGCCGGTGGCCTGCGCGTAGACCGGCAGGCGGTGCGCGGCCTCCGCGAGCGACGATCCGTAGCGGGTGGCGAAGACCCCGGGCTCGGCGACCGTGACGCGCACCCCGAACGGGGCGACCTCGGCGGCCAACGCCTGGCTCATGCCCTCCAGCGCGTACTTCCCGGCGACGTAGGAGGCCAGGCCCGGGAAGGCCATGCGGCCGCCGAGCGAGGAGACGTTGACGATGTGGCCGTGTCCCTGCGCCCGCATCAGCGGCAGCACCTGGCGCGCGAGCCGCCAGGGACCGACGAGCAGGGTCTCCAGCTGATCGCGCAGCTCCGCGTCGCAGACCTCCTCGACCGTGCCGAAGAGACCGCTGCCGGCGTTGTTGACCAGGACGTCGATGCCGCCCATGTGGTCCGCGGCCGTGCGCACGGCCGCCTCGCACTGGTCCGCGTCCCGCAGCTCCAGGGCGATCGGCGTGATCCGGTCCGGCCAGGCCCCCGCCAGGTCCTCCAGGGACGCGGTCGTCCGGGCGGTCACCGCCACCTGGTCCCCGGCCCGTGCCGCGGCCGTGGCCACCGCCCGTCCGAGCCCCGAAGAACACCCCGTCACCAGCCAACGACGTCCCATCCGTCCCCCTTCGAAGTCCGCGCCGGCCGTCATGGTCGCGGCGCCGCCCCCGCGCGCCCAGCCCCTCCGAGGCGGCGCGCGGGAGCACGTGGGGGCGCGAACGAGGGCGCGTTCGGCCGTCAGGACGTGATCGAGGGCGCCTCCAGCAGTTCGGGGACGCGGGACAGCAGGGCGACGAAGTCGTCCACGTGGGCCGCCAGTCGCTCCGGCGCGTACAGCTCCGCGTTCCCGTCGAGAGCCACGTCCAGGCCCTGGCCGTCCATCCGGTCGTAGACGTTGACGGTCAGGTCGTCCACGGGGCCCGAGCACAGGGTGCGCACCGTGGACGGGTGTCCCGCGTACCGCGGCCGGTGGTTGAAGGACATGATGTTGATGTCGGGCCCGAACCGGCCGGTGGCGCCTCGCCCCGGCTCCGACAGCTCGCGCACCAGGCGTTCCTGGGGGTAGCGCTGGTGTTCCACCGCCTCCTCCAGCCGCTGCGCGGCCTGGGCGACGACCGCGGCGAACGGGGTGTCCGGCCCCAGCTCGAAGCGGAGCGGGACCACGTTGGTCAGCATGGCCGGGACGCGCCGCGAGAGCGGCTCCGTGCGCCCGGTCACGGGGAGGCCGACGACGAGGTCCCCGGTCCCGGTCGCCCGGTGCAGCCACACCGCGGCGATGGCGATGACGATCTCCGGCCAGGTGACCTCCAGGCGCCGCGCCACGGAACGCAGGGGCTCCAGGGCGGAGGCCGCCAGTCGTCCGGCCGCACGGTGGGAG
The DNA here is from genome assembly GCF_042730635.1 of Streptomyces sp. NPDC059917. NCBI lineage: Bacteria > Bacillati > Actinomycetota > Actinomycetes > Kitasatosporales > Streptomycetaceae > Streptomyces > Streptomyces sp. NPDC059917. Next base: position 175,464 of record NZ_JBHWLC010000006.1, read on the forward strand.
GCGCGGGTACGGGCGGGCCGCCAGTCCGTCAGGCTCACGGGCGCGCCCCGCCCCGCCATCCGCTCGTGCCAGAACGCGCGGTCCCGCTCGAACGCCGCACCGCCCCGGTAGGCGACGTCGGCCTCGACGACCTGTTCCAGGGTGCCCGGCGGGCGGGGGCGGCGGGGGGCGCCGGTGGCGAGCGCGGTGTAGACGTCCGCGACGTGGGAGGCCACGAGCGAGAAGGCGAAGCCGTCGACGGCGACGTGGTGCGCGGCTCGGTACCAGAACGAGCGCTCGGGCCCGAGGGTGAACAGCGCCCAGGTGAAGAGCGGCCCCCGGGCCAGGTCGTACGCCTCGGCGAGGTGCTCGGCCATCCAGCGTTCGGCGGCCTCCCGCGGGTCCGGCTCGTCACTGACGTCGACGGTGTGCAGGACGACCTCGACGTCCTCGTCGACGTACTGGCACAGGCCCTCCTCGCCGATGCCGAAGCGGGCCCGCAGGGCGGGGGTGGCGGCCACGACCTCGCGCAGGGCCGCTCCCAGCAGCTCCGGGTCGACGGGCCCCGCGATGTCGCAGTACTCGGCGATGTTGAAGGACCGGTCGTCGGGGTCGAGCTGCTGCGCGACCCACACCCCGGTCTGCGCCGAGGAGAGGGGCAGCCGCGCCGTCATCGGGCGGACCTCATTTCCGTCACGAAGGCGCAGATGGCGTCGACGGTCCGGAATTTCTCCCCGAGGGAGGTGTCCCCCAGGATGACCACACCGAATTCCTTCTCCAGGCGGCCACCGAGGCGGGCCACGGAAAGCGAGTCGAGAATTCCCCATTCGATCAGCGGCGTATCACCCTCCACCTCCCCCTGCCCTTTCAGTACTTCGTCCTCTATGAACCGCGTGACGAACTCCTTGGTGAATTCGATCGTATCGGCCGTTTCCCGCTGCGACATTCGCTTCTCCTCGTACCTGACATGAATGAGTACCACTGCTTGACTTTCCCCGGAAGGGCCCAACAAGCTACGGCCGCCGACCAAGGATGGAATGGAACCAAGGGGAGAACGCATTCTCATGCTGCTACACGAACTCGTCCGGGACGCGGCCCGGCGGACCCCCGACGCCCTGGCGGTGTCGGCTCCGGACGGTGACGCGAGCTACGCCCGCCTCGACGCCTTGGCCGACGACCTCGCCCGCGCGCTCCTGGACCGGGGCGTGCGCGCCGGTGACCGCGTCGGGATCTGGCTCGACAAGTCGGTGGCCGCGATCGCCGCCATGCAGGCCGTGCTGCGGATCGGCGCCGCCTACGTCCCCCTCGACCCGCAGGCCCCGGCCCTGCGGATAGCGAAGCTGACGGCCGACTTCGCGCCGTCCGCCCTGGTCACGACCCCGGAGCGGAGCGCGTCCGTGGCCGCAGCGACCGGCGCCGCGGCCCCTGCCGTGCTCACGGCATGGCCCGACGGCACGCCGTGGTCCGCGTTGCCGCCCGCACGGGAACCGGCCCGGGAGGACTTCTCGGCGCCGGGCCCGGCGCCGGACGGGGACGACCTCGCCTTCATCCTCTACACCTCCGGTTCCACCGGTGAGCCCAAGGGCGTCTGCCACAGCCACAACACGGCGTGGGCCTTCATCTCCTGGGTGGCCGAGGCCCAGGGGGCGCGGCCCGGGGACCGGTACGCGAACCACGCCCCGTTCCATTTCGACCTCTCGGTGAACGACGTCTACGCCCCCTTCACCGTCGGCGCCTCCGTGCACCTGGTCCCGCAGGAAACCGCCTACTCCGCGAAGGGGCTGGTCCGCTTCCTCGTGGACCACGCCGTCACCGTCTGGTATTCGGTGCCCGCCGCACTGCTGCTGATGATGCGGCACGGCGGACTCCTCGAAACCGACGCACCGGCGCTGCGCAGCGTGATGTTCGCGGGCGAACCCTTCCCCATCGGCCCGCTCCGGGAACTGCGCGAACACCTTCCGCACATTCGGTTCACGAACCTGTACGGGCCCGCGGAGACCATCATTTCCACCGCCCACGACGTCGTCGACATCCCCCTCGACCGGGTGCGTCCGGTCGGCATCGGCAGCGGCGTCTGCGGCAACACCGTGGTCGCGGTGCGCGAGGACGGACGGCGCGCCCTGCCGGGTGAGGAGGGCGAGCTGGTGGTCAGCGGTCCGGGGGTGATGCTGGGCTACTGGGGCCGGCCTCCGGTGGTCGACCGGACGTACGCGACCGGTGACATCGCACTCGTGCTGGAGGACGGCGGCTTCGACTTCGTCGGGCGGCGCGACGTCATGGTCAAGGTACGCGGCAACCGCATCGAACTCGGGGAGGTCGAGGCCGTCCTGCAGGGTCACGACGGGGTCGCGGAAGCTGCCGCCCTGGTGGCGGGCAGCGGGATCGACGCCCACATCGTGGCGTTCGTCGTGGCCCGCGACGGTCATGAACCCTCCCTCATCGATCTCAAGCGGCACTGCGCGCAGCACCTCCCCCGGCACTCGATCATCGACACCGTCCACCGGTTGTCGGCCCTGCCCCGCAATCCCAACGGCAAGGTCGACCGGCGCCGACTGGCCGCCCGGGTCTCCGTACCGGAGCCGACCGGGGCGCGCTGAGCGCAGCGCGGTACCTGCCCGTCGGGCGGGGGTGCCCCGGCCCGCCACGGGCGGTCAGCGCACCCCCGCCCCCTCGCCCGCGTGGACGGCGTCGCCGTACACGTCGCGCACCCACGACTCCTGGTACACCGTGTCCAGGTAGCGTTCGCCGAGGTCCGGCGAGATCGCCACGGCCGTGACCGGGGTGTCCGCACGGTAGGTGGCCAGCCAGCGCCGGGCCCCCGCGATCACCGTGCCGGTCGATCCTCCGAAGAGGTACCCGGACCGGGCCAACCGGCGGCAGGTCCGGATCGTCTCGGCCTCCGAGGCGATCACCACGTCGTCGAGGTAGGAGCGGTCCAGCAACTGCGGGCGGACGCCCGCGCCGAGGCCGGGAACCCTGCGGGTGCCCGCGGGGCCGCCGAAGGTCACCGATCCCTGCACGTCGACGGCCACGATGGTGACGGGCCGCCCGGACTCCCGGAAGTACCGGGCGCACCCCATCAGGGTGCCGGTGGTCCCCGCCCCGACGAACAGCACGTCCAGGTCGGGGAAGCGGTCCGCGATGGCGGGCGCCGTACTGCGGTAGTGGGCCGCCCAGTTGTCGGGGTTCGCGTACTGGTTGAGCCAGACGTAGCGGGGGTCCGAGGCGCACAGTCGCCGGACGTATTCCAGCCGCGCTCCCAGGTAACCGCCCTCGGCGGCCGGTCGGGTGACGGTGCGGACCTCGGCGCCCATGGTCTCCATCAGGCGGCGGGTGCTGAGGTTGCACCGGGTGTCGGTCACGCAGACGAACCGGTAGCCCTTGTTCGCGGCGATCATCGCCAGCGCGACCCCGAGGTTGCCCGAGGAGGACTCGACCAGTACGGCCCCCTCGTGCAGCAGCCCGGACCGTTCGGCCTGTTCCACCATCGCCGCGGCCGCCTTCAGCTTGATGGAGCCCGCGAAGTTGAACCCCTCGCACTTCAGGAAGAGCCCGGTCCCGAGGACGGGCCGCAGGTCGACGTAGAGGTCCTCCGTGTTGAACTCCTGGGGAGAGGTGATTATCGGCAACGCGGCCACCCCGTCTCACTCATCGTCGCTCCGTGCGGCCTCGGCCCCGTAGCGGGTGGTCTCGTGGAAGAAGCCGCCGACGACGGACAGCTCGTCCCGGGCGCGGAGCGTGTCGTAGACGTGCTTGCCGACCGCCAGGTCGAGGACGCCCAGCCCGAACGGCGAGAAGACGACGGGCCTGTCGGCGGGCGGGGTGACCTTGCCCGTCATGACGTCGTACAGGGTGCCGTCGATGAAGTCCCGGTGTCCGACCAGCTGTTCGGCCAGGTGCGGGGAGGTGTCGGCCTTGAGGCAGTGCTCGATGTCGTCGACGACGTTGGTCGACGACAGCACGATCTCGGGCGCCAGGTCCCGCAGCGACACGTGCAGCACCAGCGGATTGTGTGCGAACCAGGCGGGGTCGGTGACGTGCGGGGCTCCCGCGACGGTGGCGAAGACCAGCAGGTCGCTGGAGCGGATCAGCTCCTCGGCGCTCTCGTGCACCGTGATCCGAGCGCCGTCGGCCCCGCCCGTGGACGTGCCGGTGGCGGCGCGCTCCAGGTAGGCGCGGAAGCTGTGGGCGTGTTCGACGTCGAGGTCGTGCACACCGAGTTCGTCGAAGGACCAGCCGGAGCCGGCCAGGTACGTGTGGACGTAGCGCGCGATGAAGCCCGTTCCGAAGAACCCGATCCGGCGGGGCCGGCCGTCGGCGCGGCCGCGGGTGAGCCAGTCGGCGGCGAGGGCCGCCGACGCGGCGGTGCGCGCCGCGCTGATGATGGAGCTCTCCATGCAGGCGATCGGATAGCCGGTGTCGCGGTCGTTGAGGACGGCGACCGCGGAGGCGCGCGGGATCCCCGAGTGGATGTTCTCCGGGAAGCTGGAGATCCATTTGATTCCGTCGACCCGGGTGTTGCCGCCGATCGACGCGGGGAGCGCGATGATCCGCGAGGTGGGCCGGTCGGGGAAGCGCAGGAAGTAGGACGGCGGGTTGACCGTGTCCCCCTCGCCGTGCACCCGGTAGGCCTCCTCGATCAGCTCGATGACCTGCTGTTCCCGGCCCGCGAGCACGTCGTGGACCTGGGAGCCGGTGACCACGGCGAAGGGCGGAATGGATGCGTTCATAGGGTGGGGTGCTCCGTGTCGAGAGAGGTGTGGTGTGCGTCCGGCCGGGGGGCGTCAGGGACGCGCGCCGGGCCGGTGCGTCGGGGAACAGTCCGCGAGGCGGACGGGGGCGCCGAGGGCCATGCCGATCTCGCGCCGCCCCTGGTAGGGCTCCCGACTGTGCGCCATGCGGATGTTGTCGACGAGCAGGACGTCGCCCGCCTGCCAGGGCTCCCGCAGGGTGGCCGCTTCGTAGACCTCGTTCAGGGTCCGGACGGTGTCCGCGTCGATGGGTGCGCCGTCGCCGTACCGGGTGTTGAAGGGCAGGCCGTCGGGACCGAACTGGGCCACCAGGAACTCCCTGATCGACGGCTCCATCGTCCATTCGTTGAGGAAGGCGACCTGGTTGAACCAGAGGCGTTCACCCGTCAGCGGGTGGTGGATGACGGCGGAGCGTCGCTGGCTGGTGCGCAGGCCACCGTCACTCTGCCAGGCCAGGTCGATGCCGTTGGCCCCGCAGTACTGCTCCGCGCTGGCCTCGTCGGCGACGCCGAGCGCCTCCCGCCAGGCCACGCCGACCAGGTCGTTGTAGGACCGGACCAGCGTCCAGCCCACCTCCGAGAACCGTTCGACGAGCGGCCGCGGCAACGCTTCGAGCACGGCCCGACCGTCGGCGAGTCCGGTGACGCCGCCCCGAGCGGGCGGGGTGAAGCAGCCGATGGTCAGCAGCCTCGGGAACTCCAGGGCGTAGCTCAGCTCGTGGTGCATGCACATGGGCTGGTCGGGCGGCCACTCCAGGGAGGAGACCACCGGTCCGCCCAGCGGCCGACGGCGGGCGAAGGGCTCCGTCTCGCGGGCGAACGTTCCCCCCGACATCCGGTCCGCCACCAGTGCCAGCGCGGCCGCGTCGGGCACACCGAGGCCACGGACCAGCACGGCGCCGTGGACGAGGAGCGCCGCTTCCAGGGCGTCCCGGTGCTGCCGTGTCCAGTCCCCGAGGTCGCCGGGGGCGATCGGTTCGACGTGCAGCACCGGGGGCTTGCCCGGGGCCAGTTCGAGGTCGAGGTCGATGTGCTGCGGAACCGGCCGGGCCGGGTCCGCCCGCTCGACGTCACTCATGCGTTCTCCTCCTTCTGCTGCGGGCGGTCGCCCGTCCCGGCCCCTTCGACGTGGGCGTCGATGGCGGAGGCGAGCCCGGCCAGGTCGGGCCGGCCGATGATGTCCTCCAGGCGGGCGTCGCCGCCGAGGGCGGCCCCGACCCGGACCGCGGAGAGCGAGGTGCCCCCGGACTCGTAGAAGTTCAGCTCCCGGGTGACGTCCGCGAGGGGGATGCCGAGCACCCGCGCCCAGACCTCGGCGAGCCGCAGCTCGGTCGGGCTCCAGCCGCTCCGGTCGTGCGCCGCCCCTTCGGGTGCGCGCTCCACCGCCGCCGGGAGGGCCGCCTCGCGCCGCAGCGCCTTCTTGTCGGTCTTGCCGTTGTCGGTCAGCGGCAGCGCCGCGCGGTGGTGGAACACCTGCGGAACCATGTACGCCGGCAGGGACCCGGCCAGCGACCGGCGCAGCCGGTCCGCGTCGAGGGCCTCGTCCGCCGCATAGAAGGCGACGAGGTAGTCCTCCTGGTCCGCGCTGCGGGCGACGACCACCGCGCCGTCGCGGACACCCTCCGCACGCACCAAGTGGTTCTCGATCTCACCGATCTCGATCCGGAAGCCCCGGATCTTGACCTGGGCGTCGCGGCGGCCGAGGAACTCCAGCGTCCCTTCGGGAAGCCAGCGGCCGAAGTCGCCCGAGCGGTAGAGGCGTTCCCCCGGCCGGTGCGGGTCCGTGCCGAAGGCCGCGGAGGTGCGTGCCGGATCGTTCATGTAGCCGCGGCCCACGCAGACCCCGGAGAAGACGATCTCCCCCGGTGCTCCGAGCGGCACGGGGTGCAGCCGCTCGTCGACGACGTAGACCCGCACGTTGCGGACGGCCCGGCCGAGCGGGATCCGCTCGTGGACCGGCACCCGGTCCATCACCTCGTGGTTGGTGTCGTCGGACGTCTCGGTCAGACCGTAGGCGTTGACCAGCTTGATCTCGGGGAAGGCCGCGAACCAGCGCTCGGCCAGCTCCTTCTTGAGCGCCTCCCCGGTCGTGGAGACGCTGCGCAGCCGACCCAGCGGACGCGGTTCCTCCGCGAGGTGGCTGAGTACGACCTCCAGGTAGGACGGAACGACCTGGACCACCTCGACCCCGCCCTCGACGAGGGTGTCGACGTAGGCCCGCACGTCCAGGACCTCCCGCTGACCGACGATCAGCGTCCGGGCGCCGACGAGCAGGGCGCCGATCAGCTGCCACAGCGATATGTCGAAGCACTGGGGCGCGGTCTGGGCGACGACCTGCTCCGGGCGGATGTCCAGGTCCTCGATCTTGGCGAGCAGGTGGTTGAGCATCCCCGCGTGTTCGCACATCGCCCCCTTCGGCTCTCCGGTGGAGCCGGAGGTGAAGTACACGTAGGCGAGCTGTCCCGGTCCGACCGGGACGGCGGGGTCGGTGTCCTGCGGCGTCTCGGCGACCGCGTCGGCGATGGTGAGCAGGCTCGCGGGCTCGTACGAGCGCAGCGCTTCGTCGAGCGTGCTGGTGCTACCGGTCTCCGTGAGGACGAAACGGCAGGCGCTGCGGGTGAACATGGCGTTGATCCGGGCCGCGGGGAAGTGCGGTTCGACGGGCAGGTAGACGCCACCGGCCTTGAAGACCGCGAGCGTCGCCGCCAGCCAGTCGAGGTTCCGCTCGGTGACCACGGCGACCACGTCTTCGCCGCGCAGCCCACGGCTCAGCAGGGAGCGCGCGATGCGGTTGGCACGGCGGTTGAGCTCGGCGTACGTCCACCGGGTACCGGCGTGCTCGGCCGCGATCCGGTCGGGGTGGAGGCGTGCGCGCTCCTCGATCAGCTCGTGCGCACGCCGGTCCGGCAGGTCCCGGGCGGGCCCCGCCAGGCCGTCGATCTGGTGGGCGAGCTCCTCGGCCGACAGGAGGCTCCGGGTGTGGTGCTCCGCGGCGCTGTCCGTGGCCGACCGCTCCAGCGCGGTCAGGAGGTATCCGGCGATGCGCCGCGCGTACGGCAGGTCCAGGACCCGGGGGTCGCCGGACACACGCAGGCGCGGTCCGCCCGGCGCCCCCGCGAAGGCGACGGTCAGGACCACGGGACCGGCGGGCTGCACGGGGGGTGCGGTGGGCCCGGCATCGAGCGCCGACAGGTCGAGCACCACCTCGTACGGGGAGCCCTCCGCACGGGCGGCCCCTCGCACGGCCCGTTGCGCGGTCCGCACGAGCGCCTCCCAGGCCCCTTCCGCCACCGTCAGCGCCACGGGGGCCGGGCCGGACGCGCCGACCCCGCCGGTCGGGGGCCCGGGGGCGACGTACCCCGTCACCACGTCCTGCTCGCCGGAGAGGGAGGCCAGTACCTTCGCGTGCGCGGCGAGCAGCACGCAGGCGAGCGGGACCCCCAGCCGGTCCGCGAGGGCCGCGAGCCCGCCCGCCACGGCGGCCGGCACGTCGCACGCGTACTCGGTCGTCGGCGCATCGGCTCGCAGCGGCTCTTGGCGCCACCGCGGGATGGCGGTCACGATCGCCGGCCCCTGGTGCGGGGCGAGGTCTGTCGGTGTACCCATGCTATTCAGTGCCTTTGCCAGAGGGTGGTGACCAGGGGCGCCCTCCCTTCGAAGGGCGCCCCTGACGCGTGCTGTCCGGACGAGGTGCGGGCGGCCGGCCTCAGGAGGCCGTGTCGGCCATGGCCTTGACGAGGCTCGCGGGACGCATGTCCGTCCAGTTCTCCTCGATGTAGGCGAGGGCGTCCTCCCGGGTACCGCCCGGCTTCACCACGGTCCAGCCCGCCGGGACCTCGACGGTCTCCGGCCACACGGAGTGCTGGCGCTCGTCGTTGATCAGGACCAGGTACGTGCCGTTCGGGTTCTCGAAGGGGTTCGTCATGATCTTCTTCCTCACATGTGTCAACTGATGGATTGTCATGAAACGCACGCACGCAGCCAGTTGTGTGCCGCCGCGTGTGCTCGGGTTGCCCCGGGGAACGGGTCAGGACGAGCCGGTGGGCCGCGCCATGCGGCGCAGAGCGGGCCGACGGGCCGCCTGCTGCGGCGCCGCGGTGACCCGCGGGACCAGACCGGCCACGGTGGGGGCTTCGAAGAGCGTGGCAATGGGGACTTCCACGCCCAGGACGGTGCGGATGCGGCTGACCAGCCGGGTCGCGAGCAGGGAGTGCCCGCCGAGGTCGAAGAAGCTGTCGTCGATCCCGACCCGGTCGACGCCGAGGATCTCGGCGAAGAGCCCGGCGAGCGTCTCTTCCTGCGGGGTACGGGCGGTGCGACCGCCTGCGGTGGCCGCGTAGTCCGGCTTCGGCAGCGCCCGCCGGTCGAGCTTCCCGTTCGGGTTCAGCGGCAGGTGGTCCAGGACCATCACCGCCGACGGCACCATGTAGTCCGGCAGGCCTTCGGCCAGCCAGGCACGGGCGGCCTTGACCACCGCGCCGATCCCACGGGCCGCAGCGGGCGTGTTCACCCAGCTTCCGGACCCCGTGGACGGCGCGTACACACCGGTCAGGACCACGTCCGCCGGAGTGCCGGCGGGCAGGACCACGGCGTCGAAGTACGCCACCGACCGGGCCGACCAGGTGGGGACCACCAGCAGGCCCAGGGCCGCGCCCTGCGCGATCAGGGTCTCGGGGTCCACGGCCGGACCGAAGTCCTCCGCGTCGTGCCCGTCGATGACCTGCTCGGCCGCCACCTCCCCGACCAGCCGGGCGTTGGGGATACCGACCACCCGCACCGGGGCGTCCGACGAAGCGAGGTTGTCGATCTCCAGGCCCGGCTCCCAGACCACCTCACGGAGGGTGGATACGTCAAGGGCCTCTACCGGAGTCTTGTGGAAGACCACCTCGTAGCGGTGTCGGGTCAGCTCGTTGTGGTAGTCACCACGCTTGAGCCGCACATCGACACCGCCGATCCGCTCATCACGCGTGGCGAGGCCCGTGAAGAACTCCGGCGCAGCCACCAGCTCCTTCTCCAGCAACACCGCACGGTCGACGACCGCGCGCGCCACCGCACCGCGCCCCGCATTCACGGCGGCGTGCAGGACACGCAGGGATCCCGCGTTGCGCACGTCCCCCACGATCAGGCGGCCGCCCGGGGCGAGCAGGCCCATGGCCTGGTCGATCACCCGCGCCAAATACTCACCATCAGGGAAGTACTGCACCACGGAGTTGATCACGACGGTGTCGAAGAACTCCTCCGGCAGCCCCTCCACGACATCGGCGGCTTGCGCCCGAAGGCGGGCCCGGTCCTCGAGCCCGGCTTCCTTGACCTGCCCTTCCAGACGCGCGATGACCGCAGCCGAGAGATCGGTGCCCCAGTACTCCTCGACGCCCTCGGCCAGGTGTGCCATCAGCAGACCGGAACCGACACCGATCTCGAGCACGCGTCGCGCGCCGAAGCCGCGTACCCGCTCGACCGCCGCGTCCCGCCAGGCACGCATCTCGCCCAAAGCGATCGGCTCGCCCGAATACGAGCTGTCCCAACCGGAGAAGTCCTCGCCGAATCCCGCCACACCCGTTTCGGAATAGACGGAGTCGTAGATCTCCCGCCATTCCTCCACCTGGGCCAGGGCCCGCACGTCCGCCCCCTCGACAGCAGCGGACTCCTGCGCAGCGGCCACTTCCAGGTCCGCCACCACATACGCCACCAAACGCTGATCACCCGGAGTGTCCTCACGCGCGATCACCGCCGCCTGACGCACTCCCTCGTACCCCACCAACAACGACTCGATCTCACCCGGCTCGATACGGAACCCCCGCACCTTCACCTGCTGATCCGCACGCCCCAAATAGTCCAACTGGCCATCCCCACGCCACCGCACCACATCCCCCGTCCGATACATCCGCTCACCCACCCCGAACGGAGACGCCACGAACCGCTCACCCGTCAACCCAGCCCGACCCACATACCCCCGAGCCACACCAGCACCCACCACATACAACTCACCCGGCACGCCCACCGGCACCGGACGCAAACCCTCATCCAGAACGAACACCCGCGAATTCACCACAGGCCGCCCGATCGGCACCTCACCCACCACCAACGGACCAGCCATCGTCACGATCACCGTCGACTCCGTCGGACCATACGCATTCATCACCCGACGACCCGGAGCCCACCGCGCCACCAACTCCGGCGGCACCGCCTCCGCACCCACCACCAAACACACCAGATCCGACAACACCACCGGAGCATCCCCCGGCAACGTCGCCACCACCGACGGCGGAATCAACGCATGCGACACCCGCCCCCGCTCCAGAACCCGCAACAACTCCTCCCCCACCAAACGCCCACGCTCAGGCACCACCAACGAAGCACCCGAAGAAAACGCCACCAACATGTCCCAGAACGCCGTATCAAAACTCGGCGAAGCGAACTGCAACACCCGACAACCCGGACCCAACTCCAACAACTCCACCTGAGCCGCAGCCAAACTCGCCAC